>CAYHHO010000129.1:0-7321 GCA_964356445.1 uncultured Singulisphaera sp. | reverse complement strand
GGTTGAAATCCGGGAAATTGGCTAGGATTTACCCACACGAAAGTCCGAAGGCCCACAATTGGATTCATGGAGAGGCTCCTTGTGTGCTATCAAGTTATCGCGCGATCTCAGGGTGCGAGCGCGCCGGTTCCGCCGCTCGTGCCTCTATCGCCAACCACCCACACCGGCACAGTCGTCGGCAAAGGATCTGCAGGAAGGATCGGGTTCAACTGGCTCGAGTCATAGACGCGAATGCTGACCGGTTCACGCAACTCCGCCATGTAGCTGAAGTGCTCGGTGAACGAGAGTTGATTCCGCGCCACCCACTGGCGCAAGTCAGCGAGTGTGCCGACGAACCAAATCGCTTTCCTGTGGTTCCACGGAGCCCAGTCTGCTTCGGTTGACTCCCACCTCGCTGACTCGTCGTAGTCCGAAATGCCCCACGCATACACGCCGCTGTACTCGTGGTCGGCCGACGCGGTCGATGCGCCGCGCTTTCCTACTGAAGGAATCCGCGTGTATGCCGCGACACTCTCAAGTCGCTCGACCGACTTCGATTGATCGTTCCATCTTTGGAGGTGGATCTCGTCGAATCCGAATCCGCGAAATCCCGCGATCGATGTTGGGTAGGAAACGACACCGTGCTCGTCGGGCTTGGCGATGGCCGTTCGCTTCGAAACGCCATCGACGATGGTCGGTGGCATCCATCCGCAGCTCTCTGGGCAGTCTTCAGGTCGCGGTGCCACGATGACCAGCCCGACAAAATCACTCGGCAACTCGACGATCAATTCGGTTGATGGCCAGAGCGGAATCCGATATCCACCATCTGCGAGTTTCTTGAACTCCAGCGGAATGGGATTTCCACTCTGCCAAGAGTGCGTCGCGCGCGGTGTCGGTTTCGCTGCGGTCGAACCTTTGGCGAGTGTCAACCGCCAGTAGCTCGATCGACGATGGGCGTAGATGACATCGAAGAGCGCATCTCCGTCGGGACCAGTGGTGGCATCAGAAACGATCGGCGTCGAGATGTACCCCGTGCGCGACACCTGATTGATCGAAATGTCGGGAGCCGGCTGTCCGGTGAGTGCATCGACGACGATCATCCGTGTCGGCACGCGCGTGTGCGCCATCGACGTGCACGCGCAGAGCGCGATCCAGCACGCGGCGAGTGCCACCGGTGCGACGATCCTCATCGGGCGCAGCCCACTTTCTTGGATCCATCCGCTTTCACCCTCGCGCGTCGCGCAAACTCAACTCCCGCCTTTGCGAGTTGGTCTTCAACTTGCCTTGCCCAGCCGCGGTTCGCCGCAGGACTCGCAGGACTCGGGTGCAAGACCTGATGAATCTCTGGGCGCTTCGACCGCGCTTCCATGCCATTCATCCCATCCATCACCCGCTGCGCACGCTTCGTGGCGAACGCGCCGAATCCGATGAGATGCTTCGGCTCGAGCGCCGCGATCACCGCAGCAAGCGCCTCGTCGCACGCACGCTCGAGTGCCTTCACACTCGCGCTTCCGCGTCCCGCACGCGGCAACTTATCTGGCGTGAGATTTGCACCACTCGCCGCCAAGAACGCGAGCGGGCACCAATTCCAAATGAACGCACCGTCGAAGAATGCATCAGCCGTTCCAAATCGCTCACGCGCCCACGCCCACACACGCGCACCGCTCACTTCGCTTCGCGTACAGGCAAATCCATCGATGGGTCGCTTCGGATGCGTTCGGATCGGGCTCGTGATTCGCGCAACGCGTTCATCGATCCCAAGAAAGTCGAGCACGGCGTTGACTTCACCAAATGGCACGCCAGTCTGCGCCATCCCGAATGGTCCAGGATTCATCCCGACGAACAACGCAACGGGCTTCGATCTTGCGCGTGCGAGATACGCGCGGTGCGCCTCCCACGCGTACTCGAGCGGGTTGTACGTGAACGCAACAGGCGAACCGAATCGAAGCGCCCCGCTTTTCTGCGAGAGCGTTTGGGCGACCCTTTCGAGTTCGGCACACAGCGGTCGACTGCCTCCTTGCGTCGCGGATAGGCAAGCAGCAGGCGCGAGGATGGGCAGTCCTCTGATTTTCATTGGAGTCACGCGGAAATTATAAAGTCAAATCGCGGGCGACAAGTACGCTGCCGATACGACTCCGGCCGAGGTTTTTCATGAAAGCGCGCTTTACTTATCTCTGTTCGCTCGCGACCCTCGTCGCATTCGCAGCGTCCGCACTCACGGGCTGTCAATCCACCACACCACGAACCCGCGACGCGGATGGTCGCGCGCTCGTCACCATCGCGTGCGAGAGTCCGCGCAAGCGTCCGGGCTACGGTCCTCCGCCATTCGAGTATTGGCGCATCGTCGGCGGAACAGTTCCGAAAGCGGGGTTCGCACTCGAGAACACTCAGGATGCGCCTGGTCCGATGAGTTGGACATTCGTTGGTCCACGGCCCGTGACCAGCGAATACTGGTCGGGCAACGCAGACGCTGGTGGTCGCGTCGCGTCGATCGCGTGCCACCCGACGAATTCGGCCGTTGCATACATCGGCACTGCGTCTGGCGGAGTCTGGAAGACCACCAACTCTGGAACGAATTGGACTCCCGTCACCGATGCGATGCCCAACCTCAACAGTGGCGCTGTTTGCATTGACCGAAATTTTCCCGAGTCGGTCTACGCGGGCACAGGCGAGTATGTCTCGGGATCCCAAGGCGACGGACTCTACCGATCGTTCGACGGTGGCTCGACGTGGTCAGCCGTTGCGTCGGCGTCGACCCTCGGCAGTCGTTGCAGCGGACTCGAAGTGATTTCGGGAACGACCGCCGCGGTGCCAGCGGCGATTCACTGGACTGGATCGAGCGGATACCGACGCAGCACGAATGACGGAACTTGGTCCAGCGCGAGTTTGACGTCAGACTGTTCAAGCCTCGCGGTCAATCGAACTGACCCTCAGCAGGTCTATGTCGCGAAAAAATCGGGTGGAATCTACAAATCAACGAACGGCGGCACATCTTTCACACTTCTCGCCGGGGGATTGCCGACGACGGGATTCACTCGAATCGTTCTCGCGATCGCTCCGTCCGCTCCGACCACTCTCTACGGCGCATTCGTCAACACAAGTGGCGCCCTCGAAGGTCTGTACAAGACGACCAACGCTGGAGTCAACTGGACCAAGTTGACTGCGACTCCGAATTTCCCAGGGTCACAAGGTTGGTGGGATCTCTCCATCAGCGTCGATCCCACCAACGCGAACCATCTGTACTGCGGCGGCGTTTCTCCGGTCTTTTCAGTCGCTGGGGTCATCGAATCGAGCGATGGCGGCGCCTCGTGGACAGAGATTTCTGCGTCGGGCGGGCAGATTCACCCCGACCAACAATGCATTGCGTTTGGCGC
Source organism: uncultured Singulisphaera sp. (assembly GCA_964356445.1). GTDB lineage: Bacteria > Planctomycetota > Phycisphaerae > Phycisphaerales > SM1A02 > F1-60-MAGs104. The sequence goes on along the minus strand of CAYHHO010000129.1, from coordinate 3,968 downwards.
GAACAATGCCCCGTGGTTCGGTTGCGACGGTGGAATCTGGCGGCGATCTAGCAATCAGTGGATCAACTGCAATGCCACTCTCGCCGCGATCCAGAATTACACGATTGCGCAGCATCCGACGGATCCCAATCGCATGATGGCTGGGACACAGGACAATGGTGCCAACGGCACTTCGACGGGATCGATCGCGTGGGAGCAACTTCAAACCGGCGACGGAGGATTCGGCGCGTACAACGCTTCGAATTACACGACGCTCTATACAACGTATGTGTACCTCAAGGTCTACCGGTTGGTGAACTCGACTCAGACAAACATCTCGGGGCCATGGTCGAGCGATACGCGTGAGTGGATCGCTCCGCTTGTTTCCGATGCCAATGCAGCGAATACGCTCTTGGGTGGGACGAATCGACTCTGGAGCAACACAGCCGCGATGACGTCGAGCACTTGGACTGCGATCAGCGATACGACAGTCGCCGACGGCGGGACTGTGACGGCGATTGCAACGGTGAAGGGGGTTTCGAACACGATTTGGGTCGGCAATTCGCAAGGCGGCGTGTGGAGAACGACCAACAGTGGCACCGCTTGGACTCGCATTCGCAACATCGATGGCGTTCGCATCACGACGATTTGCACTCGGCCGAATTCGGCGAGCGATGCAATCATCTCACGCGACGCTTCGTCGGGATCCAGAGTGCTTCGCACGATCAACGCATCAACGTGGACCGACGTGACTGGCACCCTTCCCGCAGGCGTAGGCGGCCAAACGCTCGCGGTCGACTGGGGTAGGACGGTGCCGACGATGTACCTCGGCAGCGGCGCCGGGATCTACGCAAGTTTCAGCCTTGGCGCATCGTGGGTGAAGAATGGCACGGACCTTCCCAATGTGAACATCGGCCAACTTGAGATCGACGTACTGAGGCGCACGATCATTGCTGGCACCTACGGTCGCGGTGCATGGCGAAGTTCGATGCCACTTGCGGCGGATATCAATGCAGACGGTCTTGTCAATGGCGCCGACCTCTCTGGCGTCTTGGCTGCGTGGGGATCTTGTCCTGCGAGCGGACTCTGTCCCGCCGATGTCAACTCGAGTGGAGTGGTCGATGGCGCAGACTTGTCCGCGGTGTTGTCTGCATGGAGTGTGTTGCCGTAGGTCACTGATACTGCACCTCCCGTATCCTCTGGGCGTGCACTGCCACTCTCACTGTCTGGTGATAGCTCTGCTCGCGGGCGGTGCGTTCGTCGGATGTTCAAATGACGCCGATCCGAAGGCAGCGAATTCGCCGACGGCCACCGTGACGACGCCGGCTGCTATCCCGACTCCCGCGCCTCAACCATCTCCTCCACCCGAACCAGCGCAGCCTGATTCAATCGCCGACCCAGCCGAAATTAGCTGGGCAGAAGTGCTGGATGCGAAACCAGATCCTGCGGTGGTCACAAACGAAGCAATGCGAGCCCGCATCGAAGCGCTTGGTCTGCCGTGGCGAGTTCGCGATCGTCGCTCGGGAGTGGAACTGCTGCTGGTTCCCCCCGGCGAATTCCTGATGGGAGCTGGAGATTCCGACTCCGACGCGCAGAATGCCGAGAAGCCCGCGCATCTTGTGACGATCACGAAGCCGTTCTATCTCGGGCGATTCGAAGTCACGCAATTGGAATGGGAGCGCGTGCGCAATTCGAATCCAAGTTCGTTCTTCGCTCCGCGACTGCCAGTGCAGCGTGTCACGTTTGGAGAGGTGATTCTCTTTCTCGAATCCGCTGCCTTTCGCTTGCCGACCGAGGCGGAATGGGAATACGCGTGCCGCGGAGGATCGACCGACGCACGCTACGGCGAGCTCGACTTGATTGCGCGCTATGAAGGAAACTCGAACGCACGACCAGGTCTCGTCGGAGAGCGACCCGCGAACGCACTTGGCTTTCACGACATGCTCGGCAATGCGATGGAGTGGTGCGGCGACTACTTCCAGGGCGATTACTACGCGCAGTGCAAGGCTGGGGTGACCGATCCGACAGGTCCCCATTCAGGCACCACTCGTGTGATGCGCGGCGGGTCCTGGGCGGGCATCGGAAAGATGTCGCGCGCTTCATATCGATATGGAGTTCCGGCGGACTACCGCGGCGATTATCTCGGCGACGGTTTGCGCGTGGCGCGCGACACGCAAGGCGAGTGACTTCACCGCTTGTATTTTTCGCGCCGTTACACTCAGCCTGCTCGAAGGGAGCCACTCGCCCATGTCAGACGCACATTCGAAATCACCCACGCGCACAGAGACCGACGCCATGGGAGCGGTTGAAGTTCCCGCAATCCACTACTGGGGAGCACAAACGCAGCGGTCGATGCATCACTTTCCATTTGGCGATCGGATGCCGCTGCCCATCGTTCACGCATTCGGGCTCTTGAAATCAGCTTGCGCGGAGGTGAATTGTCGCATGGGAGGTCTTTCGAAGGACCTGCGCGATCTCGTCGTCGCGGCAGCAGCCGAAGTCTCGTCTGGAAAGCTCGACGCCGAGTTTCCGCTCAAGATCTGGCAGACTGGCTCAGGCACGCAGTCCAACATGAATGTCAACGAGGTGATCTCCAATCGTGCCATCGAGATGGCAGGCGGAGTCATGGGAACGAAGAAGCCGGTCCACCCAAACGACCATGTGAATATGTCGCAGTCGAGCAACGACACATTCCCCGCTGCGCTTCACATCGCGGTGGCGATCGAGTTCGAGCGCACGCTTCTTCCCGCAGTCACTCGACTGCGAGACGCCCTCGACGTCAAGGCGCGAGAGTTCAGCGCAATCGTGAAGACCGGCAGGACGCACCTTCAAGATGCAGTGCCGCTGACGCTCGGTCAGGAGTTCTCTGGATATGTCGCGCAACTTGATAGCGCGCTCGGTGCAATCAGAGAGAGCCTTCCAGACCTGCGTGCGCTTGCTATTGGCGGTACCGCCGTCGGCACGGGATTGAACGCACCGGCGGGATTCGGCGAGCGTGTTGCTGAGCAGTTGGCCAGCGTCACGAAAATTCCGTTCACAAGTGCGCGCAACAAGTTCGCAGCGCTCGCTGGTCACGAAGCCGCTGCGAAGGCGCATGGCTCACTCGCCGTGCTCGCAGGCTCGCTCATGAAAATTGCCAACGACATCCGATGGCTCGCGAGCGGCCCTCGCTGCGGAATTGGCGAACTTGTGATTCCCGAGAATGAACCGGGCTCAAGCATCATGCCTGGCAAGGTCAATCCGACTCAAAGCGAAAGTATGACGATGGTCTGCGTGCAAGTTTTCGGAAACAACGCGACTGTGCAGTTTGCGGCGTCCCAGGGAAATTTTGAACTCAACGTTTTCAAGCCAGTTCTGGCGAGCAATCTTCTGCAATCTTGCGAGTTGCTCGCGGGGACCTGCGATGCGTTTCGTGAGTTCTGTGCAGAGGGAATCAAGGCGAACCAGGCGAGAATCGACGAATTGCTCGCAAAAAGCCTCATGATGGTCACGGCGCTGGCACCTCACATCGGATACGACAAGGCAAGCGCAATCGCAAAGCATGCGCACCACGAAGGAACAACGCTCCGGCATGCAGCGCTGGACCTCGGTCATATCGACGCAGAATCCTTCGATCGGATTGTGCGACCCGACCAAATGGTCTAGATTGCCCCATCCCGCAGCGGCACGAGACGGTTCCTGAAACCCCAAAGAGGGAGTTGTTGTTTTGCAAAGCACGACCACAGATAGTGTGCAGATGCTCGATCAGGATCCACTGATCGACGGCGTTGATGCTCCCGAGTTGGCAACTGATGGTTCGACCGAATCGCCGCTCACACGAAATGAAATGCACTTGGCGATGTTGGCCGCAGTGGCGCTCCCGCCGCTGGGAGTGCTCGCCGCGATGTACCTGCTTTGGGGCGGACTCTTTGGATGGCCAAGCTTGGTGGCGGTCGTCGGGATGTACGTCGCAACTGGCTTGGGGGTGACCATTGGCTATCACAGGCTCT
>CAYHHO010000128.1:0-7439 GCA_964356445.1 uncultured Singulisphaera sp. | reverse complement strand
CGCTTAGCAGGTCGCTGAACATGCGCGCCTTGAGGAGTCGCTGCGACGAGTAGTAGACAGCTGCGAAGATCGCGTTTCCGCCGAAGGCAAAGATGACCGCGTTGGTGTGCAGGGGTCGAAGACGGCCAAAACTCAGCCACTCCGCGACATTTGCCGCGGGCAGCGTCAGTTGGACGGCGGCGATGAGGCCGACAAGCATCCCGACGACACCCCAGAGCATGGTTGCGCCGACAAATTTTCTGACGATTGCGTCGTCATACGTGAATCGCTCAAGTGCGAGGGAGTGTGCCTGGCTCGATTGGGTGGAATGGTTCATTGTGGGGCTGAAGAGGCTGAGAAAGGAACTCGGAGAAAAGGTCAAGATTCTGGGATGAGAGTCTATAGACGAATCACGGATGACGATATCGTGATTTACCAATTTGTCTACATCGGCTCCGCGCCGCAGGTGGCGATCTAGCGCCGCGCGTCAAGCGTCGTTTGCCCAGTCCCTCGCGAAACCCACGGCAGCACCGCAAGCGCTGCCACGGCTGCCGTCGATCCAATCGCGAACACCCAGCGTTCGTGCCCGAGGCTCCAGAGCCATCCAGCGGCCACACTCGCCAGCAACAATGCGACCCCCTGCATCAGCCCGAAAATCCCCAGCGCCGTCGCGAGACGCGACGATGGGCAAAGATCTGCAATGACAGCGCGGGACGTCCCCTCGGTGCACGCCACGCTCACACCGTAGAGCGCGAAGATCACCCAGAGCCAATCGGCCGAGGCGCGATCCACGAATGCGAATCCCGCGTACGCGATCGCGTAGACCGCCCAGCCACTTGCGAGCACTCGCCATCTTCCAAAGCGATCGCTCAGTATCCCCATCGGATAACTCGCAGCTGCGTAGGTCGCGCTGAGGGTCGCATAGAGCAGGATTGCCGTGATTGGCGAATGTCCCAGTTGCACCGCCCACAGCAGGAGAAAAGTGTCGCTCGAATTGCCAAGCGAGAAGAGCGTGAGCGCTCCAATGGCAATCCACAGTTTCAACCCGAGCGGCTCCCGCTTCGCAGAAGCGTGTGCAGCACGCTGTGCCCGCACACGCTCGGGTGGTGTGCGCGGGATCAGATACGAGAGAAGCCACGCAACGAGCGCCATTCCTGCCGCAACTGCAAGCACGATGCGAAAACTCGAAACGTCCCCTGGTCCAACTTCGCGCGCGCCAATCAGCCACCAGAGAAACCCTGCGGCGATCAGCGAACCGCCGACACCACCGGCCGAGTCGAGCGCGCGGTGAAAGCCGTACGCGCGACCCCGCATGGTCACACTAACACTCTCTGCGATCAGCGCGTCGCGCGGCGCGCCGCGAACCCCCTTCCCGAAGCGATCGAGGAATCGCCCGCCCATCACCACTCCCCACCCGTTCGCGAGCACGATGACACACTTGCCAGCGAAGGCGATTGCGTACCCGAGTCTCACCCATCGCACGCGGTGTCCCTTTGCATCGCTCCAGTAACCAGTGAAGCCACGCATGATCGCCACAAGTGCTTCGGTCGATCCCTCGATGAGTCCAAGTGCTACAGGACTCGCCCCGAGTACTCCCGTGACAAAGAGCGGCAGCAGCGGATATGCCATCTCCCCCGCCAGATCCGCAAAGAGGCTGATCGCGCTCAGGACCCACAGAGACTTCGGCAACACGATTCGCGCTGCAGCCCGCGCTGGTTGATGGTCAGCGATCACTCTCGCACGGTACGCCGAGATCGAATCGACGCGCAGGTCGCTGCGAAATCCATCGGCACTCCGTTGCCCGCACTGCTCGCGCCATCAGGCGTCGGAAATGACGCAACCCCGCTTGCCATCGGCGTTGAAATCTTGGGCGACCTGACAAAGCTCCCCGTGCGCGCGTCAAACCACTTTGGTGCCGAGTGGTCGCGCACGAAGACCGTCCACTCTGGGGCGGGACTCTCATCCATGATCTCCACGAGGCAATTGATGTCATCAAACGCGAGGCTCTCGAGGCGACCATCTGCGGCAATGCGAACCAACGCACAGGCTGCCTTCTCGTCAACGATTGACATGCTGCATGAGGCGCACTCTTGGACACCCCAGTGAATCGATGGTGGCTCGATCGTCGGCTTGTCGCAGGCGAAGAGAACCACTGCGGCCGTGGCAGCAATCGGCCCAATTGCCACGCGGTTCATGCTGCCCCTTTCCTGCGCAGGATCATGTACGACACAGCGGCGGGCGCGATCGCCCATCCTGCAAGCACAACAAGGAGCATGGGCGTCAGCCAACGCCCATACACATGCACCGCCCAAGCCGCAGCAGGTCCAAGCACATCGAGACTTCCTCCAAGGGGAGTGAGCGCGGCGACCTTGAAGACCTGCAGTGGATTGATGAGCGAAAGATGGAAGAGCGTCGGCACGCCGAGCTTCAGCGCAACGTGCGATCCCATGAGCACAAGGTCACAGGCGAAGACGAGCCCAAGCCACGTCAGGAGCACAGCGGTGATCGCCGTACCCGAACGGCGGCAGAAAGCAGAGACAAACATTCCGACCGAGACCATCGCCACTGCAAGAAGTGCCGTGAGCATCGTGACCTGCGCATAGGTCCACGCGTCGCCGCCACCGGAAGCGGCAATGAGCAGCGCACCCACACCGAAGCCGAGCACGACCGCTGCGACCACTGCCATCGAGAGACCAATGAACTTGCCAAGCAAGACCTCGAGGAGTGAAACCGGCTGCGCAAGCAGGAACGCCATCACGCCACGCTCTCGATCACCAGCTACGGATGCCGCTGCTGCCGTCATCGACATCAGCGGCACCAACACCATCACAAGATTGATGAGTCCGGCGGCGGTCCTTCCGAATCCTGCAGCGCCCTGGTCTCCGGCCGCAGATCGGGTCAGAAGCGCCAGTGACGCACTCAGAAGTGCAAAGCAAATCGCAAACGAAACGAGCCACCGATTTCTGAGCGACTCACGCACTTCGCGCGCGACGATGGCCGCGACAACCTTGACGCGCCTCGGGCGAGTGGCCCTGATCGTCGGCGCAAGCACTGCACGGTGTTGACGGACAACAGTCTGCATATGAAGAGTTCCAGATTCAATGGCGGTCATAGACCGGTCTCCCTTCCAAGAGTTCAAGAAGCCCAGACGGATCACCATCCATAGCGACAAGTCCGTTGTCGAGGGCAATTGCGCGCCCAGCCAATTCCTCGATCTCGTCGGGACGATGTGTCGTGAAGAGCAGCGTTCTACCCTCGTCGCGGACACCCTTGAGCAGGTCGATGAATGCGCGCCTCGAGGCGAGGTCAAGCCCAGCTGTTGCCTCGTCGAGCAGGAGAACAGGCGGATTGTCGATGAGCGCCATCGCAAGAGCGAGCCGCTGCTTCATGCCGCCGCTGAACTCTTCGATGCGCGTTCCAACTTCATCCATCAGTTCAACTCGTTCCAGCAGCGATCGCCACGACCCACGGTCGACACCACGCAAACGCGCCACAAAATCGAGCGTTTCCCGCGGCGTTGACGACCCATGCGCTGGCAACTCCTGCGGGACATATCCGATGAGGCTTCGCGCACGCGTGCCCTGCCGTCCCGCATCGATGCCATCGACTTTTATCGTCCCTTCGTATGGCGTAAGCCCGAGAATGCACCGAAGCACCGTGGTCTTTCCCGCGCCATTTCCACCCCACAGCGCGACAGACTCGCCAGCGGCGACGTCGAAGGAAACTCCGCGCAACACCCGTCGGCGACCGTAGTTCTTGTGAATGTTGTCCAACTGAATCATGGATTGTTCTCCTGCGCGTTTTGTTTGCGCCAGCCCGACCGCGTCATGACCACTGCGAGTCCAATGCAGGCACTCCCCAGCACGGCCATCGGCCACGATGCCGTCCGTCCTGCAAGGCCCGCGGTCACGTTTGGCGAAACCATCAGCGGATTGGGGTCGGTGCATGCCGGCTTGGGTAGGAAGACCGGCACGGCGCGCGCTGCAAAGTCCAGAGCAGATTCCACTGGGGAAAACGCCTGAATTCGCAGTTCCGGAAATCGGTCGACGAGTCGCGCGAAGGGGTCGCGCGGTTCGTGGGTGAGATCACCAATGCCATTGCCATCGATATCGAAGCCGGCGTAGTCGCTCCAGTAATTGCCACGACCATCGCGTGCGAGATCGTTGCCACCCAGTGTCCCGCCAGCGCGAACCGACACTTGGGTCCGGTTCTCGACGAATGCGTTGCCGATGATCGCGTTGCGCTTCACCGAAGGTTGCGATGCAACACCGATGTCGTTCCACGCAAAGAGATTCCCCTCGATCAGATTCCAGACCCCCTGCTCTTGCGGCGAGTTGTCGAGATACAGGCCAACGCGGTTGCCCACCAACGAATTGTCGCGGACAGTCGCACGGTCCATGTCTTTGAATCCGAGCGCGTACCCACTGGGACCGCGGCTTCCTGTAATAGAATTCTGCTGCACGATCACGTCGTTCGAGAACATCAGGAAAATCCCAACCGAATTGTCCTCCAACGTGTTGCGTTCAATGATGGCATCGTGGCTGTACATGAGATGCAGGCCGTAGCGCGAGTCCATCACTTCGTTTTCGCGCAGTTGCGCGCCTTTGGAGAACCAAACCACGATGTCCCGACCGTTCGAGACGGTATTGCGCTCGATGACGGCATCATCGCTGCGGAAAATTTTGATCGCGTCGCCGCGCCTCGCAATGTCGAGGTCTGCACCAACGATCGTATTGCCCCTCAGAATCGCAGAATCCGCTGAACTCACGCTGATCCCGAAGAGGCAATCCGTAATCGTGCAGGACTCGATCACCGCACCGCGCGCGCGCACGACGATCCCAGCATGTTCGCGGTCCAAGGTCAGTGCACCGTGCGTGATCACGAGACTGCGCAGCGTCACCCCTTCTGCGCTGATATCGATGCAGTCTCCGTTGCGATCACCGTCGATGACCGGGCCGAGCGAACCATCGAGAGTCAGCGGTTTCTTGATCGCTGCCCCTCCCTTGTAGACGCCGCGCGCCAATTGAACCACGCTGCCTGGCTCTGCCGCATCGATGATGGCTTGGAGCGACTTTCCTTCGCTTGATCCTGCTGCAAGCGGCGTCAGGGTCGAGAGAATGATGAGGAACGCGATCACGTGAGGCTCGCCTCATTCCTTCGCTGATCAAGGAGTGGCTTGAAAGCGCGCCGGTGCAACCAGAGTGCGACCAGTGTCAGTACTCCAGCCCCGACCGCGGTCATGAGCCCGGTGCCAACGTACGCATCGGTCGTGAACTGCCCGATCACGCCATGCCCAAGAACCGGCGGCGAAAATGGCTTGATCGAGTTGGAGAGCGGTGCGCTCGGGTCGAGATTCATTCCGAAGTCATGCATCCAGTACCTGAGGTCCAAGAGAAACACAGCTGGGAACAAGATCAGTGGCAGTGAGAAGATCCCAGCCCACCACGTCCCCGTGAAACTCGCCGCGATGAGAGAGGCGGCCATGGACGTGACGGCGAACCACGCAAGTTTGCGCTCAAGCGGTGCTGCCTCCGTCAATGGCCTCATCCCGATGTAGTGATTCAGGATGTCAATCTCGGCGACATCACCCGACATTGAATTCACATGCGCCTCGAGCGTTAGACCTTTGGGGTACTGAGGCGCATGCAGTTTCATGTGCCACCAGGGAAGCAGCGCACTGAGCATGAAGATCAGCGCACCAGCCAACATCAACGCCGAAGGTAGGCGATAGCGGACTGGGTTCCGTCGGAGCAATTCCGACGGAACCCTTGGTCCGATCACGAAGGTCCTTATTGAGGTCATCGTGTTCCTCCTCTTACTTCACTTCACCCACGACCCCAGCCGCTGGAGCCGCAGCTGCCTGTGATCCACCACCCGCTGGCGCAACCAACAAGTATCCGATCATTTCGAGATGGAGGGCGCTGCAGAACTCGGTGCAGTAGAAGGGGTAGACCCCCGCTTGCGCTGCATCGAACTCGAATGTGATCGCCTCACCGGGCTCGAGGCTCAAGCAGATGTTGTGAGCGCCAAGGGCGAATCCATGCGTGGCATCGATGGACCGCTCGGTGCTCGTCAGGTGCCAAACCACGTGGTCACCCTGCTTGACTTCCACGCGCTCAGGCTTGAAATGACTGCGCGTGACCGTTGAGTAGACGTGCACGGTGTTCCCATCGCGCTCGATCCGTTCCTTGCCCGGCATCGCTGCAGTTGGATCAACCTTCTGCTGATGCGGATCCCAGCCGATTTCCGGGTAAATCTGCCACGCCTTGATCTTGTCTTGCTTGATGATCTGGGCGTAGTGGGGTTCTCCGAATCCGATGGGCATGTCATAGATCACATCCATCGTCGTGCCTGGTTTCGCAATATCAACGAGTTGAAAGTTCTGTGGAAGCAGCGGACCGATGGGCGGATACCGATCGATCGACCACTTGTTGAACGCGACGAGGTATTTGCCGTCAGGACTGACGGTGTCGCCTTCAGTCGCGCCAAGGTGGCCGATGTTGTACTGAACCGGGACCGTGCCCACGAGCGTCCAGGGACTTTCGGAGTGCTTGCTTGCGTAGGGACCACCCAACGACCAACGCGCGACCGCGCTGTCGAGGAAGAGCGAGGTGTACGCATAGCCCTGATTGTCGAACTGCGTGTGTAAAGGCCCGAGACCCAATTCGACCTGCGCTTCCATGCATGCATCGAAGTCAAGCTTCGGAATTCCGTACGGATCAGTTGTCCACTTCTTGTCCGCGATGGCCTGCTGGATCTTCGCGAACGAGTAGACGGTGACATGCGGATCGAGTTTGCCAGCGACGACGAGGTATTCACCGCCCGGAGTCACGTCGAGTCCGTGAGGGCTCTTGGGCTCAGGGATGAGATACAGAAGTCCTTCCGCGATTGACACATCCATCGGGATCACGGTGAACCCGTTGATCTTCTTGACCTTCGGCCCTGCAGCGACTTTTTCGGCGGCGCGGAGATTGATCACATGCATCTGGTCCTTGTCGAACTCGCTGCATCCTGCCTCGAAAAAGTTCTTGTCGCCGATCTGGGCTGTACCTGTGGCGCGCTCCGAGCAGAACGAATTGCCGAAGATCCAGCCGTCGCTGACGAGTTTGCCTGCGTCGAAGAGATCCTGCCAGTACGGAGGAAGTTCGAGCGCGAACGACTTGGATTGGTCTATACGACCAGTCGTGCGATCAAACTTCCAGCAGGTCACCATTCCACGGAAGTTTGCGTTGTAGCTGGCCTGATCCATTGGCGCATAGGTGAAACCCAGCGGCGCCGCGTACTGCCCACCTTCAATGATGTAGTCCGTCATCGGCGTCACGCACGCGCCGCCGTGGTCTGTGTTGACCAGTGGATTCTTGACGATTTGCTTGGTCTCAAAATCGCGCAGATCAATGACGGCGAGACGCGCCGAGTTCTTGTCGTTGATGAAGCACCACTCGCCGTCGTACTCGCCCTTT
>CAYHHO010000127.1:0-7445 GCA_964356445.1 uncultured Singulisphaera sp. | reverse complement strand
GCTCGAGGAGAATCCTGCAGATGCATTTTGCAGGTATGGAATGGCTCAGGAGTATCTCAAAGCGGGCGACTACGACGCTGCAGTCGCCTGGTTCGATAAGACGATCGAATCTGACATCGACTACTGCTATGCCTACTACCACAAGGCGCGCGCACTCGAACAAGCTGGGCGGATCGACGACGCAACGGCGACACTACGCTGCGGACTCGTGCGAGCAAAGGCGTCCGGCGACAGCCACGCGGCCTCGGAAATTGCAGCGTTTCTGGATCAATTGACATGAGCCGACCGAGCGCACCGCCACGTCGCAGAAGTTCAGTGCGATCCCTCGAGCGAATTCAGACGGACACGAAGGATCCGCGGTGGGTGAAGTTGTTCGTTGAAGGATCCACACGTGCGGCGGCAAGGATTCCGCGCGAGTCACTCACCGAACTTCGCATCACGGATGGGATGCGCTGGACAGCTGCCGTCGACGCGCGCGTGAAGTCTTATGGCGCGCGCAGAGAAGCACGGGAGTTCTCGATGGGTGCGCTTGCCAAGCGGACGCACAATTCGACAACGCTCGCTGATCGGCTCACACGACGCGGTTTCGATCGTGCCATCGTCGATGCGACGGTTCTCGAGATGAAAGCAGATGGATGGCTCGATGACGATGCGCACGCCGAGAGCCGCGCGCATGCGGTTCACAGGCAGAAGCGAGGACTTTCGGTGGAGAACTTGGCACACGTGCTTGAGTTCGAGGGAGTCGACCAAACGAGAGCCGCGCGCGAAGGACGACGGGTCGCTGGATCAGTTGGCGCGCGGCGCGAAGCACTTGCGCTCGCGCGTGCGACGATCGCGAAGCGCGGCAAGAAATCAGCGCTGGCGGTCGCTGGGGCGCTTGAACGGCGTGGGATGGACCCATTTGTGATCGAAGAGGCGCTGCGCCTAGAAGGAATTGATTTCTATGAGTAAGTTTCGCGTGCTGGTGCCGAGCCTTGGGTTGAGTGCGCTTGTCGGTTGCACTGGGCACCTCAACCAGACGAATGGACTTGAAGGCATGCCTCCGAACACGCTGCCTGCGCTCGTTGCTGAAAGTCCATCGCTCATCGCCGCGAACGAAGAGCCATCGACGCGCGGGCTCGATCGAAGCCACTGGGAACTGACACTCGTGCAAGTTCCACGCGGACAAGTTGAGGTGCAGCCGACGTACTGCGCAGGACTTGGCATCGCTCAAGGCAGCGCACGAAGTACGGGTGCTTACCCAACAGCGACGACTGCCCTCGAGGGTGGATCAACGACTTATTCGATCATGCACGATGGCGTCGCCGAGCCATTCTGGCCAGTCGTGCTGTTCTTGATCGCGCCGGTCAAGATGGTGCGCGGAGAGTGGCCGTGCGACACGGTGCGCGAGCCGGGCGGTGGGTACGAAGTCGTCGATCGCGCTGGGGATTAGGTTCAGACCGCCGGATCTTGAACCTTGGCCGGTCAGCGATGTCTCTTGGTGGACCGTGACGCATCGCCCTCTGCAGCAAACACATCACGGAATGGTCCGAGGAACTTCCTCTCGGGCGACCAATCAGTGATGGCAAAGACGATGTCGGAGAACGCTCCGCTGAATTCGTTTTCCAAAGCCTTCCGAAAATCAGCGGCAAGGCGGTACGGATCATTCTCGAAAACGCCACAGCCCCAGGCACCGAGAACGAGTGCGGAATGCTTGTACGCCCGTGCGATCGCTAGCACGCGATGCAGACGTTTTTCTAAGAGTTGAGCCGATTGCCGTTTGCCAATGACTGGCGCATACGGGGCGGCACATGTCAGGAAGCTCAGCAGCCAAGGATGTTGCAGTTCCGTTCCGTTATCCATGCGAAAGACTGGCACGTTTGGTGAATAGATTGCCCAATCGGAGTCCGATGTCTGTCGCTTGCGGTGCGCCTCATACATCGGATCACCAACCAATGTCTGATAGAGAGCGCTGGATCGACAGAGCGACTCCTCCTGCGCTGTGGCTCCCGCAAGGAATCCCCCGCCAGGGTGGATACCGTTGGCAAAATTCAGCGCAAGCGGTTGCAATCCACTCTCAACGAGGCGGCGTGACGCGCGAAGCGTTGTTTCATTGCTGACCTGAATCATGGTCTCAGCGAACGCGAGTCGCTCGTCGCTTGGCAGCGTCGCGTTTGGCGCAATGCTCAGTTTGGCGACGCAGGCAGTTTGAACAGCGTCGCGCCAAACAATTTTCTGCCCGGCCTCGGTGATATAGAAACCTTCGCGGGCAGCTTCCACCGCGGTTCGACCAAGTTCTGCAGCACCTCGAGTGTTGGTCAGCTCCTGCCGTCGGGATGCAACCAATTCTTCGGAATCGAGGCAAGGCAGCACAAGCAGTTTGTTCATCGTCCTCACCCGTTCCAGTAGTTTGCAACTGACCCCACCATCGCGCCGAGGTTACAACCGCACCACCTACTGCCGAGTGCGAGCTCGCAGACTTGCGAAACCATTCGCCCTGAGTGCATCACACGTCCGAGGTCTACGAGAAATTGCCGGGCAGTTCGTTGCCAGCTTTGGTTGGGTCGACCGGTTCAATCGCCGTCGTCATGCGACGGAGCGTTCTCAGGGATTTCAAAGTGAAGATCGCGCAAGACACTGCGACGAAGCCTCCGAAGCCGATCGGTATCCAATTCGTCCGGTCCGCGCCAGGCTCGAGCACGCTCGTGGCGGGGTCGTCTGGGTCGTACGAAACAGCCACATTCGACCCGATGGGATATCTCGCGACTGTGATCTGCGCGAGCGTTTCACCTTCGAAGCGCGTGCGAAATGAGATCTTGTCGCCGCGGAGTTCCACCCCGTTGACCGAATAGGTGTAGTTGATGGAGGGCAAGTAGACGGTCTCTGAGTGCCCGTTGCGATGTTGGGTCGTCGAGACAACTTCGCTTGATGTGACTGAACCGGTTGCTTTGGGCCATCCCGAACTCGCAGACCCCGAGATCCAGTCGTTCGTGCCCCAGACGAAGAACAAGAGACCTACCAATCCGATGAACATTGGGATCGCAATGAACATGCCGCGGATGCACTTGATCACGCGCAGGGTGACGAGGCCGGCCGGAACTTGGATCGAGATCGGCGGCACGATGAAATCCTACTGAGCAGCGGGCTGCACCCGACACCAAGCCGATCACTAGCATCGCGCGTGGAACGACAAGATGTCTCACTCGCCTGACCCCGCAATCCCTGACGGACTTCCCAAGGGATATCCATTCAATCCTGCGTGGGAAATCGCGCCGCGTGAGTTTCGTCGGCGGCGGGACGCCGGTGAGCGGATCGTTCTCGTCGATTGCAGGACCGAAGCAGAGCGGCAGTTGGCGAGCATTACCGGTTCGATCCACGCGCCGATGCAGGCGCTTTCGCAGCATTTGCAGGGACTTCGCGAGCATGATGCAGATCCGGTCGTTGTCTATTGCCACCACGGAGCGCGCAGTCTCAAAGTCACCGAAGCGCTACGGCAAGCGGGGTTCGAGGACGTGCGAAGTCTTGCAGGCGGGATCCATCTCTGGTCGACCGACATCGATCCGAGCGTGCCGATGTATTGAGGAGTGCTAGGTAGGTCGAGCGAAGCACCCACGTACACCTCGGACCCAACCCAACTCTCATAGTGCTGGACCAAACATCGTGGAAGGTCAGCCGGTGTGCGAAAGGAAAAAGCGATCGCTGCGAAAGTCTGTTCATCGACACCTATATCCTGCCTGCGCTGAAGGCGGACATCATGCTCGAACTTCTCCATACCAAGATGGTTGCCGCCGGCGACGGAAATCATCCGCGGGCAGATAGCGCCCTCCTTCGAGCGGGCGGTGTAGCAATCTCCCAACCCTGCGCGGGTGCGGTTTGAGAGTCATCCAATGAGCAAAGACCTGACCAACTCAGCGGTAGATCGGCAGAACATCCTGAACAATCCGTACGCCCTTGCCGAAATCGAGAAGGCGGCAGGCATTCGCGGCATCCCGTTTGAAGACAAGTCTGTCGTCCTCAAGGAGCAAGTTGCGGCGTTTTTTGAGGTGACGACCCGCACGGTGGATAACTATCTTGAGAAATCCGGCGAGGAACTGGCCAACAATGGATATGAGGTGCTGACCGGTAAACGCTTAATCGACTTCAAGTTAGCGCTCAAAGCCCGGGATGATCACGAAACAGATTTCGCGATCATCGCGAAGACCGCCCGACTGGGAATCTTCGATTCCAGGGCCTTCCTCAATCTCGCCATGCTCATGGCCGAGTCCGAGCGGGCGGGGTTGCTGCGGCAGGCGATTCTGGACATCGTCATTGACACCATCAATCGCCGAACGGGTGGCGGCACGAAATACATCAACCAACGGGATGAAGACTTCATTCAATCTGCGTTCATCGAGGAGAACTACCGCAAGCAATTCACGGAAGCGCTGAAGGATTGCGTGGACATGGGGAAGTTCAAGTACACGCTCTACACGGACAAGATCTACGTGAGCATTTTCCGCGAGAAGGCGCACGTCTATCGCAAGGTATTGCGATTGGATCACCGTGCGAGAGTTCGCGACACATTTTATTCAGAAGTGCTGGACTTGATCGCCGCGTACGAAGCTGGGTTCGCGGACATGCTGGTGCGCGAATTCACATCCAAGGGACGCAAACTGAGCTCGTGGGAAGTGGATGCCTTGTTTGCGGGTTTTGAAGGGCAGGCGCATTGGAAACCTCTGATCGAGAAAGCGCGCAACAAGATGGCCAGCCGCGACTTGGCCTTCCGGGATGCTTTGCATCTTCAGCTTCAGGAGTACGTCACCCCGCTCCAGCGCGATGAGTTCGAACGGTTTCTTGGTGAAAGGAGCAAGGAACTGGCGGAGCGTCTCGAGGATGCGAAGGACGTGATCAACCTTTCCGTGAGAGTCTGGCAAGCTGAAGGAAAGGAGGCCGCAGTTGACTAAGAAAATCGAAGTCCTTTCCCGTGAAGTCCGCCTCACGGGCGTGAATGATCAGGATTACATCTGCCTGACCGACATCGCGCGCTACAAGAACGAAGAAGCCAGCGACGATCTCATCCGCAACTGGCTCCGCAACCGCAATACCCTCGAGTTTCTCGGCATTTGGGAGCAGATCAATAATCCCAGTTTTAATCCCGTCGAATTCGACGGGATTAGAAAGCAGGCTGGTCTGAACAGCTTCACGCTCACGCCGAAGCAATGGATCGAACGCACCGCTGCTATAGGCATCCAGTCAAAGGCTGGCCGCTACGGCGGCACCTACGCCCACACCGACATCGCCTTCGAGTTCGCCTCTTGGATTTCGGTCGAGTTCAAGCTCTACCTCATCAAGGAATTCCAGCGGCTCAAGGAAACGGAACGCAAGACCCTCGGCTGGGACATTCGCCGCAACCTCGCCAAGATCAACTACCGCATTCACACCGACGCCATCCAGACCCACCTCATCCCGCCGGAGCTCGCCAAGGCTCAGACCAACCCCGTCTATGCGAGCGAAGCTGATGTGTTAAACATGGCGCTCTTCGGTCAGACCGCCGCCCAGTGGCGGGCCGCGCACCCTGGCGACAAAGGCAACATCCGCGACCAAGCCACCGGCGCCCAACTTGTCTGCCTCTCCAATCTTGAAAACCTCAACGCCCACTTCATCGCGCAGGGGCAACCTCAATCCGAGCGCCTGATCCGCCTCAACCAAACCGCCATCAAGCAGATGAATCTGCTAACGATGGATGGTCGCACACCCAAACTGCCGGATGGGCGGAAGGGGAAGTGAAAGCGGCTGAGCGCAGGTCACCCACGGCTCAGCCGTATCGCTTCGGCAGCCACAAACTAAGGTGATCGGCTTCGGGGAAGTGCGATCTGTCGCTGCCAGCGACACGACCTCATTATGTGTCGCACAGTTCGCCTTATTGCGACAGGTTCGATTGACTTACCGCATCGGCACGATAGACTCAGGTCGTGTCGCAAAACTACTGGAAATGAACCATGACATTATGGAACCCAGACCAACCATATAACGAGCTGCCGACCCTGCCTCCTACCGCCGAGCTTGAAACGCGATCTGTGCTGAAGCAGTGCATCACCGCGCGGGCGGCGCTGGCCGAGTTGAAGCAAGCGGCGGAGCTGATTCCAAATCAGAGTGTATTGATCAATACGCTGCCGCTACTCGAGGCGCAAGCGAGTTCGGAGATTGAAAACATCGTGACAACGATGGATCGCCTTTTTCAGTTTCAGCATGCAAGCGATCAAGCTGACCCGGTCACACGCGAGGCATTGCGCTACAGCTACGCGCTGATGGAGGGGTTTCGAGTCTTGAGGGAGCGGCCGCTCAATACGCGCACCGCGGAACATGTTTGTTCGCGCATCAAGGGTGTGGAGATGCAGGTGCGACGCGTGCCGGGGACGGCGTTGGTAGAAAGGCAAACTGGTGCGGTGATATACACGCCGCCGGTGTGCGAAGAACTCTTGCGTACCAAGCTGGCCAATTGGGAGCACTATCTGCACGAGGTGCGCGATATCGATCCGCTGATCCGCATGGCTGTCGGCCACTATCAGTTCGAGGCCATCCACCCGTTTACCGACGGCAACGGACGCACCGGGCGGGTGCTGAACAGCCTGTATCTGATTCAGGAAGAATTGTTGACCCTGCCGATCCTTTATCTCAGCCGTTACATCATCAACACTAAGGCGGACTACTACCGATTGTTGCTAGGCGTGACGCGCGAACAGGCATGGGAGCCGTGGCTCATTTACATGCTGCGCGGTGTCGAGGACACAGCTCGTTGGACGACGGCCAAGATTGCGGCGATCCGCGAGTTGTTGGGAGTGACGCTGAACCATGTGAAGCGGAAGGCGCCCAAGATTTACAGCCGCGAACTGGTTGATTTAGTCTTTGACCAACCGTATTGCCGCATCCAGAATGTGGTGGAGAAGGAGATCGGCGGTCGCCAGGCGGCCTCGCGCTATCTCAAGCAACTGGTGGAGATCGGCGTGCTGCAGGAGATGACCCTTGGGCGTGAGAAACTCTTCATACATCCGAAACTGATGGAGTTGCTGACGCGCGATGCCAACACGGTTGTGGCTTACGCGTGAACGAAGCCGAGGTCGTAGACGCCCGCCTCCGCCCTGCGCTTCGAGAAGCGGGACGGTGCGCGGAAGACGCAGCCTTCCTACTGGCCTGTCATGGAGCGAAACCGGGCGAAGGGATTCGAGAGGAGGCATCGCCGAGTCAGAAGACCTCTTGCCCCCTGCCATGCTGGGATTGCTGGGGGCAAGGGCGCGGGCGCAGCCCGCGACACGCCCGCGGAAGTAAAAAAGCGACACGTTGCGTGTCGGCTTTTTGAACTGAAGCGGGCGAAGGGATTCGAACCGAGCGCAGCGAGGTCCCAATCCCCGTTGCGGTTCGCAGAACCGCGGCGCTGACTTCGCGCAGCGAAGGCAGAGAGTCCGCTACGAGTGAGGGACGGGAGGCAA
>CAYHHO010000126.1:0-7496 GCA_964356445.1 uncultured Singulisphaera sp. | reverse complement strand
CCACGCAGCGCAGTGATGACTTCGCCAAGCGACCCGACATTTGCATCGCGCAAGGCGGCTTTGAATGGCAGTACTCCACTTGCGCACTCGTACATCGTGAGCCCAAATGAATAGACATCGCTTGCCGGGACTTCGAATCCATCAAGACTCTCGGGCGAACGATAAATGACAGTCCCCGCGGCCGTTGCGAAGCCGATGTTCGGGTCGATGGGACTTGCCAATCCAAAGTCAGCAAGCCGGACGGTCAGTTCGCCGGCTGGTGTTCGTGACGTGAGGACATTTGATGGCTTGATGTCTCGATGAACGATCGGTGGATCCATGCTGTGCGCGTGAGAAAGCGCGTCGGCGAGCTGGGTTGCTACATGAATGAGGTCGCGCGTGAAGTGCTGACTGTCCTCGTCCAATGCGTCGTCCAGTGTTCCACCGTCGATGAGCTCCATCGTCAGGTAGGGCAGTCCTCCATACTTCGCTTCGAGTCGATTCCCGTCATAAACACGAATGATCGACGGGTGGGATATTCGGGATAAGTGAAATGCCTCAGTCAATCCTTGCATGCGAGCTTCTTCGGTGCGAACATCGCGCAGCACTTTCATCGCCTGCATTCCCATGAATTGGTGGCGAACCCGATACACATCCGCGAATCCTCCACTCCCGAGGTATCGATCGACGGTGTATGTCTCACGGATGACGGCACCGTTTGGAATCCGAGCGCTTTCACTCATGGACACTTCCTGAACGCGCTCGATGGGCACGAGTCGAGTTAATCCTGTGTCTCAACGCACATCCGAGGCAATGCCACGTTTGGCCGCTGCAGCCACCTCGGGTGGCAACATTCCGAGGAGCTGCTGCACCACACTTTGAAGCGAGCCAACGTCTCGCCGCTGTGCCGCACTCGCACCTTCCGCGAAGAGTCGTCGCGCTGCGGACCGATCTGGAAAGCGGTGTTCCATCTGGGACAGGTGGGCCAAGAACGCTACATAGAATCCCGGATCCTTTTGCGCGATCCCAATCGCGATCGACTTGAGTTGGGTCGCACAATGGTCCACCATTTTCGTGTCCTTCGCCGCGACGGCCCGGGCCCCCTCTTTGGAGACGTCTTCGAGCGCCTTTCGTTCCTGCGCGTCACCACCCTCCGCAGCCATTTTTCGCGCGTGATCGAGAGCTTCGTTGTACTCCGCAAGAGTCGTTGGCCAATCGATCTTGGCCTTCAGCTCGTGTGTTTTCTTCGCCATGTCAACCAGCAGGTTTCTCGCCTGTCCAGCTGCAACGCGGTCGCCGTCCTCTGCCCGATCAATGAGGGTGTCAATCGTGTCAAACTCGTCACAGATTCCGAGCTCCGATGCCTCGCTCGCAACTGAATCGAGGTCTGCCTCGTTTGCTTTCGTTTCGATGTCGTCAAGTTCCTCAATCAGTGCTTCCTTTCGACTCCGCATGACTTCGGCAGGTTCGTGCTCGAGTTCGATTCGCTTAGAGGGTTCGAAGGTCTCGTCGAGTAGCGGAACGAAGACTCGACAATGGGGTACGCCGGAGGCGTCGACTTCCACGGTGATTTCAAGGTTTGTGCCGGTGGGAACATCCCGGGAAATGTCTTTTCCGTGGATGTGCACAACAGTTCCGCACAGGTTGTGATCGGCGAGCGGTTCGTCCCCAGACAGGAATGGAATCCGCAATGACTCGGGTGAGCCCTTCTTTAGTCCACGTGTGAACTGCCCCTTGTACACCTCAGGTGCGCAAGGCATCGCACGACCACCAGGGATTAGAATCGCGGCGCTCCCGTCTGCGAGCGCCACTCCACACCCCGCTGGAAGTGGCGAACTTGCAACCGTCAATCCGTTCGTGATGGCAAACGACTCCGGAATGCATGCAACAGACTGTCCGCCAGAGTCACGGACGGTCAATCGAAAGACCGACTGCCCTTTCTCACGAATCGTTACCTCAGTAAAAAACATCCCCTTTGGATCGACCGCGATGTCGCCACTGTTCCAGCCTTGGTCATCTCGATCAATGCGCACGGTCGTCGAACTTGCGGCCGGCTTCCCATTGATTTCGACCTTGCCGGCAACAAGCGCTATTGTGGCTTTGACCACAGAATCGTATTCCAATTGAACAGTGGCGGTTCCAATCGCAACATTGGTCGGTTTGGCGCGAGAACTTGGGAGCCGCTGCGAAGACGCAAACATAGCCGCGCCCCGGGAGACAACAGTCATGGGGTCAAGTTCCATGCCAATTGGAATTCCAATCGCCGCAGTTCGCTTTCGTACAAGGGGAATAAATGTGGATCCGCCAACCAAAAGAAATCGATTGATGTCAGACTTCTTGATTCCGCAATTGGCAATGAGATTTGTAACGATGTCAATGGAGCGATCGACACTGGGCGATGCAAGCTCTTCGAACTCAGCCCGGGTGACAAGTCCTTCCAAATCAACCGGAGCCTTGTCATCGTCCTCGAAAATGTTCTCCTCGAAGACTGAATGCTCGTCAGAAG
This sequence comes from uncultured Singulisphaera sp., assembly GCA_964356445.1. GTDB lineage: Bacteria > Planctomycetota > Phycisphaerae > Phycisphaerales > SM1A02 > F1-60-MAGs104. The sequence goes on along the minus strand of CAYHHO010000126.1, from coordinate 5,011 downwards.
TAGAAAGGATTTTCTTGATAGTTTCTGCATGGCGCTTGAGGACTGTCATTCTTCCGCGGTCGATGTCGCGCGCACTAGGCGCACGAGAGATCGACTTCAATGAGTACGCGCTCTGAAGTTTCGGCAGCAGTAACTCCTCGACAATCTTCCAGTCCAGGTCGGCACCTCCTAGATAGTTGTCCCCCGCGTGCTTGACCACTGTCAATTGTCCGTCACGAATCGCGACGATAGAAGCATCGAACGTTCCGCCGCCAAAGTCATACACCAACCAGTACGCGCGCTCTGCATCGCTCTCGAACCCGTACGCCACTGCGGCTGCGACCGGTTCTTGCAGAAGCTGGGAATAGGTGAACCCAGCGAGCTTGGCCGCATGCGCCGTTGCCTCGGTTTGTGGAAGTTCAAACATCGCTGGAACGGTGATGACGGCTGCATCTGGTTTCGACGCAAAGCGCAATTCAACAGCATTGCGAAGATCCATGAGGACTTCGGCAGAGAGCTCTTCTGGCGACATTGATTTGTTTGCCAGTTTGAAATGCCGCTGGACGCGTTGCCCCATTTCGCGCTTGAATTCCGATTGGACGTCGAAGCCGGTATCTGACCGACCCTGCACATTCGCGACCGATAGGCCAACCCGCTTGGTTCCGCGCTTGTCAATGTAGACGAGTGAGGGTGTGACATCCGAGACCCCGTTCTTAATTGTCTCGACCGTCCCCGACTGAGCGACCGAAATCACAGAATTCGTTGTGCCGAGGTCGATTCCAAAGTCAATGGTTGTTCGCTGCATTATGTTTCCTTGTTTGCCCTGTCATAGCGTGGTTCTAATCAGGTGCCTGTGACAACTACTTGGCCCCGCGCGATGATTTCACCGCTACGGCGCACGATTGGTGCGATTGTTTGTTTCACTTTCTGTTCCGAAGCGCTGACGCCTTCTTCAGGCGCTTCCCAGCTGACAACCTCCACTTCAGCCCAACCATCCGTATAGATTTGACCAACTGGATCGACGCATTCCACCTTGAGTAGCTCAAGGAACTTCTTGAAACGCGCCAGTGATTCTGAAAACTGCTTCTTCTCTCTCGGGTTCTTCTCAGCGTCGAGGGCATCGACTCGTCGTCCCAGTCGCCAAGTTTGAACTGCGAGCTCGACAACTTCGCTCTTGCGAAGTGTGAGTCCATCCGAAACGGCCGGCTGCGCAACCGCGACCGCGGGTGCGTTCGTGGCAAGTGCGGTGCGATACTTCGCCTCGAGCGCGTCCATCACCGTTGCGATGTCGATAGGCGATTCGAAGCAGAGGTCTTGCTTTGAGTGACGCATTGCTCGAAACCCGATTGCACGGTCAAGCCAAGTCGGTCTGGTGTCGCCCGTTGCATTCAGTTGATCGGACCCACCCGTGGTCATGCTGTGTGCCATCATACGAGCCAGCGAAGGAAATCCCAACCCAATGCCGCGCCCCCAATCGCTCCCCCGGCGCCGGCGATCGTGGCCGTGGCGACCACAAGTGGGATCAGGCAGCCTCGATTCGACTCCGCGCGAATAGCCGCCGCGGCTTCTACGAGGCTTTGTGACTTGAGGTGGCTCCTGACCTGCGTCTTAAGCGATTGAAGTTCAGTGGCATGGGACCGGTCGACTTCGATCAACAAGTCAATGGTGGCGAGCGCTTTATGGAACTGCTTTGACTCGAGTTCCATTTTGAGTGCCGCGCGGAGCGTGTAAAGTTTCTTGGATTCTTCGCTCGATTTTGCGATGTTCTGCAGCGAAAGACAATCAGAGGCGAGCATCCTTCGAATCTGCGTCGAATCCACGACTTCCTGGGCCAGCCGCAGGCACTCCTCCGAGATAACGTAGGCATCGGCCTGGTTCGCCGACTCCACGGCGAGTCCGCGTAGGAAACTCGCCGCGGCATCTCGGCATCTTTCCTCTGCAGTGCCTGGGAGGTCGCCAACTGTCAGCATGGTTTTCAGATCCGGGTGAATGTCTCGGACATACTCATCGAGGAGCCTCTGAAACACTGCAACCGACTTTGACTTGGTTGCGGTCACCCTTGCCCGAAGCGCGTCCAGCGCTGTGGTAGCCCTTCCGCAGATGGCCTGATAGGCCGCTTCCAGAGTCCGATCAATGTCCGACTGCGCCCCGCCGCAGGTCTTGATCCCGTTGACGATTGCGGTGCACACAGAAATATTGCGAACCAGTAACGCTTCTGACGCGAGCGTTGCGAAGCGCTGCGCGGCGGTTTGAAGTGACTCGCGCTGGCAGGTCGAACACAAGTCTGCGCCAACGCGCGGGTCGTTGATCTCCTTTGCGCGCAATCGTTGAGCCATCCAAAACGCTGGGGAGGTCGTTGCTGCAACCCATAGACCCATCGCCTTGGGGAACACATCAGACGCAGCAGCCAGGTGGCGCGTTGGCGAGCCGTGGACTGAATGGTCCGGCTGCAATGCGCAAACGAACAATTCGTGTGCGCGCAGCAGTTGAAGTGTTGCGTGAATGTGCTGTTGGCCAACTAACGATTCGCCTGCGATCAGTTGCTCGATGGCTCGAGTGCGGTCCTTCCTAGGGTCTGACACAAGATCACCGAATGCTTCATCCGTCGCGAGCAGCTTGGCGGCAGCGGGTCCAAGCGAGGGCCACTCCAGCCCCATCTTGAACTGAACCACTGGATCCCGCAACTGTTCGATCGCTGACTCAACCGCGCGAATCGCGACAGCATTCCCAGCATCGCCGAGCCGCAGTTTGGCAAGCGCGAGCGATCCTGCTGACTTGATTTCAGCCGCTGTCGCGTTGGCAGGGAGTCGCAAGACGGCGAATGGATTATTGAGATTCATTAGACGCGGATAGCCGGAAACAACCTGAGGAACCAGAGGGCCCCCGATTCAGAGTATCCGAACACGCTCACTCAGGGCCTGCCGCGGCAGCATGCGCTTTCACTTGCTCGGTTCCGCGCCCTTTTCCCAGCCTTGGGAGAGCCGATCTGCGATCGGTTTGTAACTCGACGGGTGACCGCTGTCAGTGAACCACTGCACCCAACCGAGAACTGTGCAAAGAATTCCCGCTGGGACGAACGCAAGCGCACCGCCGATGAGGAACCCAACGAACCCTCCGAAGCTAGCGCCGACCATGGCTCCGAGAATCACCACGACCCAGACCGCGGCCTGGCAGACCACCCGCCAGTTGTCATGTCGCGCGTGGCAAGTGACACAACGCGGCACCGGTACTGCAACCGACGAGTACCTAACTTTCCCCAACCAGCTACGGTCCGTAACCTTATGGAGAGCGAAACTAGTCGGCTCCCCGTCGGCCGCACGAGTTTGGCAGTACACACAGCGAGCCCCAGCAAGCAGTTCAGTCACCGTTGCTAAGTCTTCACCGAGCGACTTGCGAAGCGCTTCGGAATGCGCCACCTTCATTGCAAGTGCGATCGCATCGCGCGACACTTCATACGCCTTCGCTTCGTTCGCAGCCTTGACAGATAGGGTCTTAAGGAACGCTCCGGTCGCATCTCTCGCTCGTTCTTCCGATGTTCCGGGGAGATCGCCAATGGCGAGCATCAAGTCCATTTCTGGCTCAATCTCGCTCTTGTACCTAGCGAGCACTTGCCGATAGGCAGCTGCGGCTCCCTCAGAAATCGCTTCGAGATCCGCGCTCACCCGCTGAATTGCGTCCGAAACCTTGCGTGCATGCGGTTCGTAGATCGCAGCCAAGACTCGGTCAGTATCGGTAGTGTCGGCCCCACATTCTCTGATTCCCACGACGATTGCGGAGCAAACGGTGACATTGCGACCCAGCAGCGCTTCAGACGCGAGCGTTGCAAAGCTTTGCGCAGCGATCTGAAGTGAATCGCGCTGGCAATCCGAACACAGATCTGCGCTAACGCGAGGGTCGTTGATCTCCTTGGCCCGCAGTCGTTGCGCCATCCAGAACTCAGGAGAGGTTGTGGTCGCCACCCACAGAGTCATCGCCTTTGGAAACAAGTCGAAGGCAGCGGCAAGGGCCGTCGTTGGGGAACCGCCGGGAACTGAAAAGTCCGGTCTCAAAGCGCAAACGAACAGCTCGTGTGCCTTCAGCAACTGGAAGATTGCGTGAATGTGCTGTTGCCCAACTAAAGACTCGCCTTCAATCAGACGCTCGATGGCTCGAGTTCGATCTTTGCCCCGGTCCGACAAGAGGTCGCCGAAGGCGTCATCCGTCGCGAGTACCTTCGCGGCTGGGGGGCCAAGGGACGGCCACTCCAAACCCATCTTGAACCGGATCACGGGGTCGCGGAGTTGCTCGATCGCTGACTCAACCGCGCGAATTGCTACAGCATTCCCAGCATCGCCGAGCCGAAGTTTGGCGAGCGCGAGCTGTCCCGCGGATCTGATTTCCGTGGCTGTTGCGTTAGCCGGGAGTCGCAAGACGGCGAATGGGTTGTTGAGATTCATTGGACGCGGATTGCCGGGAACAACCTGAGGTACCAAAGGACCCCCGATTCAGAGTATCCGAACACGCTCGCTTGGGGACCGCTCTCGGCAGGGTGCACCATCCCTTGCTCGGTTCCGCGCGCTTCTCCCAGCCTTGGGCCAGCCCGTCTGCGATTGAAGTCGATTCGGCGCCCAATGAGATCGAGCATCGTTGCTTCGAGGCAGCACGAAATGGCGTAGGTGCTTCTACAGCCGCCTCGATGGTTCGGGGACTGCCGACTGGAGTTGGATCAGCACTTGCAGTTTAAGGAACCGAAGTTCAGAGGCATTCGATGGGTCGAGGCGGATCAAATTGGCGATGATTTCGATCGCTCTCCGAAACTGGTTTGACTCAATCGCCAACTTCAGGCTGTCGAGGAGCATCTCAACTGCCGTGTCAGCCGAGATGACCCCTTCATGATTACGCAGACGCTTGGACTCAATCGCCGCATGAAGTGCAATGCGGAGCGGGTCAACTTTGTCGGTTTCTTTGGTCGAGCCCGCGATCTTCTGCAGCGTAAGACAATCTGCGGCGATCAACCCGCGAATCTGCGTCGAATCCACTACTTCCTGAGCTA
>CAYHHO010000125.1:0-7509 GCA_964356445.1 uncultured Singulisphaera sp. | reverse complement strand
TCACCCGCAGATCGGTTAGACGACGAACATCTTGACGCGCTCGCGCGAGAGGAGTCCGAACATGGGTAGGCGACCAGCAAGAAAATGGAGCAGTTTGAAATCGAAGCTGAGCGCCGCCGCTCAGGCTCGTGTCAATGCTCGCGTCCGAAAGACGATGGCATCGATGCCGCTCGCCGAGATCCGCAGGGCAGTCGGCCTCACACAACTTGAGCTGGCTGGTTCGCTCGATATCGCGCAGGGGAGCGTCTCGAAGATCGAGAATCAAGCGGACATGTACCTCAGCACGCTTCGGAAGTACGTCCATGCGCTGGGCGGGGAACTGCACCTCACCGCAAAGTTCCCGGACGGGCGACGGATCGAGATTGACCGGATCTCGGGCATCGCGGGGTAGCGGCGGTGACTGCGTGCGATCCTGCATCCATGCAAATTCGACATCGCATAACGAATTTGCATGGTTCGGCGGAGCGCCCCGCGCCGTCGTCTTTCCCCCAACGCAGCCTTGCGGCTTGCTGCGGCACCGGCTCACGTCACCTGTTGAGGGGCTGTGCGGTCGGCCACGAATTCTTCTCAAAGCGAACAATCGTATTGGCTTCAGAACGGTTGGAAGTTACTGTGTGTCCAACGGCGGTCGCCTGCGGACGTTAGAAATCCACGAAATCGGACCACCGAAAGTTCATGACTCCGCACACACTCGTCGCAGCACTCTTGATATCGCTGGCATGTCGTGCAGCATCGGCCCAGTTCTTCTCGCCAATGGGCGGACCAGAAGGGGGATGGATCTCAAACCTCAGCCGCGACCCAGCCTCGGGAGCGATCTTCGCTGGTGTCAACTATCAATGGGGATACAACAAGACTGCGGGGAGCGTTCACAAGTCCACGGACAACGGCGAAACGTGGGCCGAACTCAGCGCGGCAGTGGCGGGAGTCCCTGCACAAAACACAGCGCTCCGCGGGCTCGCCGTGTCGCCAACCGGGACGCTTTATGTCGCGACTCGGGGAGCAGGCCTGCGCCAATCGACTGATGGAGGCGCGTCGTTCACTGCCATGGCGAGCGCCGGTCTTCCCAACCAAATGCTGCTATCGATCGCGCTTGATTCAGATGGGTCTATCTACGCAGCGGTCGAGCAGGGAGGCATCTATCGGCTCTCACCCGGTGGCGCAGCATGGACTGCATCAAACACTGGGCTGCCGAATCTGGTTGTGCGGGCCGTGCTCATCTCTGGGGCGTGGCAATTCGCGGGCACAACGACAGGTCTCTATCGCCGAACCGCATCGGGTGCGTGGATCGCTCCAGCGAGTGGCGTCGGCTCGATTGGTGTCAACACATTCGCCATCGGTGCCGGGACTCTCTACGCCTGCTGCGATAACGGACTCTGGACTTCGAGTGATGGTGGCGATCACTGGTCGCAAGTCTCTGGTCCCTTCTCTGGGCTGTTCACCTACGGCGCGAGTGAAACAAGTTCTGGGATTCTGGTTGGATCGCAAGCGGGGTTCCACCGAAGGCTCGCGAGCGGCGCGTGGGAATCCGTCGGTGGCGTCGGCACGAGTCTCATTCCGAGGTGTTTCCTGAACGATCCAGGAGTCCTTCTGGCAGGCACAGCCGGATCTGGAGTTTTCGGCAGTCAAGATCTCGGAGCAACATGGCAGCCATCGAACTCTGGTTTGGTGGCGCACACTGTTCTGCGGCTCTCTGCCACATCAGCCGGGAGCATTCTCGCTGGAACTCGAGTTGGGATCCACCGATTCAGTGGCGGGTCGTGGGATCCAGCGAAGTTGAGCGATCGAACAATCTTTGCACTCACGCAGTCGCCGTGGGGCGAGGTGTATGCGGGCAACTACAACATCATCAACGGCGTTTCTGATGGTCATGCGTTCGTCTCCAATGATGATGGGCAGAGTTGGGCACAACTCGACATCAACGCGTCGCCCGCGATGGTGAGTGGATTTGCATTCGTTCCTGAGACGCACGAGGTTTATTGCAGCGTGGCGTGGAACGCGGGCGCTGTGCGAAAGCGCTCGCTCGACCAACTCTCTTGGTCGGCGGCGGGACCGACCGACAATCCGCCGGCGTATTTCATGGGTCGAAGCGCGGGCGGCGATCTTTACATCGGCTCTGAAGGCGAAGGTGTGAGACGGCTCGGTGCCGGTCAATCGCAGTGGATCAACTTGGGCTTCAGTAGTTCGCAGCAGTTTGCGATCGCGTTCAATTCTGCAGGCGATGTGTTTTTCGGTAATGACGGAACCCTTCGTGGCGTGTACAGGTCGACGGATGGTGGAATGACATTTCAGCCACTCAATGGGTATCCAAGTTTGTTCGGGCACGCCATCGTGATCGCGCCGAGCGGGACGGTCTTCGCAGCTGGCCGCGACATGGGAGTGTGGCGCTCCGATGACAACGGAGATACTTGGCAGGACATGAGCGGTGGATTGGCGACGACCTCTGTGCTCTCGCTTGTGAGTGGTATCGACGGTCATCTGTATGCGGGCAGCGCTGGGCACGGCGTGTATCGGAGCGATGCGCCGGTGCACGATGTGTGTGAGGCGGACCTTGACGGCGACCGAGTCGTCGGCGGCAGCGATCTCACTGCGATGTTTGCTCAGTGGGGACCAACAAAACCAGGATCAGGCGCCGATCTCGATCACAACGGAACAGTGGATGGAGCAGACCTCGTCTTCATCCTCAGCGCATGGGGAGCGTGCGGCGGGTAGTGTGGATCAGTTCCGCCGACGACGGCTGACGAGCCCAGCGAGACCGAGCAGCGCGATTGCACCAGGTGCCGGCACGACCGCGTACGACGATGTGTGGTCGAGCACAGCCCAGATACGGCTGTTCGTCGGATCATTTTGGTCGATCACGAGTCCCCAACTTCCAACGAAACTCGTCAGATTCGCGTCAGTCGCGCCGTGGGTAACTGCAAACGAGTCCCAAGTGCCGAGGAAGTTTTGGTGCTGGTTCGCGCCCGGAGTAATCACATGAATCGACTTGGACCAGACGCCCGTCTGCGGGTCGAGGTAGCCGAGTTGCAATTCGCCAGCAGCGATGACATCCATGATGGTCCATCCGTAGGTCTCGTAGTTTTGATAACTCGCGAGAATGAGATCTGGGTTGAACGTCATCTCGAGCGTGTTCCATGGACCAGAGTCTGGCTTATCCCCCCAACGCAGCCTTGCGACTCGCTGCAGCTGCTGCCCACGTCTTTCCCGCTTCGAGCAGCATTGCCTCGAATGCCTTGCGCTCGACGCGAAGTCGGCACTGGTCGACGGCGTTATCGCTGGTCCAGGCGTTCGCGAGTTGGTCGTCGTTCGCGCTTCCTTCGGCAGTCCCATAGCAGAAGCCGGTGCGAACATCGAAGAATGCCATGCTGACCGAACTGTGCACCTGTGCGCTCCTGGTCGGAGCCATTCCGAGCGAGATCAATCCGAGCGGACCGAAGTCACTGTCATCCACGCGAAATGTCGTGTCGACGGTGTAGAGCGCGAGCACGTCCGCGTGCAGTGCGGCGGCTCCCTCGCGTAGTGCCATCAGCGGATCCCCCGTCGCGGCAACAAGAATTGGAGTGATCCGCACGACTTCGCGCACTTCGCTCCACGCCGCCATGGTCTTCGCATCATCGTCGCGTTCGAGTTCTCTCGGACCCACGAGCGCGACCGAGCCGCGGTTGACGCCGCCGTCGTATCGCGATCGGTAGCCAGAGTCCTGCACGCGCGTGAACGCGATGATCGCCGGCAGCTGCGCTTCGGGAACGGTCTTGAGTTGATCGGCGACCGACGCAGTGGTCATCGCGCCGATCGCGGCGGGACCGCCTGGCGTTCGATAGCTCGCGCCGCAGGCGAACAGCGTTGCGATCGTCGCGTTGCCGAGCAGTAGGCAGAGGGCCTTCAGCCAAGTGCGCGCGCGAGCGTTGGATCCCAGGGTGCGAGAAGTGATCATGCGAAATCCTCCGAAGTGCCGGTTCTTTGAGCGAGGCTGCGTGGGGCGCAGACTCTCGTCGACAGGCTCAGGGTATCCGTTCAGCACGGCGGCATTATTCCCCAGAGATTCATCACTGTCGCTCGAGAACTTCCCAGTGACCGGCTTTGTCTGAACCGACACGTTTGATTAGGCCCAGTTCACGAAGTGATTTGAGGTGGCGCTTGATCGTCTTGTCAGTCACACCCAGCGCTCGTGGCCATCTTCTGCGCCGTTGCTCTTGGGTCGGCGCGCACCAAGATCAAGATCCTGTCCGAGACCTCGTTTACAGGGACATTTACAGGGACATTTACAGGGACATTTACACCGACATCGACCTCCGTCTCCGTCGCCACGTCGATGAACTTGTAGAGCGAATTCGCGATCGCATCGAGCATGAATCCGATGAACGGACGGCAATCCACCGCGCCGCTGTGCGAATCCTGCAGTGCCTTGTAGTACAGCGCCTGATTGTGATGGACCAGGGTTTCGACCGGCATCCACGCAAACAACGGATTCCACTTGGCGAGAACGAGCGTCTGCCAGAGCCGCCCGATTCTGCCGTTGCCGTCGCGAAAAGGATGGATGTACTCCAGCATGTAGTGGACGGCGGAACTCTTGATAAGCGGATGCGCTTCGCTGCTCTTGCCCCAGTGCAAGAGCTGTTCAACGAGGGCGGGCACCTGCTGCGCAGGCAAGCCACGGTGCATCACCACGCCGTCTTCACGCACGACGGCTACGTCGACCGTTCGAAACAGCCCCGACTCGCCGATGAGAGAGTCGGTCAGGTGCGCGTGAGCCTTTAGCAAGTCAGTCACCGACCAAGGTTCATACCGAGTCATTTCGTTGTAGGCATGCCACGCATTCTGAACCTCCTTGATGTCCTTGGGCGGTCCCCAGACGGGCTTGCCGTTGATGACATCAGTGACCTGGCTCAGCGTGAGCCGGTTTCCTTCGATCGCGGTGGACCCGTGAATCGAAAGAATGCGATTCAGCTTGCGCAGGTGCTGGACATCGGAGGACTGCTCCTCGCTGATCTTGACGCGCTCAAGCAGAGCGTGAATGTCGCCGATCGCCTTGTGCCACTGCGGGTCTTCTGTGTAGAACTTTTCGAGCGGCGTCATGGGAAAGTCCACTCGCAGAATATCTTGACGCCGAGGCGACAGCAAGATCGATGGCGCCTCGCGAACCCCATTCCCACTTGACCCATCGCCGAATGTACATACACTGTACATATGTCCGGAATCGAACTCGAGTGGGATGTCACGAAGGCCGTCGCCAATCGGGCGAAACACGGCGTCTCGTTCGAGGAGGCTGCGACGGTGTTTGAAGATGACTCCGCACTTCTGATTCCCGATCCGGCTCACTCCAAGTCAGAGGAGCGGTTCATCCTTCTGGGGATGAGCAATCAGGCCAACCTGCTCGTCGTTGTCCACTGCTACCGCGAGTCTGAGTCGGTCATTCGGATCATCTCGGCGCGGAAGGCAACGCGCCGCGAGTACGGACAGTACGCCAAGCACTCTCCATAGCGACCAGCAAAACGCCCTTCAACTTTCACCCACCGAGGCACCCCTCCCATGCGACGCGAATACGACTTCTCCACTGCCAAGCGAAACCCCTACGCAAGCAAACTCAAGAAGCCGGTCACCCTTCGGCTCGATGAGACGACCATTCGATACTTCAAGAACCTCGCGAGAGAACTGGAACTTCCGTACCAGAGCCTCATCAACCTGTATCTGCGCGATTGCGCCGCGACTGGGCGGAAGCTAGCGATGGCGTGGAAGCGCGTGAAGTCCGCGCGATCGAGCAGGAGGGTGGCGTAGGGATCCGCGTGGCTCAGGCTTGTTTTTGTCGCGAACGACCGCTCAGTATGGCGGCACTGTTCCCCAGCGCGAGAGGATCGCAGTGAGATCGCCGCCGCTGATGACGCCGTCGCCGTCGAGGTCACCGAACGGTGGATCGGAGATCCCCCACGCAGAGAGGATGTACGCCAAGTCTCCGCCGCCGATCACCCCGTCGAGGTCGAAGTCGCCGTACGCGCGCTCGCAACTGTCGGGGACGCCATCGAGATCCATATCGTCTGCACACGCATCCCCGACGCCATCACTATCGCAATCCTCTTGCCCAGGATTTGGCGTCGAGGGGCAGTTGTCGTGTGGGTCATAGATGGAGTCGCCGTCAGAGTCGCACGTAGCGCATACGGCACTGATGCAATTGCCGCCGCCGTTGATCCAAGAAGTTCCGTAAATCTGCGGTGAGGTCGGCGCAGTGTTGCCGCAGAAGACTGTGCTGATGATGGTGGTATTGGCGGCGGAGTTCAAGTGAATGCCGCCGCCGTTGGAGGTTGCGGTGTTGGCTTCGAAGACGCAGTGGGTGAAGGTGGGAGTGGCGTAAAGCAGGTACGCCCCGCCGCCGGTGGAGCTGGATGTGTTCGCTTTGAACAAGCAGTTGGTGATGGTGGGATTGGAGTACTGAGACATGGACATCCCGCCGCCCGTGGTCGCTGTGTTTGCCTCAAACACACAGTTGGTGATAGTGGGATTCGCCGCGTTCCCCAGCATCCCGCCGCCGCCGCCGCCGTAGGAGGCATTGGTCGCTGTATTCGCTTTGAACACGCAGTCGCTGATATTGGGACTGGAGGAAGTCTGGTACATCCCACCGCCGTCGGAGGCTGTGTTGGCTTCGAACACGCAGTCTGTGATGGTGGGATTGGAGGAAGTCAGGTACATCCCGCCGCCGCCGTAGGTCCGTGCTGTGTTGGTTTCGAATACGCAATTGGTGATCGCGGGACTGGAGGACTTCAGGTACATCCCGCCGCCGTAGCCGGTGGTGGTGTTGCCTTCGAACGCACAGTTGGTGATAGTGGGATCGGCGGAATACAGGAACATCCCCCCGCCGCCACTGCCGTAGGAGGTGTTGGTCGCTGAGTTGGCTTCGAACACGCAGTTGGCGATGGTGGGACTGGCGAGGTACAGGTACATCCCGCCGCCGTTGTTCGCAGACCCCCGCGTGATCACTAGATTCTCAAAGACAGTATCCGAGTCCTCGGATGAGTCACACTGCAGTACTCGTTTGTTTCCCAGTCCATCGATTACCGTCGCAGGAGAACCATCTGCGTGCGTCGCGCCACGAACCGTAACAGCCTTCCCCATCGTATTCAGCGTTGTGGCGGGAGCGTAGGTCCCCGCCGCAATTTCAATCACATCTTCGTTACCGGCTGCAGCGAGAGCAGCTTCGATGGTGGGGTACTCGGTCGGCACCTGATGGATGCCGTCGCTAACTGAGCCGCACTTGTCGGGCCAGCCGTTCCCATCCGAATCCGCGCACGAGATTGTGAAGCAGTTGTCGCCGCCATCGATCCAAGATGAACCGTAGATCTGTGGAAAGTTAGGCGCGGTGTTGCCGCAGAACACTGTGCTACTGATGGTGGGGTTGCCGACGGCGAACATGCCGCCCCCGGAGGAGGTCGCAGTGTTGGCCTTGAACACGCAGTTGGCGATGGTGGGACTAGGTTCTGTCTGACGGATCGAGGATCCTCAGGTACCGCTGGATGAAGGCCA
>CAYHHO010000124.1:0-7530 GCA_964356445.1 uncultured Singulisphaera sp. | reverse complement strand
ACTGGCCTTCATCCAGCGGTACCTGAGGATCCTCGATCCGTCAGACAGAACCTAGACCAAACGGAGTCGAATTCGCCATCGCGATCGCCTCCGCATCGCTCTTTACACGGGTGATGCAGGCGACAGGACCGAAGGTCTCGTCCTTCATGATGCGCATCGTCGAGTTCACTCCAGTGAGCACGGTCGGTCGGACGAAGTTGCCAGTTGCTTCGCCACCTGAGAGTTGCTTCGCGCCGCAGCTCTGGGCATCCTGCACAAGTGCAAGCACATGCGCCTTCTGCGCGGCATCGACCATAGGACCAATCTGAGTTTTCGCATCGGAGGGATCGCCCTGCACCAGCGCGTTCGCGCGAGCCGCGAGTTTTTCTTCGAACACGTCTGCGACGCGCTCGTGGACATAGATCCGTTCAGTGCTCACGCACACTTGCCCAGCGTTTCGAAAACAGTTCTGCGCAGCAAACGCAGCTGCCGCGTCGATGTCCGCATCATCAAGCACGATGAGCGCGTCCTTTCCGCCGAGTTCCAACACGAGGCGCTTCAGTCCACTCGCCGCTTCACGCATGATGTGTTTCCCTGCAGCTCGGCTTCCCACGAAGGCAATCAGATTGACGTCTGCGGCGACAAGCGCCTTCCCTTGGCGGTCGTCGCCATGGATGATTTGCAGCACATCGGGCGGTAGCGCTGCGATCATGCACTTTGCCCACATATCGGCGCAGAGCGGAGTCTTCTCGCTCGGCTTCAAAACGACCGTGTTGCCGGCGATGAGGCTCGGGATGACAACATCGTGCAACATCCAAACGGGGAAATTCCAAGGCGTGATGCATGCCGCAACTCCAAGCGGATCGAAACGAAGTTCGCTGCGCACTTTGCCATCCTCGAGGATCTCTGGAGCGAGTGCTGCAACGACATCATCAACGGGTTTGACCAGACCAGATGCGCAGCCCGTCGCCTCGCCGATGCCATCCTTCAGAGGCTTGCCCATTTCTCGGCTGACGAGAGTGCCGATCTGATTCGCGCAAGCCTGGAGCGCTGCAGCAGCAGCCTTGATTCGTTCGGCGCGACCTTGAATTCCCAACGCAGCCCACGCTGGTTGAGCCGCACGCGCGCGTGCAACGACAGCGTGGATCTCGGCGACTGGAGTGACCGCGACTTCTCCAACGATGTCGCCGTGGGCGGGATCGATGGATTGAAGGATCGTCATGTACTCCGAATTGGCGCGATTCGCTGTCGCCCCCGCATGAATGTCGGTCTTTGCAGTCGTGCTCATGATTCGAATGTAGTCGAGTGGGGGGTCTTCGACGCGAATCAGGTGCCCTAGCATTCACAGCGTGGATACTGCCCTTCGAGTGTTTGTCGGAGTGATTCTGCTGGGCGTGCTGTTCACACTTGTCGAGCGATTCCTCGGGCGCAGGCGATCGCGCGTACTGCTCCGCAAGGCCTGGCTCACCGATGTTTCCTACTTTTTTCTGATCGCATTCGTCACGAAGCCACTCGTTCGGCTGGCTGTGGCACTTCCCGCACTCGCGCTTGTGCTCTTGGGGCTTGCAAGCGTCGAATCGCTACAGCTTCGCGAGTACGAGGGCTTTGGTCCGCTCGCGCGACAGCCACTCTGGATTCAGATAGTCGAGATCTATGTGCTGGCAGACTTTCTCGCATACTGGCAGCACAGGTTTTTTCATCGCGGGAGGCTGTGGGCATTTCACGCAGTGCACCACTCAAGCGAGGACCTCGACTGGCTCGCTTCAGTTCGTGTCCATCCGGTCAACGAACTGGTGACTCGGATGGTCCAAGTGATTCCGCTTCTCTTCATGGGATTCAATCCGTGGGTCACTGCGAGCACCGCTCCCGTGCTGACCCTTTATGCATTCGTGCTGCATGCCGATGTGACTTGGACGTACGGACCGCTGCGGGCGGTGATCGCATCGCCAGTCTTTCATCGCTGGCATCACTCGCGCGAGGCGGATGCGATGAACAGAAACTTCGCTGGGCTCTTTCCGATATGGGATGTGATCTTCAAGACGTATCACATGCCCAAGGGTCGCATCCCAGAGGACTTCGGGATTCACGAGCAAATGCCCAGCAGTTTGTGGGGGCAGTTGGCGCAGCCATTTCGGCGGCAGGTCATGCGCGAGTGAGTGGGGGCTGAGCGCCCGCGCCACCACCCTCACCCATTCACATCCCGCACAAGCCTCACATAATTGTTGATGCGCACGTCGTCGCCCTGCGGGCCGCGCCCCTTCGGAAACTGCGATGGATCGCCAATCTTTGGATCGCTGCGCTGCGCGCCTGCTCCGTGAACATCGATTGGTGTGGATGGGGCGTTGGTGTTGGATCCGCGACCATGCTCGCCTTGTCTTGGCGGACCACCTTGTTTCGGCGGACCATCATTGCCACGCGGACCATCCTGCCGCGGCGGTCCTCCACCTCGACTCGGCGGCGAGAAGTACCCGAGTCCGCGACCAAAGCACACATACACGGCTGCGCGACCTGGGCCCCCGGGCCCGCGATCATCGAGATGCGTCGTGCTCGTCCAGTAGTACGACTCTGGATTCGTGACATCGAACACTGGATCGATCGCGCACGACTTCTGCTTCTCGTTCTTCGCTGCAGGCGAACGTGAATAGTCGACGATGCTTTGCAGCTCCTTCGCGTTGGGCAGTCGCCAGTCGCTGTGCCCCGCGGTCGTCGCGCTCGCTGCGGACTCAAGCGCGTGAGGCCAGTCCATTGGCGCACCTGCATCCGCCTTTGCCCACATCAGTCCAGTTGCGCGATCGATGACAGTGCCATCCTTCTGATCGACGAAGTCATTCTTGCCGTACTGCGGATTTCCCCGCACATATCGCACCCACATTTTCGCGGCGCCGCGTGGACCGCGGTCGCGCGGATATCCCTTGATCCTGCCGTCGGCGAAATTCACGCCAAACACAGTGGGGTTCTCCCCCATCGTCGTCGAGATGTACTGGGTGCTGGTCCACCACTGCGAATCGATCGCTCGCTCGCCTCTTGTTTCATCGCCGTAGGAAAAGCCAAAGAACGCGGTGTCGATGTATGGCTTCGCAGGTGTGTGACCCATGCCACCGGAAAAGTCGATCAATGAATAGAGTTCTTTGATGGATGGCAGCCGCCAATCAGCATGACCGCCCGTACGGCACTTCGCCGCACCAGCGACAGCGTCGGCGAATGTCTGCTTCGCGCCTCCATCGGGCTCCTTCTGCCACATGAGTCCAGTGACAAGATCGCTGACAGTGCCATCGTCATTCGCCTTGTATGAAGGAGCATTCCCGCGGTGGCCCGCATCCTGATCTGCCAACGGATCGTCTGCACTTGGCGTGCTGATCGTCCCGCCACCAGTGCCGTAGTAAAGGTTCTGATTCGTATCGACGATTGGGTAGCGAACCGTTTCAGCAGACTGCGTTTGCACGAACGCTGCGATGAGTCCGGCGGCGAGGAGTGGGCTTGGCATGTGGGTGTTTGGTGTCGAGGCTTGATTCGGGGACGCGCGTTCGATTGGAAATCAAGTTTCAGACCGCGTCGAGCGACTCCCTGGCGCTCGCTCGCATGCTCGTTGGGCTACTCACTCGGCTGCGCGAAAAAATCCTTCAGCACTTCGCAGGCCGCCAGCGCGTCGCGGATGTTCTTCTTCTGCCCATGCGTCTTACCGCTGCGATTGAGCGCACTTTCCGCGGCGAAACTCGTCAGTCGCTCGTCCTGCATGATCGCCTTGATCGCAAATCGCTTCGCGCACTCGTCTGCGAAGTCGCGCGCCAACTTGGCACGCGGTCCCTCGGTGCCGTCCATGTTCACGGGCAGGCCAACCACGAGCGCGTCGGGTCCATACTCACGAACCAACTTCTCGATCCGAGCGAGCAGCACCTCTCGGCTCTTGGCGTCGATCACCTCGATCGGGGCAGGCAACTTGAGTATGTCATCGCCGCAGGCGACGCCAGTTCGTCGGTCGCCAAGATCAATCGCGAGATAACGCATGGCTTCACCGAAGTTCAGGCGGGATGATCGCAGCGAGTTCCTTCACCCGTTCTGCCTGATCAGCGCGGCAGATCAACGTCGCGTCGCGCGTGTGCACGACGACCAAACCCTCAATGCCGATCGTCGCGATCATGTGGTTTGGATCATCGCTCACAACCACCATTCCCTTCGAGTCAAGTTGCACCGTGCGCGTGTTGGAGCGATTGCCATCACTGTCAGCCGCGAGCGTCGCGCCGAGCGACGACCAGTTGCCAACATCTCGCCACGACACTGGCATCGGTACAACGCAGATCTGAATTCGTTTGTCGTGCGATGCGGGCTCCATCAAGCCGTAGTCAACGCTGACCTTCGCAAGTTTCGGATAGACCTCGTCAACGATTGCCTTCGCTTGCGGCGTTCCCCACGCTGCGCCGATTCGAGCGAGGGACGCTGCGCTTGCAGGTTGAAACCATCCGATTGCTTCGAGCACGGTGCGCGCGTGAAAGACGAACATCCCACTGTTCCAACCAAAGTTTGGATCCTTCGCAAACGCGGTGGCGCTTGTGAGTTCAGGCTTTTCGACAAAGCGCTTCGCATGAAATGCCCCTTCGAACTCGCTCGCGATGCTCGCGCCGCGCTCGACGTATCCATATCCAGTTGCCGCAAATGTTGGAGCGATCGAAAATGTCACGAAACGATTTGGTGCCCCTTCGACAAGTCGAAAGCCCAGATCCAACTTCTGAGCGAACACGCTCTGCGGTTCAATGATGTGGTCACTCGTCATCACTGCGAAGACCGCATCGGGATCGCGCGCAGCCAAGATCGCAGCAGCAAAACCGACGGCGTTGAGCGTGTCTCTGCCCGTTGGCTCGCCGAGGAAGTTCGACGCCGCAAGTCCGGGAACCGCTGCAAGCACCTGTGACTCATGCGCACTCGACGCGCACACCAAGCGATGATCGTTCGCGACAACTCCCGCAAGTCGATCGCCGCTGATCTGCAAGAGTGATCGACCATTGATGAGCGCAAGCAATTGCTTCGGCCGATTCGCACGGCTCAGCGGCCAGAGGCGAGTACCCGATCCACCGGCCATGATCATCGCGTAGCGATGCGTCGTTTGCGCGGGCGCGCTCACTTGTTGACTCCCTTGGCTGCCAAGGCCGCTGCCACGAGCGTGTCTGCGGTCGCGAGTTCGGGCTCTCGTTCGATCGCGAGATCGATCAACGCTCGAGCATCGATGCGACTTTCGCCGAGTTGCACCAGCACATGCATCGCATCCATCATCGCACTCGCTGTGAGTCCATTTGAGTTCACGCCGACCTTTCCAGCCTTCTGGGTCGCGGGCTCGCGCGTTGCTTTCGCGGCAGCACCATTGCGCGCAGATGGTCGAGGGCTTCGAGACGCCGCTGCGTGCGCATCCATCTTGTCGCGCAGTTCAAGCACCATCGTCTCAGCCGTCTTGCGACCGATTTCAGGAAGGCTCATCAGGAGCGCGAGATCCTTCATGACGATCGCTTCTGCGATGCGATCGAACGGAATTGTGAGCGCACGCAGCGCCCTTCGCACGCCGATCCCCTTGACCGTCGTCACCAACTCAAAAAACGCGCGATCACGAGCGCTTCTGAAGCCAATGAGCTTCGGCCAATAGCTGGATCCCTGTCCCTGCGACTCGAGATAGTGGAGCGTGTGAAATGTCATTCGATCGCCGAGATGACCAAACAACTCAGGAATGTCGGCCGCTGGCACAAGGACCTCGTACCCCAGATCGCCAACGACGACGAGCGCCGTCGTCCCTTCCACCGATTCGAGAATGCCTTCGATCCGGTTGATCATCGGACGGCGAGGTTATCCGCTTGTCACTTTAGCGAGACCCCGAGAGCCTGCGCCATTCTGGCGCGGATCGTTCGGGTCCACTCGCTCTCTGCCCCGCGCGCAGGTGGATCGACGATCCCGAGCATCCTGATTCGGGCGCGACTCGGTCGCAGCAGGCTCGCGAAGACTCGCTTGCTCTGGGGAACGCCGTCGATGACGAAGATCACGGTCCGCGCGCCACTGCGCGATGCCAACACGCCCGCGCCGGGCAAGAACGCTTGGAGGTGATCTGGAGGTCTGGCGATTTGACCCTCAGGGAAAATCCCAAGCACGCCGCCCGACTTCAGATGCCGAAGCGAATCGCGAATGGAGACCACAGATGTGCGGGCGCACTCCGTGTCAACCTCGATGATGCGCAGGAACCTCCAGAACCACCCGAACGCTGGCACCATCATCGTGCGGTCCATCATCCACCGGATCTCCTTCGGAAACGCGACTTGCACAAGGACGGGATCCAGCCCAGAGACGTGATTGGCGACAACGATGAGCCCGCCATTTTTCGAACCAGTCAGCCATTCTCGCCCAGGCGGGATTCCCTCGATGCGCAGTCTGTGAACGATTCTCGCGTAGATCGTGGCAAGCAGCTGGATCGCTCCCATGGCTGCGCCGGATTGGATTCGTCGTCGGAGGAATTCGAGCATGGGTTCCTGTGCAACTCGTTATAGTGGAGCGAATTTGGATTGAACCCGCAATGCCACGACGAAACGACATCCACACCATCCTCCTGATCGGCTCCGGTCCGATCGTCATCGGGCAAGGCTGCGAGTTCGATTACTCGGGCACGCAGGCGTGCAAGGCACTTCGCGAAGAGGGCTACCGCGTCGTTCTCGTGAACTCGAATCCAGCCACAATCATGACGGATCCTGCGGGGAGTGACCGAACATATATAGAGCCCATCACGCCAGAGGCGATCGAACGCATCCTTGCGAAGGAAAAGGCGCTTGGCAATCCAATCGACGCGGTGCTGCCAACGATCGGCGGTCAGACGGCGCTGAACTGCGCGTGTGTCCTGCACGACACGGGTGTCTTCAAGAAGTACGGAGTCGAGATGATTGGCGCCTCGCGCGAGGCGATCCGGCGAGCCGAAGACCGCGAGGCTTTTCGCGAGATTGTCACTCGGCTTGGTCTGCATCAGGCGAAGTCCAAGACCGTGACCAACTATGAGGACGCGCGCGCGTTCGTCGAAGAGATCGGGCTACCCGCGATCATTCGCCCCGCATTCACCCTTGGCGGCAGCGGCGGCGGCGTTGCATACAACCTCGAAGAGTTCGAAGAAATTGTTCGCCGTGGCATTGCAGCAAGCATGATCGGCCAAGTTCTCATCGATCAGAGCGCACTTGGCTGGAAGGAATACGAACTCGAAGTCGTGCGCGATCGCAAGGACAACTGCATTGTTGTCTGCTCGATCGAGAACATCGATGCGATGGGTGTTCACACAGGCGACTCGATCACCGTCGCGCCGATCCAGACGCTGACGGACCGTGAGTATCAACGAATGCGCGACGCGGCCTTCGCAATCATGCGAAGCGTGGGCGTCGAGATAGGTGGGTCGGATGCGAAGTTCGCTGCGAAGCCGGTCGATGCGCGGATGGTGGTGATCGAGATGAACCCGCGCGTGTCGCGCTCGTCTGCGCTTGCGTCGAAGGCCACGGGATTCCCAATCGCGCGCATCGCGGCAAAGCTCGCGGTGGGGTATTC
>CAYHHO010000123.1:0-7742 GCA_964356445.1 uncultured Singulisphaera sp. | reverse complement strand
CACGGAACCCGTAGTAGTAGTAGGTGCTGTCGGGCGAGGTGCTGTAGCGCCCCGACGCGCGGCAGTAGTAGGAGTTTTCGTTCCAAGTGCCGCCGCGCAACACACGAGAGGAACCAGTCGCAGGTCCTATGGGGTTTGTTTGCGCTTCGCTTGAATAACCGCCATCCAAATCTTGGCACCACTCCCAAACATTACCTGACATGTCGTGAAGGCCTAATGCGTTGGCAAACTTGCCGCCGACCGGCTTCGTGCCATAGGTAGCAGATCCTGGATCACCATTGTTTCCTGATTCCCACGCAATGTTGCCAAGAAGTGTGTCGTGGTTCATTCCATTTGCATATACAGGAAAACTATGGAACGCTGTTGTTGTTCCGGCGCGATATGCATATTCCCATTCTGCTTCAGTGGGTAAGCGCAAACCTGTTACAGACATAAACGATGGCGGAGTTTGATTCGTTCCGGCAATCATGTTCCAAGAGGCTCGTTCGACAGAACGCGATGGGCTATTAGTTTGGCCTTGAAAATAACTCGGATTGCTCCCTATCACAGCCGTCCACTGAGCCTGCGTCACTTCATAACGACCAATATAAAACGCACTCAATGTCACTTCATGGGTTGGGCTCTCGTCGGCACCACAGCCAGACCAAGGCGCCGGACTGCACCCCATCGTGAATGTCCCCGGCGGAACCAGAAGCATCTCGATGTTGGTTGCGGTGTCGCGCACGCGCCAAGGCAAGCCCGTGGCGATCATTCTCTCGCGTAGCTCAGCGTTGGTCACCACCGCTGGATCCGGGTTCGCCTCGATCACCGTCGCCCAGAACATGCACCCCCCGGGAGGCTCTGGCATCGGGCCCCAGTTTGCCAGTACCACGGTCAAGTCCGCCCCGTTTACCACGCCGTCGAGGTTGAGGTCGCCAGCTGCGCGCTCGCATGAGTCGAGAAAGTCGTTTCCGTTGACATCCTCCAGACCAGCCACAATGTCGTCACAGTCATCGACGCCATTGTTGTTGCAGTCGTCTGCGGAGGCCGCAGGAACGAATCCAACCGCCAACGCCGCTGTCCCAAAGATCACGAACCATGCCCGCGAGTGACTTGCCATGTATGTACTCCAAATGCGAACACCGAACGAGAGAATTTGAGACCCCAACGCGTGGTTTCAAAGTACTCCAAGATCCTTGGCTTTCCACTCACCCCCCTGTTTACGGCAGATATGTTCACGCCTGCGTGCAGATTTGCCCGTAAACGGGGGGTGACTGCGGCACGTGGCGTCGAATTCCCGAGACTGAGAAAAACCGCCCCTTCTCGAACGAACGCCTTGCACGCCGATACTTTGCGAGGCACAATGGGGGCATGCCGGTGACGAGCGACACGATTCGAAAGATCATTCGGGCTGCGCCGTTCAAGCCGTTTCGCATCTTTCTTGCGGACCAGCGGACGATCGATGTGAAGCATCCAGAATTTGCTTCGATCTTGCAGACTGGTAGGGAACTCCTCGTGAGCCAGCCGGATGGCGACCTCGAACGCATTGACCCGCTGCTCATCGTCTCAATCGCCGAACTAGACGATCAGGGCCGCGCAATGCGTCCCCCCGAGAGCGGTCAAGCGGCCTGACGCGGGGGGTTACCTGCGCGTCCACAGCGCCGCATCAAGGATCGACCAAATGCGGATGATCCATCCGAGCAGGATGAACCAAAGGATCCCAGCAAGCACAAACATGACAATCGCAATCAGCAGCCGCCCCTGAAGAAGTTGCCCGAGTCCTGGCACGAAAAAACTCGCAAGCGCTGCGATCACATTGCCCGTCGAGCCTTGACCAGCCATGGGTTTCTCAACCCCAGTCGGAAAGCACAAGCGTCAGATCCGCGCCGTCGACCGTTCCATCAGAGTTCACATCTGCGCTGCCAGCGCTGCCCCACTGCGAGAGGATGAACGTGAGATCTGTGCCGTTGACCACGCCGTCGCCGTTGATGTCGGCTGGCCGCGCAGGCGTGCAGTCGAAGCCGAACACGCGCAGGTCATCGACCCCTGCTTCAACGAGGCTGCCGGTGTCAAGGTCTCGCGCTTGAAAGCGAAGCCTCATGGCGCTCGTCGGCGTCATGAACTGCGCAATCCGATACTGCTTTTCAGTCCATGAGCCCGGGCTTGCCGTGACGAGTTCAACCTGCGTCCACGTCGAACCACCGTTGTTCGACATCAGGACCGGCATCGAATCAAGACTTGGGGCACCGCCGAGATTGTTCGAATACCACACGAAGCACGCCATCACGGGGTCTGAGACCTGAGTCGCATCGATTGATGGCGTTGTCAAAGTCGTCGTACCGCCATCGACATCGGCCGCACCTGCTGCGCCGCCGACAACACCGAGACCTGTGATCCACGCAGCGACTCCCGTCGTCGTGTGATCATTCTCCGGCTGTGCAGTTGTTCCGACTGGATCGCCGCGCTCCCAGATTCCTAGAGTCGCATTGTCGCCTGTCGCACCGACGGTCCATCCATTCGTGCCGCTCTCCATCTCGTCTGTGAATCCAACTATCTCCCCGTAGGAGACAGACGCCGAGTGCATCGCGGCAGGTGGATCGCGCACGACGGCTCCACTGACGAGCGTGAACTCGACTGCGAACGAAACAGTTGATGGGCAAGCCAACGAAGGAAACACCGCCTTCCAGTTTCCTGGTCCTTGCGGAGTCAGCGGAACGCGCTGGTCCACGGGCGCGCCAGTATTGAAAACCAGTTGGGCACCACCACTCGCAATGGCCTGACCCGCGGCGAGGGTTGTCTGCACATTGAACGTCCCTCCAGTGGGCGTGATCTGCGTCGGTACGTCCTGCGGATAAGAAATCGTCAGCGCATCAGGACCAACCTGCCAGATGAAGAGCCCGCGCTGGATGTCGCTGCCAATGACGGTGCCACTTGGGAAGTATGGATAGTTGCTCCAGAGCCCTGCGTATCCGGTTGCATTCTCAGTCGGATACGTATCGAAGTATGCGGTCTCGGTCAGCGAAGTCCGGTTGGTGATGTCGTAGATCCGAAGTCCGCTCTTGTAATTGCTCGCGTAGAGATTGTTGCCCTTGATGTACAGGTTGTGATCGACCGAGGGAACTCCATTGGCAAATGTGCCAGCAAGAAATGGCGCTGCGAGATTTTGGATATCGATGATGCGTGTCTGGCCGAGGATGCCGAAGTTCTGCTCATCGATCTCGTCGTTGATGTACGCGTACTTGTAATCAGGCGAAATCCACACCTGATGGCAGTACGCCGCATTGGCATAGGTCGCGCGCCCAAGCGTAATGATGTTCTGCTTGTTGGTGATGTCGAGAATGTCCATCCCAGTCTCGGTCTGACCGCCATTGAGACCGCCGCATGCGAGGAAGATTTCACGGCCTGCGTACGGACCGGTCGGCCACACGAACACAGCACCGTCGTGCGTGTACTTGGGGTTCCACGCGCTCACATAGGCAGGAAGCGCAGGATTCGCCAAGCTGTAGCAGCGGATTCCGCTGGATCCGCCACCCATGCGATAGAGGTATCCAGTCGCCTCGTTGATGATCATGGTGTGACTCGATGCAACACCTCCGTCGGTCACGGTTCCGAGGTCGGTGACTACGCCGGTATCGATCCCCGCAAGGTTGAAGATCTGAATACCGCCGCCACCCTCGCTCACCGCGTAGCAGTAGTTCTGATAGGTCTTCATGTTGCGCCAGAGGCTGTCGCTTGCCGACGCGGGGCGCGGCATGAACTTCACGAGCGTCGACGCGGCTGGATTCGTGATCTCAACAAACGCAGTTCCGTTGGACATTCCAAGGATCGCGTACTCGCGCCCAGATGGACTGACATAGCCCCACGCGTCACTCGCGCTCGTGGCAGCCGGACTGATCGCGGTGAATGGAAACCATGCCTTCAACTGAATCCCGGAAGCTGGGAATGTCTCGCCAGCTACGCCACCTTCACTCGCTCTCCAGATCGGACCGACATACGGCGGCTCGTTGTTCTGGTCCTTGGGATCATCCTCATGCGCCACCGAAAACGACGCGGCGACAAGACCTGCGAGCACGACAAAGCCCCAACGGGAAGCGGTTGCGTATTCCATCGTCAAACTGTACCCCAGCAATTGGGCTCTTCCAGTCAATATCTAGGGTTTTGCCAAAGGATTCGAGCCGTCCCCCGAGTTTTGCGATAGCGGCAACCAAGGATTGCGCAGCCATTGCGCTGGCGGCGACGCCCCATCGAGTGATCGCAAGAACGCCTCGAGGTCAGCCAGCTCCTGCGGCGAAAAGTCCCGTCGTTTCAGGACTGACTCTCGGTGATGGTCCATGGTGACTGCCCCTTCGAGGGTGCTATAGAAGTGAAGGACCTCGGCGAGTGTCGCGAATTGCCCCTGATGAAAATACGGCGCGGTCAAGCTGACGTTTCGAAGGGTCGGAGTTCGAAACGCCCCCCACTGGTCGGGCTGCGCGACGAGTGAATCCACGACCGCAGCGCGCTCGCAGTTGGGTGCGTCGGAGTACGCGCCTGAAGTCTTGAAGGGACTCGCCTTGAGTTTCTCGACAGCACCGAATCGACCTGGATCGGAAATCAAGTCATTGCGCGGCGCCGCACCAAGCGCGTGAAACTCGCCGTCGCTGAGCAGCGGTCCGACGTGACACTGCCAACAGAGCGCGCGGCTGGTGAAGAGATCGAGTCCGCGCTGAGCGCTCCGCGAAAAATCTTCGGCTGGCACGCGGTCGAGCTCGCGTGGCATGCGCAGATCTCGCCACCGAAGAACCCATCGATCGAAGGCACTTGGTCCGGTCACGAGTCGGCGCTCGTAAGCGGCAATGGCCTTGCCGAGGTTTGCCATCGCGCGCTCCACATCTGTGCCTGAGAGCTCCCCCGCAGGAAATCGCCCAAAGATCGCCTCATAGCGCGCGCAGAGCGATGGATCGGCGCGAAGGCCAGCCACGATCTGCTCGAAGGCTGCTCCCATTTCGCGCGGGTGCGACATCGGCCCGTGAGCCTGGCTCCAGAGCGAATCGAATCGACCGTCCCAGTTGAACCAAGTCTGATGCGCCGCATCGAGAATCGTGAGTGTGTTGTGCACGCCTTGCGAGATCCCGACGTTGAGGGCAAGGCCATCGGCGAATGCCTTTTCGGGAATGTGACAACTCGCGCAGGAGAGATCGCCACTGCGCGAAAGTCGCTGGTCAAAGAAGAGCAGGTGCCCCAGCTCTGCTGCCCGAAGGTCGTCACCAACATGATTTGTCGCATCGGGGGCGAGCGGTCCTGGATAGCCCATCTCGCTCACCCGTTCGATTTGCGCCTTTCCAAAGACGACTCCGTCTGGAGCCGAACTGGGAACTTCAGGAGCTGGATGCGTGCAACCGCCCAAAGCAACGAAGCCCAGAGCAGCGAAGCAGATCCAAACCAACGCAGCGTTGACTAGTACATCCCGATGTTCCACTGCGCGCGCTCCACTGTATTGCCGTCATCGATGTCCACATCTACTTCCCAGCGACCCGTCATGTGAAAAAGCATTCCATCCGCACTGACCGCACCGCCTCGCTCAACGGTGACCAACGGTGCGACATTCATTCCGTGCCCGTGCTCTGGCATCTGAGCATCCACTGTCACGGCGCGCGGAGTCTCTGCTGGACTTCGAAGCGACTCCAACTTCAATTCGATCGTGAAACGTCTGCGCGGAGTCGGCAACTCAACTTCGCGGTGATCCATCAGCAATCGCCACCTCACGCGCCATGAGCCATCGTTGCTGAGGACTTCGTTCCAAGATTGCGCTGTCGGATTTGCGTGAGGCGCCCGCAGTCCAAGGGAACACACCGAGAGCATCACGAGCGCAGCGAATCGAACAAAACTCCCCAACCTCATGGCTTTGTTCCTGCTGGCGCTGGCGTGGCCGCTGGCGCCGATGTGGGCGCTGGTGCTGCCGCTGGCGCCGATGTGGGCGCTGGCAGTGCTGGCGGCTTCTTTCGGATCTTCAGCACCTCGTCAGTCGTTCGAGCCTTGCTGTATGCCCGCCCGAGGCTGAATGTCAGCTGCCACTCGCCGTCGTGGCTGAACTTCTGCGCACGGTGGTTGCCGCTGTCGACCACATAGATGTCGCCGCCCGATGACATCGCTGCTGCGCCGGGCAACCAGAATTGACCATCTGCCACGCCGCGCGATCCGAATCGGCGCGATCGACCATCGGAAGCCACGAGTTGCACGCCATCACCCCACGCATCCACCACCAGCCATTCGTTGTTGTTCATAGCGACGAGCCCCTGCGCCGACACAACATCTGGAAGCGCGATGGTTCCAGCAGTGGTCCACTTCCCTTCAACTTGGTTGAACAGGCAGAGCTGCGCTGGTCGATCAAAGAGCACTCCGACCACCCCACTGCTTCCGACAGCGATCGCGCACGCGCGAGCTGTCGTGTCGGGCGCTGCGATGGGCGCTGCGGCAGCAGTTCGAAGTGACGCATCGAGAGTCGCGATCATCGGACCATCGCCGGAGAGCGCGAAAACTTCCCCTGTCCCACCACGCGCGAGTCCGACGATTGTGGATCCGAGTGGCAACCCAAGTCTGTCGTAGGAGCGCGTCTTGACCAACCTCCCCATGAAGGGTTCGAAGATGATCTCTTTCGGAGGCGGCGTGAGTTCCCACAGAGCCAGTCGTCGATTGCCGCCATCTGCCACAAGGAGTCGTGTGCCATCCGCAAGCGCCAACATCGCATCAATCGAGCCGAATTCGTGCGGCTTTGCCCCAGCAGAGCCGAGGTTCGAAACGTGAAGCGGCTGGCCCTTGGAAAGATCGAAGACCACGATGCTGCTTGACTCTGGATCGTGCATGAAAAAGCGCTCACCGTCTCGCGCGGCTGCAGCGCCGAAGTGACTCTGCACTCCTTCAAGTTTGGGCAGCACCAGTCGGATGTCTATCGGTTCAGCAGCGACTCCCGGAGCAAAGGCTTGAACGCGCCTCTCGAATGGTTCGCAGACGACTGCGAGCCCGCTGCGCACAGCGATGTCTGTCGGATAGTGCACTGCACCCTCACCTTCACGAGGGCGCACCGCGTGTTGACCGTACGCAAGTTGTCCTTGGCCTGACTCGTCTTGGCGCGAGACGCGGTGGTTGAATTGATCTGCAATGAAGAGCCACTTGCCATCGCTCTCGATACCGAGCGGTCGGTTGAAGAGACCTGGGAATGGGCCCCTTCCGCCCCATGACTTCGCGACCAACGACTTTTCAGAGTCGCCTGCGACATCAAGCACAAAGACCTGATTCTGATCGTCGGCCGTCACAGCGAGCATGCCCTCGCTGCAGAACGCGACTCCGCAGGGAGCACAGCGCGAACCGTCCTTCTTCACCAGTTGTTCGCTCGAAATCCGTCGGACTTCGGTTCCCTGTTCGCTGCAGAGGGCAATTTCCCCGCTGGCATCGTCGACAACTGCGACTCGAACGACTGGCGGAGCGCCGACTGTGCCAACAGCAATATGCCCCGGGCTTTGCAGAGCGACTTCGCCGCCAAATCGGTCGATCCACACGCCGCCCGCCGAGAAGTGGTCGATTCGGCGGCGGCGACGATCGGCAGCGCCGAGAGATCCATCGGGAAGGGCAGCGATCCCGCTCGGCTCTAGAAGTTTCTCACCGCCGGCGTCGGTCGGGCGCCATAAGACTCGCCCATCAGCCCCCGAAAGGCCAACGAGCGCCCCAGCGGCATGTGCCACGACCACGAGCGCAGCGCGCCCGATCCCACAAGCCCCCGGCGACCC
>CAYHHO010000122.1:0-7860 GCA_964356445.1 uncultured Singulisphaera sp. | reverse complement strand
CAGTCCGTCGATGACCTCGATGTTGATGTAATTCGTCGTGTGCCAGCGCATGCATCCGACGAGCGGGATGCAGCATGCAACGATCAGCGCAGCGAGTGCGCGCGAGCAGCCGATGGTTGGTGTTGGCATGGCATCAACATCTTAGATCCGCCTAGGCATCGCTAAAATGGGGTGGGGGATTTTCAAAGTTTTTTCCGATGCAGTCGCCGGTTTTCCAGCGTCTAGGGCGCTTCGCAGATCCGCGCGTCGACCCACGCGTCCAACCGTCACCTCACCCGCACGATCCCGATGCGCACGACGATCCGCTTGACTTGCATGTTCGGTTCCACGGAAACCAGCCGATCACAGCTGCCAACCCACAGGTACCCGACACTCCCGCGAAGATCAGCCCGGCGCCGAAGAATCCTGGGATCGCGATGAAGCGCGGATCCACGAACCATGCCAGAGCGCTTCCCGCGACGACGCACAGTCCGATCGTGAGCTGCACCTGACGCATCACGCTGATGCTCGACACTTTCGTGTTCACTTCCACCGGAAGCGCGTCCTTCTTCCACGCCTCGATTCCGCCAGTCATCGTGACCACGACAGCGCCTCCAGCAATCAGCGACGAAGCCATGCGCTGGGCATCTGCCGAGCGCTTCCCGCTGCGGCAGTGCAGCGCGATCATCTGCTTTGGCTGCGCCATCGCCGCCGCACGCTGCGGGTCAAAGCGCGAGAGTGGCAGAAGTTTCGCGCCGACGATTCGCTCGCGGGCGTGCTCATCCGGTTCGCGAACGTCGATCAACACGCACTCGCCCGCCTGCAACCACTTCATGATCTCCCTCGGTGTGGCTTCGTGTGTGGCGGAACTGGTCGTCGTGTGTTGGCTTGTGGTCATGATGTTTGATTCCTAGTTTCTGTCCGAGCGGACTCAATCATCGGCATCAGCACGCGCGGAGCCTGACGCACGAGGATGTACGCCGCCATGACCACGAGAAAGACAGCGAAGGCTCGCCGCAGTGTCGCTTGCGGGATTCGCTCTCCGAGCGAACTTCCCACGAGGTTTCCTACGATTCCAACTGCTGCGAATGTGCCAATGGTCGACCAGTCCACTTGCATTGACGCTGCCGATGCTTCTGCCACCGCGGCCAAGTAACTGAGGAACCCCGTGGTGGAGTTCACCGCAATGATGGCCAAACTCGTTCCAACTGCGACAGGCATCGGCAAACGGCGCAGCAGCACCAGCACTGGAATGATGAGGAATCCGCCTCCGACTCCGACGAGTCCAGTTGTCAGCCCAAGCCCGACACCTTGAGCCACGATGACAAAAAGTGACCAACGACTACTCGACCCGCTTTCGCTTGGCGTCTTCCCAACTGTTTGCGGTTCAGAGCTCTTGCGCCCGCCCCCGCGAAACATCAGCACCGACGCGCCAATCATCAGCCCCGCGAGGAGCGTCAATTGCACGGCGCCAGGGAGATACTTTGCAATGTTCGCGCCGAGATAGGTTCCGAAGATTCCCGGGATCGCCAAGAGCAGCGCGCTGCGAAAGTCAATTCGCTTCTGCATCGCGGCCCGCAAGACTCCAACGATTGCGATCGCGCCGACGATCGCCAGTGATTCGGTGATCGCACTCTTCTCGCTGTGCCCGACGAGATAGACCAAGATCGGAACTGTCAGGATCGCACCTCCCGCTCCGAGCAGGCCGAGTGAAAGTCCCACTGCCGCAGCGCCCAGCCAAGCCCAGATCAACATCGCGTTCCCTCGGCAACACGAGTCCAGGTGTCCGACGCGAGTCTCATTCGGCGAAAGGCTTCGGAGCAAACCTCGGGGCGAATCTCAGACTGAATGTGTGTGCGATGCCAGAGTGTTGAACTACTCATGATTCGACAACCCAAGCTGCGCACCTGCGAGCAGCGCCACACTGTCGACGTGCGCAGTCATTTTCTTGCCATCGTTCGTAAAGATCGCGTGCATGTGGACCGCCGTTCCGTGGTGGGTCAGCACGCCGCCCTGTCCCTCGGCATAAAGGCCGACAATCCGAACTTCCGTCGGAGCATTGATCGCGATCTTGAGCCCCTTCGCGCTGGGATCCGCGTGAAGGCACGTACCGTCGATGACATGCGCCTCGATCGATGATGCAGTCCCATCGATTACAAACATGAATGGCTTCGTGCCGGCGTGGTTCGTGCCCGAGCAAGCGCCGCGGATTGCAGCCGCAAGTCCGTCTCCAGTGAGCGCAGAATCGAGGGTCATGGAGCGCACTGAATCGATCGTGCCGACCGACAGCAGCGTTGCGTGATCCCCGTCAATGCAAGCAGGTCCCGTTGTGACAGGTTTTTCGCTTTGGTTGCGCGTGACCCACACCGCACCGTCATCGATCGTGATCTCTCCACCGAGACCAGCCAGCGCGCCGATGCCGTACTTGTGAGGCGTGCGCACGACTTCGCAGAGCGACACACGCGGCTCGACTTGCCCCTCGCGCATCACCGCGCGCATCGCGCCGTACTGCGAGATTCCGCCGCTTGGCGACTCGCACCCGCTCATGACAATCAGGAGCGCAATCAAACCCAGTGATGCATCGAGCGGTGGCACTCTCTTCATCGTCAAACGATACCGAGATCCGCGTCAATTCGACGCCATCGAGTCGGCAAGGAATGACCGCACTCGACACTGAATTTCGCGACGCGTTGCACTGGTCGTCAGTCGTCCGTGTCGGCGGATTTGGCGCAGGCATTCGACGCCGCACGTGCGACGCTGGCCGCTGCTCGCGGTCTTGCTGCCAGCACAGCGCTGCGCTGCATTCTTTCAAGCGCGGGGCCGTCTCGCAGCAGGCGCTCGACCGTTCCCGCAAGATCGCCAAGTGATGTGCAGGCGATGGCTGTGCCGTGGGCGCTCAAGTGAGTGGCGTTGCGCTCTTCCTGTCCTGGAAGCGGATTCATCATCACCATCGGGAGCCCAGCTGCGCAAGTCTCGGCGGCGGTCATCCCTCCTGGCTTCCCTATATATAGATCAGCGGCTGCCATGTACTCGTGCATGCGCTTCGTGAAGCCGAGCACCTGGACCTGCATGCCATCACGAAGTTGAACCGCTGCGGCAACGTTTCGCAGTCGTGTCTCGACTGTGGTGCTTCGGCCCGCAATCGCCACGATCGTCATGGGAATGCTGATGCTCAGCAATCGTTCAAGTGACTCGGGCAGCATCCCAAGACCAAGTCCTCCACCAGAGAGCAAGATGCAGGGTCTTTCAACAGGCAATCCCAGCATCGACCTCGCAGCAGCGCGCGATGGGAGCCGACCGAAGTCAGGGTCGATTGGGATTCCAGTGACAGAGATACTGTTGCCAGAGATTCCGTGGCGCAGGAGCACTCCCCGCGCTGCCTCGGTTGCGACGCAGTAGCGGTCGCTGCCGGCTGCCGCCCACATTCCATGCACGTCGAAGTCGGTCACGACTGTGGTGAGTGGTGTCGCCAACTGCCCAGTGCGCTTGAGCATCCCGAGCAACTCTGATGTCAAGAAGTGACTCGAGATGATTGTGTCCGGCTGAGCCGATTGGACTGCACGCCAAAGTCGTCGAAACGAGCCGCGCAGCATCGTGCGCCGCATTCGTCCTTCGGAGGGCGGGTGGTCGAGCTGCTGATACATCCACGCGACGGCCGCGGGCGCACGCTTCACCATCGAGAGGTAGCCATCGCGGTAGATCCAGCGAAATGCTGGCGTTGCAAGCGGTAGCACATCGATGACCTGATGCGAATTGCCTGATACACGCTCGTTCCAGGCCTTGCCGACGGACTCTGCCGCACGGTCGTGGCCCGCTCCAACCGAGGCCGTGACGATGAGCGCCTTCCCTGTGATGCAGCCGAGCGCATGCTCGCAGTCGGCGTGTGCAAGTGCCGTCATGCGCACGCTCGGGCTGGGAATGCAAACGGTGGATCATTGCTCGGCCATGCGTCGATGTCATCTTCCACGATGGCAGCCTGTGTAGCTCGTGCGTTGAACTCGACAGCATCGAGGATCGCCATGTGCCCGTTGTCATCCTCGACAAGCGCAGTGCAACCCTCCACCCAGTCGCCGCAGTTGTAATAGTGAATGCCATTCGCGAGGCGCTCGGACGATGCCTTGTGAATGTGTCCGCACACCACACCGTCGAATCCGCCGCGCTTCGCCTCTGCTTGGAGTTCTTCCTCGAACCGGCTCACATAAGTGCATGCGCTCTTGACTGCGAGTTTGACGCGTCGCGCCAGGCTTCCGCGTGGCAGGCCGAGCAAACTGCGTCCCGCGTCGACCAATCGATTAATTTTCAGTAGCACTTCATACGAGTGCGCCCCGAGCAAAGCGAGGAGTCGGGAGTTCTGCACGACCAAGTCGTATTGGTCGCCGTGACAAACCAGCAAATGACGCCCATCGGCGGTTTGGTGCGCAGCGTTCAAGGCAATGCGGACTCCGCCAAACACCATTCCGGTGTAGGGGCGAGCAGCATCGTCGTGATTGCCTGGGATATAGATGATCTCGGTCCCACGGCTCGCGAGTTTCAGAATCCGTCTCACGACGACATTGTGGTCCTGGGGCCACGACCACTTCTGTCGGAGTCGCCACATGTCGACGATGTCACCGACCAAATAGAGTCGATCACATGTGACGTGCTTGAGAAAGATCGCCAACTCTTCTGCTCGTGATCCAGCAGAGCCGAGGTGTGTGTCGCTGATCCAAATTGTTCGAAAGCGCGTGCGCATTGATGGGAAGTCCTTGCAAGAGAATGTCGACAATCAGCGCTTGCGCCATGTTCAGATCAGGTGCAGATTTGGTTCAGTCGCAGGTGGATGCGTGACGCATAAAATGCCCACGAATAGGATGCAGCCATGCCCAAAGACGCAGCAACTACCGGAAACTCGGCTCCCTCTTCGATCGAGTCCTCAGAAGCAGACGCGCTGCGATCGAAGGTTCGCGCTGGCTACGCGCAGATTGCGACGAGCGCGTCGAGTTGTTGTGGCAGCGGGGGCGGCTGCTGTGGTCCCGCGACATTCTCGCCGGAGCAGCTCGCCACAGCGATTGGTTATTCGCAACAAGAACTCGCTACCACGCCTGACTCGGCAAACATGGGGCTGTCGTGTGGAAATCCATCTGTGATCGCATCGCTTCAACGTGGAGAGATTGTGCTTGACCTCGGTTCTGGCGGTGGGTTCGACTGCTTCGTCGCTGGTCCAAAGGTTGGCGCAGAGGGCAGAGTGATCGGTGTCGACATGACAGCCGAAATGCTCTCCAAAGCGCGCGCGAACATAGCGATCTATCGCGAGCGATCTGGGCTCGACAATGTGGAGTTCCGATTGGGAGAGATCGAACACCTGCCCATCGCCGACCAGAGCGTTGATGTGGTGATCTCCAATTGCGTTATCAATCTCTCGCCTGACAAAGCCAAGGTGTGGCGGGAGATCGCCCGAGTCCTCAAGCCAGGGGGGCGCGTTGCAGTCTCGGACCTCGCGCTCTTGCAGCCACTGCCGGATGCAGTCGTGCAAGATGTCGAAGCACTCGTCGGCTGCGTCGCAGGCGCGGTCCTTGTGGAGGAAACGCGCAAGATGGCAGCGACCGCCGGGCTCACCGACATCAAGTTGCAAACTGTGTCGACCTACATCGACGCGCTGACAAATTGGCAAGACCCGCTCTATAGAAAGATCGTCGCGAGCCTGCCACACGGATCGAAGCCAAGCGACTTCATTACGAATCTCGATTTGACCGCAAAGAAAGTTAATGCGGCTTGACTCGTGGCGGGCACCCCTCCTACCTTGTGGTTACTGTGACGCGACCCCGCGCAATCCTTTTGCTGGCTGTGCTGCTGTCGCTTGTGGCGCTGCGCCCGATGCACTGGGGTCTTCACGCGCATTGTGGGCAGGATGCGTGCGCTGCAGTGCACGCGAGTGGGCACGCTGACTTCGATCACGATGATGATCATGATGGCGGGGCGGATCCATACCAATCGCCCAGCGATGACGGGGACGATTCGGAGTGCGAGTTGTGCGCGGTCATTTCCGCGTTGCAGACCGACCTCTTAGATGCATCGGCACAGACTGGTCATTCACTGCTGGAACTGGACTCGCGTCCAGCACCCGAGCGTGTAACGGTCTCGAGTCTTGCGAACGCGGCGCTTTCGGCGCGACCTCCGCCCACAACACTGGGCTGATTTCTCGTGGTCTAGCAATCGGTGCACGATTGCGGGATCGTCGTTCGCACATCGCACATTCATTCACATGCCAAGAACAAGTACAGGCCTACGGGCCTTCACACTTGTCGAGGTGCTCGTGGTCATCGGCGTCATTGCGGTATTGGCGGGTCTTCTTGTACCCAGCCTTGCCGCAGTGCGCCGAGAAACACTCGCCTTGACATGCCTCTCAGGACTCCGACAGCTCTCCCTTGCACACACCTCCTACATGGGCGTGAACAAGGGGCGTTTCGCTGATGTTGGTCTGCCGCACAGTTCTCTCGGTAACCCAGCGCGTTCGTTCGTGAACACGCTGAAGCCGTACCTCGATGGGCCACTGTCGATGCGAAGCCCGCTCGATGAAAGCCCTCATTGGTCGACCGATCTCGGCGGTGATGGCACACCCGTTAGCGCGGGTTCACCTCCGTTGTACCGAGTGACGAGCTATGGAATGAACAACTATCTCTCGCGCACCTACTCGCCTGCTGCGGCGATCGAGGGGCCGGGGGCTGGTGCGGACGCCCTACATCGCGTGCCACGACCAAGCGATACCGTGTGCTTTCTGCGCATGGCTGATCGAGGTGCGTACGCAAGCAGCGACCATCCGCACGTCGAGGTCTGGGGATCATTCCCCAATCCTGCAGTGGCGGCCGCATCGCAGGTTCAGATCAACTCAGTTGACCAACAGAAGCCCGGTCGCTCCAGTCGGAGCACGTGGGCTTTCGTCGATGGCCATACGTCAGCCGCCGAGTTCTCGACAGTGTTCGAGAGCGCGACGGCAAACAAGTTCGATCCAGATCTCTGATGAGCCGCGACTGATTGACTCAACGCGCATTGTTCAGACAACCCTTTCAACACTCTCTTTACACCAACTTCTCTTCAACACGCATTCGCGGCACATTGCCGCAGGACCACTTTATGAACTCTCTTCATTTCTCATTGTTTGTCACCCTCTCGCTCACCGTTCCCGCAGCCGCTCAGCACGCGGACATACTGATCAGTATCAGCCAAGGACAGTTGCAGGTCGCAGCGCTTGATGGATTGACTGGTACGGTTACTCCAGCTTCTGTCTTCGCAGCGGACCTAGGCGAGACAGGCATCCCTCACTACATCGACGAGCCTGGTCTCTTCGCCGACGCAGGCGCACTGCCAGTTGGCAGCACGCTCGGATTCGACATCGTTGGACCGCTGTTGCAGTGGGATGGGCAGACCCTCGTTCCAACAGACGCCGACGGATGCGCCATCGGCGAGACCATGACAGTGCGGTTTGTCTCGTTGCTTCGCGAGACCGCCTGTGACGATGTCGGCGGGTTTGCGTTGGCGGTGCAAGCTGATGGTGGATTCCACAAGCACTACGTGTTCGGAGTCCAGCCCGCCGGATCAGGCGTTGTCGATAGCGCGGTCTACGCGCTGCAACTTGTGTTGCGCAGCAGCGACCCTGCAACTGCCAACAGCGCTCCACTCTGGATCGTCTTCAACGATGGCATGACTGAGGTCGAGCACGACGCAGCGATCGCGTTCCTCGAGGGTCCGACATGCGCGGCCGACATCGACAACTCGGGGGCAGTCGATGGATCCGATCTTGGTGCGCTGCTGAGTGCATGGGGAACAGCGGCGGGTAACGCCGACGTGAACGGTGATGGAGTCGTCGACGGAGCCGACCTCGTGGCACTGTTAGCCGCGTGGGGA
>CAYHHO010000121.1:0-8185 GCA_964356445.1 uncultured Singulisphaera sp. | reverse complement strand
TGAAAGTCTCGCGTCCAAGGGATTCGTACCGCAGGGATCTCAGACTCGCTCGCAATCTCTTCCTCTCATTCATTCCCGCCGCAATCATCGGCAAGTCGTTCGGCGACTGGTTTGAAACCCGCTTCTTCGCGCCCGGACCGGTGCTTGCGGCGCTTGCACTTGGCGGCGTCCTCATGATCGCAATCGCGCCGTGGGTGCGCCAGCGCGCACGAAACGCGTCGGAGACTGGCTCCGACGGTTCGACGCTGACTGCGGTCGCCGCACTGGGAATTGGCTTCATGCAGTGTCTGGCACTCTTCCCTGGAACGAGCCGATCGATGGTCACGATTGTCGGGTCGATGGGAGTCGGGCTCTCGCCGCGCGAAGCGGCGAAGTACTCCTTCCTCTTGGCACTTCCCACGCTCGGTGGTGCCTGTGTCTACAAGTCGATGGGACTCTTCAAGGCTGGCAACATGATTGAGGCGCTCGGAGGATGGACTCCATTCGTTCTGGGATTGCTCGTCGCATTCGTGAGTGCTGCACTGAGCATCAAGTGGCTGGTTGGTTTTCTCAGTCGTGGTGGCTTTGCGCTCTTTGGATGGTGGCGGATCGTCGTCGCGGGCATCGTCGCGCTGGGGCTCTACCAAGGATGGCTGGACTTCAGTGCCGCACCCGCGCAGCCACAGGGCACGCAAGAACGAATTCCCTAAGATGCCCACGTGTCGTCGTACGTCCAACTCGCGCTCGGCCTGAGAAGCCTTGCCGTCAAGATCGCCATCTTCGTGGTCTTCGCGGGGATCTTCGCGTGGTTTATCGGTGGGTCGATATTCCCAGGATCGCAAGTCGTCAACTTTCCGCAATTGGAGTGGCATGGTGACAAGTGGCACGCACAGGTGACCGGCAACGGCCGCTCGCCCGCACGGGTTTCATGGCGACTCCTCCGAACGAATGCAGCGGGCGATGAGCGTGTCGATGATCTCGGAATCGTCGGAGTTTGGCGCTCGTTTGAAGAACCACGCACCACGAGCGCGGGGCTCGCCTTCGAGATTCAAAGCGAAGTCGACGGGGTTCTGCAGCGTTGGACGGCAGTGGTCGACGCCAACGGAGTCGTTGCGAAAACACGAATGCCTGACTCGCCGACGATCACTCTGCCATAGCCGCGAATGCGGCGGTCAACTGCAGTTCGTCCCAGACATCGACGCCGAGTTCCTGCGCTCGCTGCAACTTGGATCCTGCCTCGGTGCCTGCGATCACGATGTGAGTCTTCGCGGAGACAGATCCACTGACCTTCGCGCCGAGTGATTCGAGACGCTCGGTGAGTGCACGACGGTCGAACGCCGCGAGCGTTCCCGTCAGCACGATGGTCTTCCCTTGGAATGGATTGGCCGCGGAGTTCGATTGCGATGCGCCAGCCGCCGCGCGAACCGCGTACTCGCGGCTCGTCAGGTCAACCCCGCACTCGGCAAGGCTTCGCAGAGTCTCGCACATTTGGGGGGAACTGAACTCGTTCGCAAAACTGGCCGCGGTGATCGCGCCGACATCTTCGAGCGCCTCGAGTTCCGGCACAGTTGCAGCCTGAATCGCAGCGCAGTCGGGGAACGCACGCGCGAGAGTCTTTGCAGCTGCGATACCGAGGTGGCGCACTCCCAGCGAGCCAAGCACACGTGCAAGCCCACGACCGCGTGCCTCTGCGGCGCTCGCGAGAATAGAATCGGCCGTCTTCTCGCCGATGCGGCGGGTCGTGACCTTGCCCGACTTCCCGACGCTGTCGCTTGTCAATGCAGCGACCTGATCGCGCGAGAGTCGAAAGAGA
This sequence comes from uncultured Singulisphaera sp., assembly GCA_964356445.1. Classification (GTDB taxonomy): domain Bacteria; phylum Planctomycetota; class Phycisphaerae; order Phycisphaerales; family SM1A02; genus F1-60-MAGs104. The sequence goes on along the minus strand of CAYHHO010000121.1, from coordinate 6,393 downwards.
TCTGCGAATCGCATCACGATCTTCGCGTCGACCAATTGATCGATCAGTCGCTCGCCGAGCCCCTCGATCGCCATCTGATCGCGACCTACAAACCACTTGAGGCGTTCGCGAAACTGTGCAGGGCAACTCGCATTGGCGCAGAAGAGTTTGGGACCCTCTTGCGTCACTGGTCCATTGCACGACGGGCACTGCGTGGGGGCTTCAATGACCCTCTCGCTTCCACCGCGCGCACTCAACACTGGGCCAATCACTTGCGGGATGACTTCTCCAGCCTTCTCGACCTCAACTCGGTCGCCAATTCGAATGTCTTTGCGCCTGATTTCTTCGATGTTGTGGAGGGTCGCATGCGAGACCGTCGATCCCGAGACGACCACGGGCTCCATCGTGGCGCGCGGCGTGAGCGTGCCGCCCTTGCCCACTTGCCATCCGACACTGACAAGCGTCGTGACTTCCCGCTGGGGCGGATACTTGAATGCAACAATCCACCGCGGACTCTTGCCGGTCACCCCAAGCGACTCTTGCTGCGCAAAACTGTCGACGCGCACCACCAGACCATCCACTCCGAAGGCCAGCGAACCGCGGCGTGCAGCGAAGGAGTCAATCGCCGTGATTGCCTCCGATTCCACAGCGCATTTGACGGCGAGTTGATTGACCGGAATCCCCCACGCGCGCAGCGCATCGAGAAACTCCCAGTGACTTGCGATCGGCGGACCACCGACGCACTCCCCGCGTCCATGCGCGATGAATGCCAGCCTGCGCGACGCTGCGACTGCTGGATCGAGGCTCTTGAGGGTCCCTGCCGTCGCATTGCGAGCATTGGCAAGTAGTGGTTCCCCACGATTCTCTCGCTCTTCGTTGATGCGGTCGAACTCGGCGTTGGGCATGTAGATCTCGCCGCGGACTTCGAGGATCTCTGGCAGATCCACCGCCGCCCCCTGCTTCGACTTCAACCTCAGCGGCACCGCCCGAATCGCGCGAACGTTTTCAGTGACATCGTCACCGACTTCGCCGTCGCCTCGGGTTGCAGCCGTCGTCAGACTTCCCCCTTCATATCGCAGACTCACTGCAACGCCGTCAATCTTCGGATCCGCAACAAGCGTCGGCGCGAGCCCAAGAGTTTTCTCGCAGCGCGCATACCAAGCACGAAATCCTTCGATGTCGTAGGTGTTGTCAATCGACTGCATCGCAATTCGATGCTTGACCTGCGTGAATCCCTCGATGGGTCTTCCACCGACCCGTCGGGTTGGACTCGTGGGATCTGCGAACTCCGGGTGCTGCGCCTCGAGCGCTGCCAAAGTTGCGAGCAACTCGTCGTACTCACGGTCCGACATCGATGGAACGGCATCGACGTAGTAGGCGGTGTTCGCGCGCTCGAGTAGATCCCGCAGCGATGCGATCCTGGACTGGGCTGACTCTCCCATTGATTCGATTTCAGCGACGGGCCAACGCCCGCTTGAGCGGGCGAGCGAGCGACCGAGCCTTCATCATCGCCTTCGGAGCGCAGTGGAAGGTCGCCTCGCAGCGACCGACGCGCTTCTCATTTCCTGCACCGATTCCTGGAACCTGCTGGAGGATCTCCAGATCAATCGCAATATTGAACTCTCGCCCTGTTGCGAGCTTCTCCGCCAGCTCCTCCTTGCAGACGACGTGATAGACCGCAGGTCCAACGCATGGTCGCAAAAACTTGTAGCGCAAATCCTTGCAGACCACGATGTAGTCGCCGCCGCAGCGCGAAAAGAGGTACATGCCACCGGCGACTTCGCTGTTGGCGAGCAGCGCCGCCCCCGCCATCGCGTTGTACCAATTGCGGTTGATCCGGCGAAAGGGAAGGATGGCCACGAATCGGTCGGTGCCGAGGCTCTTCATCGAAATGCCAGAACGGAATGCGTAGGGCAACCAGATCAGCGAGCAGACCCGATGCCAGAAATTGTTTCGCGTCGAAAGGCGCGAGATATACGCCTCGACCCTCTCACTGAAGGTCAGCGGTGGATGATCTGTCTTGATCGTGGTCACGACATTTGCCTCGAAACTCGATGGTAGCATCGCCCCCTCTCTGATCGAATCCATGGCGCGACTTGGCATCTGTTCTTGGAGTCTTCGACCCTCTGATCCAGTCGAATTGACTCGGCGCGTCAAGGAACTCGGAATCCCTCGCGTGCAACTTGCGCTCGTCCCCTGCCTGAACAATCCGGCGTGGTTTGGTGCCATTGATCGCATTCGCGGAGATGGCGTCGAGATTCTCAGTGGGATGCTGGCGATGGAAGGCGAGGATTATTCGACCCTCGAGTCGATCGCGCTGACGGGTGGCGTTCGAAGCGATGCCAACTGGGGATCCAATCTCGACCGCGCGTTCGCAGTGGCAGACCTCGCCGAGCGAACGAACATCCAGCTCGTCACCTTTCACGCCGGGTTCCTGCCGCACGGCACGGAGACGGCGTTGCGATCCAAGATGCTCGACAGGTTGAGGACAGTCACCGACATCTTCGCAGCGCGCGGCGTTGGGCTTGCATTTGAGACTGGGCAGGAGAATGCCCAAACGCTTGCCGCTGCTCTCACCGAACTCGACCGACCAAGCGTGGGAGTGAACTTCGATCCTGCAAACATGATCCTCTATGGAATGGGTGATCCCATTGAAGCTGTTGAAACTCTCGCGCCGTGGCTCCGGCAAGTTCACATCAAGGATGCGGTCGCAGCGCGAACGCCAGGAGTGTGGGGAACCGAGGTTCGAGTCGGAAGTGGCGAAGTGGACTGGGTGAACTTCTTGTCGCGCGCAACTGGAGTTGACCTTGTGATCGAACGCGAGTCAGGCGCCTGCCGCGACGAAGACATCGTGGCCGCTCGGGATCTCGTGCGTCGACTCGCTCCCAGCACCTCATAGCACCTACAATCGAGTTGCATATGCCGACCTATGTGTACTGCGTCGTTCATCCAGATGGCAGCGATGGCGAGCCCTTCGAGGTCTTCCAGTCGATGTCGGATCCTGCACTGACCAAACACCCTGAGAGTGGTTTGCCAGTTCGACGGATGCCCGTCGTGAGCCAGATGCAGATGGGAAGCGATACCAGTCGGCTCTCCAACAAGAATCTCGATCGCCTCGGATTCACGAAATACGAACGGGCTGGCGACGGAACATACGAGAAGAAGGCTGGGAAGGGTCCACGCACCATTCAACGCGATGAGTAGCAGATCCATCCCAACGACCGTTGGATGGGGACTCTTCTGCAGCGCGAGTTGGACTTGGTGCATCGGGATGTATTTGCCGTTCATCCTGCTGAGGCAGTTCGGTTGGCCGGGGCTCCTTGCATTTGCGATTCCAAACGTGCTCGGCTGCGCGGCATTTGGATACCTCCTGACTCCTGCGAGGCAAGTATTCATTCGAGAGCGATGCGGGCCACTTTGCTTCTGGTTTTCGATTGCGACTGTCGCGTTCCAATCGTTCTTCGCCGGATGGATGCTCGCTCCCCCTGCAGCGTTTGCAGTCGTCGCAGTCGGCGTGCTCTGCGGAATCTTTCTGCGCGACCGCGGATGGCTGAGACTTTCGCTCCTCGTGGCGTGCGGCAGCGGCGCTTTCGTCTTCATGGGAGAGATGACGTCCGTCACGCAACTTCCAGCGACCGGCTCGAATCCCCCCGCGAGTCTCTTCGGGCTCGCGCCAGCGATCGCACTCGGATTTCTCGCCTGCCCATATCTCGACCTCACATTCCACCGCGCGCTTGAGCGCTCACCGAGTCGCCACGCATTCGCGGTCTTTGGGGTGGCTTTCGCGCTGACGCTGGTCGGCGTCGTCTCCTTTTGGAATCCCGAGAACGGAGCTCCGCGGATTGGCGTCGCGCTCGCGCTGCTTTGGACTCTTCAATTGGCATTCACAATTGGAGCGCATGTCCGAGAGGGTTGGGAAGCGCAGGGTTCGGGTGGCTTTGCCGGATCTCGGTGCTCGCGACTCGCGGTCTGCTGGGGGCTCTTGATCGGCTTGGCTCTCGGATGGATGTCGCGCTTCGGGGAAGTCGAATGGATCGGCGGGGCCGAGGGCGTTTACCTGCGAATTCTGGTGCTGTACGGGCTTGTTTTCCCTTACCTCTTGCTCTTTCGCTTGCGGGGAGTCCCGACTTGGCTCAGCGCTGCTGCTGTGGTTGCAAGCCTGCCGTTCTTCGAACTCGGGTTCATGCGCAACGAAACAGAAATGCTATTTCTTCCAATGACCTTGCTTTGTGTCCTGCTGATGGCATCTTTCGACAAGCGGCTGTGGAAATCGACGAGACCCACATGACCAACTATTCAGTTCAACCTCTGCCGAAGAACCAATGGAACGCCAGGTGCGCGCGGCACCTGCTCAACCGTGCAGGATTCGGTGGCACCAGTGCTCAAGTCGGCGCGCTCGTTGACATGGGTCTCGACCGCGCGGTCGACTATCTGCTCAATTACGAGTCGGTTCCGACCGACGAGATCAGCGCGACGCAATTCGATAGTGCGATTCGCCGTCCGGCAACCGACCAGGAACGCGCGATGGTGCAAGCAGCGCGACAGTCGGAGAACGAAGAAGCACTCGCGCAGTTCCAGAAACTCCGCAACGAGCGCGACGGACTCGACCGAAGGCAAGCACAGGAAGTCCAGAAGTGGTGGCTTCGAAGGCTCATCGAAACAGGTCGACCATTCGAAGAGAAGATGACCCTCTTCTGGCATGGCCACTTCGCGACGGGATACCGCACGATCGAAGACAGCTATCACATGTTTCAGCAGAACCAGCTCTTCCGAAAGTATGCAGTCGGAAATTTCGCCGATCTCGTGATGCGCATCCTGCGCGATCCCGCAATGCTGAAGTACCTCGACAACGACGAGAGTCGACGGGGTCGCCCCAATGAGAACCTCGCGCGAGAGTTGATGGAACTCTTCGTGCTTGGCGAAGGCAACGCTTACACCGAAAATGACATCAAGGAGGGTGCGCGTGCGCTGACTGGGTACACATTCGAAGACGACGCATTCAAGTTCAACGCCGGAGGCCACGACAGTGACTCCAAGACGATCCTTGGGCAGACGGGCAACTGGGATGGTGATGACTTCGCGCGAATCATCCTGTCGCGAAAGGAGCCGTCGGAATTCCTCTGCCGAAAGTTCTATCGCTTCTTCGTGAACGATGGCCAGGGAATGCCCGACGTGAAAGCCCAAGCAGTGACCAAGGCACTCGCTGCAGAACTTCGAAAACAACAGTACGAAATGAAGCCTGTGCTTCGAATGCTCTTTCGAAGCCAGCACTTTTACGACGTCGCAAACATCGGCGCGACGATCAAGAGCCCTGTTCAATTGACCGTGCAGACCATCCGCGAACTCGGTGTTCCACCGCGAGATCTGTCGACGCTCAATTCAGCCACTGACTTGATGGGGCAGAGTCTCTTCATGCCTCCCAATGTCAAGGGCTGGGAGTGCGGGCAGTGTTGGATCAACACGAGCACTTTCTTTGTGCGGCAGAATCTTGCCGTCTACCTCGTGACTGGGAAGCGGCCCGACGCATTCGACTGGGACGAGAGCCTTGCGCACTGGGACACGACCGCTCTGGAGGCCGCGATTGCGGACCGCATGGCGCTCGACGCATCGAAGGAGTCCGACGCGCTGATGGACATCATCCTCGCGGTTGACGCGACTCCATCGCGGCGCGAACAGATTCGCAAGTACACAAGCACTCTCAACGGTCCGTTGAAAGGCGAGCGACTCGTCGCGGCACTTTGCCTCGTGACGGCCATTCCCGAGTATCAACTCTGCTGATCGAACCAACACTGACTGGAACCACCATGGAATCCAACACACCATTTTCTCGGCGAATCTTCCTCCAGCAGGGAGTGACGCTTGCATCGCTCGTCGGAACGATCCCTTGGTTCCTCGAACACTCCGCGATGGGAATGCTGCGCAGCAGCAACGCGGTATCGAGCCAAGCTGGTGTGCCAGAGGATCGCATCCTCGTCGTCGTTCAACTCGGTGGCGGCAACGATGGACTGAACACCGTGGTGCCCTACGGATCGGATGACTATTACCGTGCCCGTCCACAACTCGCCGTCGCGGCACCGGGCAAAGACAACGGTGCATTGCAACTTGACAGCAAGTTCGGGATCGGCCTCCATCCCAATCTCAAGGGCTTCAAGGAATTGCTCGACGGGGGCCAGCTCGCTGTCATTCAGGGCGTGGGGTATCCCAATCCCAATCGCTCGCACTTCGCGTCCATGGATGTCTGGCACACGGGCTCGCCGAGGGGGCGCGGCGATGGATGGATTGGTCGATACGTCGACTGCACCTGCAACGGATCTCCTCAAGCGGATGCGCAAGTCTCGATCGGCCGGTCTGCGCCGCTGGCGATGATCGGCGCAATCAGCAAGCCGGTCTCTTTTGAGAATGCCAAACTCTTCC
>CAYHHO010000120.1:0-8234 GCA_964356445.1 uncultured Singulisphaera sp. | reverse complement strand
GGGCAGCAGAGGGTGATGGCAATTGCGACGGCGTCATCGACCAGCGCGATGTCGATCTCGCGCGGTCGCAGTTTCTCGCATGGAACCGTAAGGTCGATCTCAACAAAGAGGTCGATCCCTATGCGCTCACCCATGTGGACTATCGAGATCACCAACACGACTTCGCGCGCGATGTGATGAAGGTCTTGCAGCGATCGCTGTACGACCCCCATGCACGGACGAGCATCTTTGGTCAGGAAGTGGACGCATCGCTCCCTGACTACAACGCTCGTGCGGTGATTGAGGCGAAACTCGCGACGGCGAGTTGGACTGCCAATATCGTGGCTGCTGCTGATAGTCCGCGGAGGTTTTGGACTCCCTCAGCGGCGGGGCAGGCAGCGCTTGGTCTCCCGCTCGACCCTCCATTTCATCCGGACTCTGGAATCTTGGTGGACAACGCAGGAGATCTTGAGTTTGACGGGGAGGAACAAGACGATGTTCAACTCAGTTTCATCGGTCAGGAAAAACACCCCTTCATTTTGCAAGCGTTCTTTGCGGTGGTTTATCCAAAGGTAGGGAAGGTGACGATCGGTTCGAGTGGGATTGGAAACTCGTTCGTCACCCTCACCCCCCCTGATGGCTCCGATGTTCCACTGGTCGAAAGGGCGCGCGTTGTCTTGGCAGTACAGATTGCCAATCCTTACAACGAGCCGATCGATCTGTCGCAATTCGCTCTGCGCGCGTTTGGGCAGGATTTCTCTTTCTATCAGCCGATTGCGGGTTCTTGTGCGACAGAGGGCGGGTGGGGATACGGGCCTTGGATTGAACCCGCCACTTCTACGGTCCCCGCGATTTATGGGCCTTCCGTGTTGCTCGGACCTTCAACAGAGGAGCGACCATGCAGTGCGATCGTCTTCGCGATCCCCCACACAATCACAGCTGTTGAAAATCAAACAACTTCACCCGACACAGTGATCACGGATCCCAACTTTCGTGTTCACATGATGAACTTCTTGGACTTAAGCCACCCTTGGCTTCGAGCTGGAAATGCGGCAATCCCTGCGTGCGTTGTCGTGCCGCACCTTCTCCAAAACGAGATCCAGTCGGTTCCGCCTGCTGAGTTTTTTCCGGCGGCTCCTACCGATCCAGAGGACTTGCTTCTCGGGGCGCACGACCTCTTTGAGGATCGCAGCCCACTCGTTCCGCCCGAGATCCCCCCAGCGACTCTAGGTACTGACTACGCGGACAGCATGGTCTTCAACGCGACAAGGCATTTCACCGGGGTGCAAGGTGCACCGGCGCCGACAGCCGCAGAGGTTGCAATAGCGGGCGGCAACCGCTGGAGCGTGGATCCCATGTACTACCGGACTCGCATGGAGACAGCGGGCAACGTCATCCCAACCGCCGCCGATCCCGAGAAAAGAGATCGCGCCCTGATCAATGCATCCGAAATCGCAATCGTTCGCCGCGTCCAAAATCCTGACCTCCCGGCTACGCCCATGCTGATCGTCGTCGACCGACTCGAAAACGAATTCATCAGCCCACAAGCAGACTTCGTCGACGACCCAGAAGAGGAACCAGTGCGTTGGCACACTGCTATTGAGCGCGTGCTCAACTTGGAGAGTCTCAACGGCGCAAGGACTGGTTATGTTCCGCCGAAGTGGGTCACGCCATCGCCTGGAAGTGCTTCGCAGAACTTTGCGCATGTCGACATCGGAACTGACGACTTCCTGATGTGCTGGGTGCGGGTGAGCCGCCCTTGGGTACTCGACCTCGACCACAACGGAGCGATCACCTCCAACGAACGATCGCCTCGTTTCATCTTCCCCTATCACCAACACCCTGAGCTTGCAGGAATTGGGCAGGGGGCGGAATTCGTTCCGCTTGCCGAGGGAGTGGAAGCCGACGATTTCCACGGGGATACCTTTAGAATCGAGGACCTTACTGATCCAGTGGCATTGGAGCAGCTTGCTGTGCGCGTCGACAGTGCAAACGGTCCAGAATTCCGAAGCCCATTCGGTCAGGATGTTCACGGGAAACCGACGAACTTCACATTGAAGACAACTCTCGCTGGTGCAGGTCGGGTCTACCCTTCATTTGATGACCGTCCGAGCCAGTCGGGTTGGCCGGGTCTACCCGGTTCTCCACTGAATCCGCCCCATGTGATTTATGGTGACACGGGTGCGCAGCTTCCAGATCCGACGTTGGAGTTTTATCAAGTTCCGTATCAGTTAGAACAACGAGACGGACCGTTTGAACAGGTCGCCGAGATCTTTGATGTTCCTGTCTGGGGACCCGTGATGTTTCGGGATGACTACGGTCCTTGGGAACTGCTCGCTACATACGGCGAGATGATGATTGGAAAGCGACTGCCTCCGCCACCGCCAAGCCATGGACCGGGCACTCCGCCACCGGCAGGTCACGCTGATCAAACCGTCGAGTTTCCAACCTTTGGTCTGGCTGTGCGAGGCATTCAAGACAAGAGCGAGATGATGAGGTTTCAGTTTGATCGAAGGCGAGTGAGTCGCACGAACATCCTCGGAATCGATCCGAATGGTTCAGATCCACCCGGTTCGATCTTCGCGCCTGCTGCCTTCCTGCCGTCGCTCCCTCTCGGTGCAACGATCCTCGACGGGTTTACAGTTGATGGGGCAGGGACCGGAAGAATCGACAACGACGACAGCGGGCAGCTTTCGGCTGGCGAGTTACTTTTCGCAGAGGGTCGGCGGCTCCGATTGGCGCGAGAGTTCTCTGGTGAATCGACCCCTGGGCTTGTCAATATCAACACTGCGCCGACCGAGGTGCTTCGGGCTGTCCCGAATATGCAGCAACTCTCCTACAACAGTGATGCGCCTGCGTACTGCGAGATTGAGGTGCTTCCGGGCTGTGAGGGATCGGCGCCGCTCGGCCAACGGGTGAGAGTTCCGGAGACGATCATCAACTATCGCGATCGCATCCCGCCGATCCATCCGTCCTACGTTTTCCCGAGTGGACCGAAGTACGACGATCGCGGATTCGTCCCTGCGCCTCTGCCATTCGTAGCATTGTTCCCGTTCCATCCGGGGATGCGAGCCGAGCGCGGATTTGCCTCAGTGGGCGAACTTGCGCTGCTCGACCGGGAGTATCGACCTGCAAATACTTTGGGTACCACAGGAGAACTAGATCCCGAGGATGTAGCGGATGATTCAAACTGGGCGGAGAACAAGTCATGGGCAATTGCATTTGCGGGAAGGGACCCCTATCGAACTGCCGAGGCCGCGGCGCTCACGACTCAAGTTCCGCCGATCTTTCAAGGAGCAGATCCGCCGGCGATTGGCCCTTCTGACCTTGGCGCTGGATGGCGGGCACCAATTGATCCGTTGTTGCCCGGCGAGCCTCAGACTCACTCTGCCCAACTCCCCACCGAGCGCCTTTCGCAGAAGGTCATTCAGTTCGACTCGAACGCGACGTTCGCAATCGATCCGATTTTTCGGACGGGCATCATTGCCGGCGACCAAGTCGAGCGCAATGCCCTCCTGAAGGGAATCGCCAACATGGTGACGACTCGCAGCGATGTGTTCACCGTCTACCTGCGCATCAGGACGGTTGCGCAGGATGCTGCGAGCGGCAAGTGGGATGCGACGAAGTCTGAGACGCTGATCGACGAGTCGCGCTACGTACTCGTCGTGGATCGATCACACGTCAATCGACCAGGGGAACAACCGAAGATCTTGATGTTTGAAAAGATCGTGGAGTGAAAACATCCGATGAGTGACTCGGCGGAAATTCCAAAGCACGTTGCCATCATCATGGATGGCAATGGTCGATGGGCGCAGGCGCGGGGGTTGCCGCGGGTCGCCGGGCACCGCGCTGGTGCGCTTGCGATTCGACCTGTTCTTGAACGCGCCTCGCAGTTGGGGGTCGAGGTCCTAACGCTCTATTCGTTTTCGAGCGAGAATTGGAATCGCCCGTCCGACGAGGTGGACGCGCTCATGGAACTCTGCTGCGAGAAGTTGGCAGAGGAACGCGCGAGTCTTGTGAAGACTGGAGTGCGACTGCGGAGAATCGGACGCCGCGAGGGGATGCCCGCGGGTGTACTGCGCGAACTCGACGCGACGGAAGAGGCGACCAAGGATTGCACAGGCATTACGCTCGCACTCGCCCTCAATTATGGATCGCGCGCGGAAATCACCGATACTGTGCGCGCGTTGGCCGAACGGACGCTGAGGGGGGAGATCAAGCCAGGCGAGATTTCCGAGAACGATGTGTCGCTCGCCCTCGCGTCGTCGGACTTGCCCGACCCAGACCTGCTGATTCGGACAGCCGGGCAGATGAGGCTTTCGAACTTTCTGCTCTGGCAGTTGAGTTACTCGGAAATCCTCTTTTCAGAGACGCTTTGGCCAGATTTCACGCCGGATGACTTCGAAAGCGCGGTCGTCGAGTATGGCCGCCGACGCAGAACTTTTGGTGGTATTCATTCGGTTGCCGATAAGATTGGGAACCCGCGTTCGACCACACCCGTATTCCCTGAAGGGAAATCCGTTTGACCCTTTCTCGACGATATCTCTCTGGAATCCGTGCCGTGGCGCAGATGGCGTTGTTCGCCTTGTTGTTTCGCGGCGACTCGTTGGCTTTCGGTCAGTACTGCGCGCCTGCGGTCTTCGTCGGAGACATTGACCAGAACAATTTGGTGAATAACGCCGATATCACTGCGTGGCAGGCACTGTTTTCGGCTGTACCCCAGGGGTATACGCCGTGCGCAGACTTGAACCGCAACGGAGTGCTCGATAGCGATGACTTAGAGCAGTTGCGGCGAGCGGTCCAGTTTGCATTGCCGACTGGAGGCGGGCTTGGGTTGCAGGGTCGCATTCCCGCATTCACGATCTCTGAGTTCAGGTCGGGGCAGTTTCCTGCGAGCGTCTCGCAGGAACGCTACATAGAGTTTCGCGCTCCCAGTTCATTCCCAGCCAATTACAATTACTCGAAGGAGTTTGGTCCTGGGTACTACCTCTTGTTCGTTGCGAGGAACAACAGCACGAGCAGCGCACAGGGGGCGATCAAGAATGTCGTGAATCTGCAGGGGGTGAAGTTCGCAGTCGCCGGTGAGCCAGCGAATCTTGCACTGGTGAAGGACTCCAGTTTTACACACGCGTCACAACTTCCCCCTGGGCTCGCACCGACGACCCTTCCCAGTAGCGCATCGCTGACATTTCTCAATGAGCAGGAGTTCAACACGACGCTCTTGCTTGTCTATCGTCGACCGACCGGTCCTGGCTACAACTCAGTTGTCGCTGTTCCAGCAGCAGGTCAGCGAGTCGATGCGAATCAGAACTGCCTGCTTGACAATCGGTACACGAACTCTTCGATGCCTGCCCCCAATCAGTTTCCACCGTGGGACTTGGTTCTCGACATCATCTCGATCGACCGCTCGTTGATCACGACTGGCGTCGGCGGGCGCGGCTGTATCTATGGTCACGGTCCGCTCTTCGAGGCCCTTCCTGTAAACCCAAATGGAGTGGACGAAGCGTCATTCCATGTCTTTCGGCAGGGGGGGTCTAAGGAACTCTGCGCAAGAGCTCAGGAATATTCGACAGGGCTTGACACGCCGGGCAGCCAAAATCCGCCGAATTGCGCGCCGCCATCCTGCGGTTCCATCGCAGCGGGTTCGTGCACCGCGCTTCACGGTCCGTTCTGTCAGGACCTCGAGTGCTGCGAATTCGTGTGCAGCCAGATCTCGGCTTGCTGCGACATCGCATGGGATCAAGGTTGCGTTGATCTTGCGATCGCAGAGTGCGGCGTGTGCGGCGGACTCGGGACTGGATCTTGTTTGATTGCGCACGACTCGCCGTTCTGCGCGACGCAAGACTGCTGCGTCGAGGTGTGCGCCTCGAACCCGCTCTGCTGCACGCTCGGCTGGGACGAATCATGTGTGGCAGTTGCGATCAGATTGTGTCTTCAGTGCGGTGCTGCTGTACTTCCGAATGGTTGCTTTCAGACGAGCAGTTATCCGTATTGCCGCGACGCAGTTTGCTGCGCAAATGTGTGTATCGTCGATCCAGCCTGCTGCGGTATCGCTTGGGATGAAGGTTGCGTCTCCGAAGCCGCGCTGTTTTGTCCAGACCTTGCCTGTGGGAGCGAAGCTGCTGGAGATTGTTGCCTGAATCATGGCACGCCATTTTGTTCCGATGCCGAGTGCTGCAGTTCTGTCTGCGCGGTCGATCCATTTTGTTGTGAGACGATTTGGGACGTCCAGTGTGTCTCGACAGTGCTGCAGTATTGCCCGAGAATCAGCTGCGCGTGCGGTGGCGGTGGTGCAGAGGCTTCCTGCGCAATTGTTCACGCCGCTCCTGGGTGCGCTTCAATCACGTGTTGCAACGCTGTTTGCAATAGCGATCCGTTCTGCTGTGGTGTCACTTGGGACGCGTCATGCGTGGCGGCCGCTGACGAACTTTGCGCAACGAACCCCGTCTGCAAGAATGCAGTCGATAGTTGCATCGTTGTGCACGCAGATCCTGGATGCTCCGATCCGAGTTGCTGCGATTCAGTCTGCACTGCGCTTCCCGAGTGTTGTCTGATCACCTGGGATCAGGCGTGTGTCGATGTCGTCGGCGTCGTGTGCGGCGGGTGCGGTGATGTCTTTGCAGGCGATTGCCGGACTCCACATCCGACGCCGGCCTGCGACAACGCGGTCTGCTGCGCACTTGTGTGTGCCATCGATCCGTATTGTTGCGCGACAGAGTGGGATACTGGGTGTGTCGCTCTCGTGCTCGATCCGCTTACGGGGTGCGCGAAGCGAAGTACCGGTTGTGGAGCGCCAGGCGCGCGAAGTTGCTTTACGGAGAGTTTTCTTCAGGGCTGCGACGACGAGGTCTGTTGCGACACGATTTGCGCATTGATGGATCCGTTCTGCTGCCAGGTGCAGTGGGATGCGATCTGCGCGGGAGAAGCGATCACGTTTGCGAAATTCAGTCTGGGCTGCACCCTTCCAGCCAACGCGGCGTCCGGTCGCGGCGATTGCCTCAAAGCGCACGTCCAGCGCGGATGTTCAGACGTTCAATGCTCTGCTGCCGTGTGCAGCATCGAACCGAACTGCTGCAATCTCGTGTGGGATCAAGCGTGCGCCGAGATAGCGCCGTTTCTATGCGTCTCGCCGGGTGGATGCCCTGGCACCGAGTCTTCTTTCACAGTTCACGCAAGTCCAGGGTCGCTCGATCCGTCGTGCTGTAATGCCGTTTGTTTTGTGAGGCCAGAGTGTTGTACTGAGAGTTGGACGAGTGCGTGTGTCGTGCTTGCGACTGCACGCTGCCGACCTGCCTCGATTTGGAATGTTCCGTGTGTGGGTTCATGTATCGAACCCCAAGACCATCCTGGATGCGAAGATGTGGCGTGCGGGAGTGCCGTGTGCTTCGTCGACGCACTCTGCTGCACGGAACTGTGGGATCAGCAGTGTGCATCCCTTGCGCGCGGGCTCTGCTGCGGCCTCCCCGGATGCGGGAATTCATGCAATGGTTCATGCCTCGTCGTGCACAACGCACCCTATTGCAACGATCCTTACTGCTGTACTGCGGTCTGCGCCGAAGACCCCTATTGCTGCCTGACATCCTGGGATGCTTTCTGTGCTGAGACAGCTGTCGCGCGCTGCGCCACGTGTGGCAGTGTGACCGCGGGTTCGTGTTTCCTCGCGCACGCGAATCGGGGGTGCGCCGACGCTCTCTGCTGCCTTGAGATCTGCAGGGCGGATCCTTTCTGCTGCGAAACCCAGTGGGACAGTGGATGCAGTGATGCTGCGCAGGCGGACACCACGCATTGTGCATCAAAGATTGATTGCGGAGACGAGAATGCGAAGGACTGCTGTGTGGTGCACTACGACTCTCCGAAGTGCCGCGACCGAGATTGCTGCGAGACCGTGTGCGCGCTGGATACCGAAAACATCTGCCGCGACTTCTACTGGGATGCCTACTGTGTCGAACTGGCGCTTGGGTCGGCTGACTGCATTTGCAGGCGCGAGTGTGGAGATGCTTGCGCGGGGAATTGCTGCGAGGCGCACGTCACAACAGGATGCAAGGACCAGAAGTGTTGTGATGCCGTCTGTTTGCTCGATTCCTACTGCTGCACTACAGAGTGGGATAGTACGTGTGCGAACTCGGCGCTTGCGATATGCAACCGCGGTCCGAATGCGGTATGCCCGCCAGTTCAGTGCGGAGACCCCAGCACCGGGAACTGTTGCGTCCCGACTCTTGGACCCGTTTGCAGCGACAGCGTGTGCTGTGCGGCCG
>CAYHHO010000119.1:0-8360 GCA_964356445.1 uncultured Singulisphaera sp. | reverse complement strand
GTGGGCCAGGTAAGTCTCTCACAACGGGTGGACCTGTTCAGCGCACCCCTGTCACTACGGTCCAGGCAAGCGGGCGATCACGATCATCGCCATTACTCCCCACCCTTGACGGGTCCATTTCACTGCGCTGGTTCGGGGTTCGACCGCGCGCTTAGGCCCCGACCGAACAATCCAAACGCCGCACCAGTCGGATCGACGCAGACGCTTGAACGACCCGCTCCAGGAATGTCATGGGGCGGCGAAGTCACAGTGCCGTCATTGGCAGTCACACGCGCTGTCGCTTCATCAACACTACTGACGGTGATGTAAGGAATCCACGCGCTCTTCGCAGCACTTGAAGTCGGCGTCATGCCGCCGACACCAGCAGACTTGTCGCTCATGTCGCGACCTGGCATCATCCACACGGTGTATGTCGAATCGCCCATTGGCATCGACCACGTCTGCCACTTCACGACGCCCTTGTAGAAACGCTCGGCGGCTGGCGCGTCACTCGTGATGAGATCAGTCCAGCAGAAAAAACCGGGGATGCCATCCGCCCCCTTGATCGATCCATTGTTGGGAGTTCCCTTATATAGATAGATGGTCGCTCCGGATGGATCAGCAACCTGTGCCATGCGACCCACGTGCGGATAGTCGAACGGCGCGACGAGCACGCGCCCGCCGAGCGTCGGAACCAGCGCCGCTGCCTCGTCGACATCCGCGACATTGACGTACGCAATCCACTGCGGATGTCCGACGGTCGGTGTGTCCTTTGTGATCGCGACCATGCCGCCGATGTGCGCTTGCCCGTTCATCCAGCCGTGATAGACCTCGGCGTCTGGCATCCCGACGCCGCACTCGTATGGAGTCCAACCAACAACCTTTGGATAGAACGCCTTCGCGGCCGCGATGTCACGCGTGAAGAGTTCGTACCAGCAGATGGCGCCGAGTGGCTGACTGGGGTTGTCTGGTGCCGCCATGATTCGCGCAAACTACCCTGCGACTGTGTCCAAGGTCGCGAGCCAAACTTTCGTTCTGCTGCTTCGCGGGATCAATGTCGGCGGGAAGAACATGTTGCCGATGGTTGTGCTGCGCGACTTGGTTGAGTCCCTCGGCGGCGATCAGGTGCGCACCTACATCCAAAGCGGCAATGTGATCTTCAGCGCGAGCGCGACTGTCGCATCGAAGGTCGCTGATCACCTCTCCAAGCGCATCGCGGACAAGTGCAAGTTGCAGGTGCCAGTCGTCATGCGAAGCGCAATCGACATCGCGCGCATCGCAAACGCCGCGCAACTCGGCGCACTTGCCGAGCCGACCGAGTCGCTCTTCGTCGGCTTCTGTCAAAGTGTCCCAACGCGTCGCGCCGTCGCAGCGCTCGACCCGAAGCGCTCTCC
This sequence comes from uncultured Singulisphaera sp., assembly GCA_964356445.1. GTDB lineage: Bacteria > Planctomycetota > Phycisphaerae > Phycisphaerales > SM1A02 > F1-60-MAGs104. Next base: position 6,987 of record CAYHHO010000119.1, on the reverse strand, counting down.
CGGCGATTCATTCAAAGTAATTGGCGGCGAGGTGTACTTGCAACTTCCAAGCGGCGCAGCGCGAACGAAACTAACGACTGCCTACTTCGACGCCAAGCTCGACACTGTGACAACTTTCAGAAACTGGAAGACCGTGCAGGCGATCGCGAAGCTGGCGGGGGAGTGAAAACTAGAAGCGCGCTGAACGCAGCCAATTCAGCGGTGCGGTAAACTCCCAGCCTTGTCCGGTCAGGCTCGGTGCACGCGGCCACTGTTGGTCGTGTTTCGCCGAAGAAACGTGGTGGTTGGTGGGGAAGTTCCGAGGTGGCGATGACAGCGACAAAATTCCGCAAGGGTCCCGACGAAGTGTGCCAGCGCTATTCGGGGAAATCGAGGATCAAGCCATGTCCGTTGTGAAGCGAATCCTCTGCCTAGCCAATTCCCGCAAGTTTCATGGTCGTTGCGTCGCAGGCATCGAACTGTTTGGCAGCGATCGTCGCGGGTGGATTCGCCCCGTGAGCGCTCGGGAGCACGAAGAGGTTTCGGAGTACGAGCGCCAGTACGAAGACGGGAGAGATCCGCGCGTCATGGACATCATCGATGTACCTCTCATCGAGGCACGGCCGAAGGATTTCCAACAGGAGAACTGGCTCCTCGATCCGGGTCAATACTGGCGGAAGGTAGCGCTGGCAGCATGGAGCGATCTCGTTCGGCTCAGTGACCCCGCCGCGCCGCTTTGGATCGATGGCGACAGCACCTACAACGGACGCAACGACAAGGTTCTGCTCGCGCAGGCGAAATGTTTGACCTCCTCGCTGCGCCTGATCCGAGTGGATGGACTGACACTGTCTGTCTTCAGGCCAAGTGAGGCGTTCGGCAACCCCAAGCGGCGTGTGCAGAGCCGATTTGTGCACCACGGCACGGAATACCATTTTTGGGTAACCGACCCTACTTACGAGCGTGAGTATCTGAGCAAGCCGGACGGCGACTACCAGCTCGATGAGTCTTTTCTTACGGTGAGCCTGAGTGAGCCGTGGGAGGGTGTTTGTTACAAGTTGGTCGCGGCGATCATCGAGCGAGCGCGGCCATGACCATCGCGAAGCGCGTCATTTGCTTGGCCCATACCACTGGGCTATGTGCGTGTTGCTTCGCGGGCATCGAACTATTCGGCGATCGGCGCCTCGTCCAATTCTTCCCCGCGAACCCACGGCGGGAAAAGCGGATCTCACTAGAGAAGTGGCGGTACGAGGACGGGAACCATCCGAGTTGCTTAGACATCATGGATGTCCCTTTCGTCGAGACAGGTCGGGCTGTTTACAACAATGAGGCCTGGTTGCTAGATCCCGATCAATACTGGCGAAAGGTAGCGCGGGCTCCGTGGAGCGATCTCGCGCGACACGCTGGCCCCGATGCGCCGCTCTGGCTCAATGGTGACAGCACCTATCACGGATGCAACGACCGGATGAGTGTCGCACAGGTGAAAGGCGTGAAACCCACGCTGCGTCTCATCAGAGTGGGCGAACTGAAACTCTCCGTCTTCAACCCAACGGCGAAGTTCGGACATGGAGATGGACGTGTGTACTGCCGATTCATCCACGATCGCACGGACTACAATCTCTGTGTGACCGACTCCTGCTACATGCGTGAGTATCTGAACAAGGGGGACGGCTGCTACGAACTCGGCGAGGCCTACCTGACAGTAGCGATCAGCCCCCCCTACAGCAGCATGTGCTTCAAACGGGTGGCGGCAATCATGGAGCGCGCGCGGTCATGAGCACGCAGTCGATTTCAGTGCTAACGATCGGGCACTCCACGCACACCATCGAGGTCTTCGCCGGGCTGCTGCGCAAGCACGGCGTCACCGCGCTCGCCGATGTGCGTTCGGCACCTTTCAGCCGATTCAATCCACAGTTCAACAGGGATGCGCTCGAATGCACGCTGAAAGCGCAAGGCATCAAGTATGTCTTTCTCGGACTGGAGCTTGGAGCGCGCTCGGACGACCCCGCCTGCTACGAGAACGGCCGTGTTCAGTACGCCCGCCTCGCCCAGAAAGACGCATTCCGAACTGGGCTTGACCGCGTGCTTGAGGGCGCTGCGAAGTATCGGCTCGCGTTGATGTGTGCCGAGAAGGAGCCACTCGAATGCCATCGGACGCTCCTCGTGGCACGGGCGCTCGTCGCACGCGGCGCCGTCGTGGAACACATCCTGGCGGACGGCAGTATCGAGTCGCACGAGAGCGCGCTGACCAGGTTGCTGGACCTCGTTGGGCTGCCGCAGCAGGATCTGTTTCGCGATAGGCAGCAACTGTTCGAAGAGGGCATGGCTCGCCAAGAAGCGCGGATCGCGTTCGTGGACGAAGCGCTGGCCTCTGAAGTTCGCGGTGGCGCGCAATGAAGCTGCTCACGATCGGCTTCACTCAAAAAAACGCCCAGCGCTTCTTCGCGTTGCTCAAGGCATCCGGGGGCAAGCGGGTCGTTGATGTGCGGTTGAACAATGTTTCGCAACTTGCTGGCTTCGCGAAGCGGGATGATCTTGCGTATTTCCTGAAGACCATTTGCGAGATGGAGTACGTCCATCTACCGATACTCGCGCCGACTCAGGAGATGCTCGATGAATACAAGAAGCAGAAGGGCGATTGGTCGACCTACGAGAAACGATTCGTCGAACTCATGTCGAAACGGCGCATCGAAGACAACGTTTCTAGAGATGTACTGTCGCAAGGCTGCCTCCTCTGCAGCGAGGACAAGCCTCATCATTGCCACCGCCGCTTGGTCGCGGAGTACCTGAAGCAACACTGGGGCGATGTTGAGATCTCCCATCTCGGATAGGGGGGGGAGCGCCTGCGCGCCGCGACCTCGGATCCGCAGGCGATTGGGGCGTGACGCCAACTGATTCTGCGGAGTGAACTAGTCGATCGAACTCGACCTGACAGCGTCGCCTGTCCCGAGGGTCTTCAAGCCCTTTATCTCAGTATTCACCGGCGGTTCAGCAGGATTAAGCCTCTCGGGGACAAGGTCCACGTCACCAACAAGCTCTGCGGTCGTGCGCGCGCTCGTGAGCAGTCGACTGTTGAACGAGTTGATCGCTTCCTTGTATCCACTCGTCGCGGCATCCAGCCCCTTCTTGATTTTCTGGAGGTGCTCGGCAAATATGGTGATTCTCTCGAGCAACAGCTTCGCACTTTCGCCGATCTTCTGAGCGTTCTGTGAGATTGCTTCCTGCTGCCACTGCAGCGCGCAGATTCGCAGCAGCGCTAGCAGGGTCGCCGGCGTTGTGATCACGACTCCATCTTCGAGCGCGTCCTCGAAGATCGACCCATCCATCTCGAGAGCCAGCGAGAGAGCGCTCTCCACTGGCACGAACATGACCGTGATATCGATGTCTGCGCCGGCGGCCTTCGCATACTCCTTCCTCTTGAGGGCTTTCGCATGCATACGGACGGCGTTGGGATGTGCAGCAAGTCGCGTGGCGCGTTCGGCGTCACTCAACTCAGGTCTCAGCGAATCGAGATATGCATCCATCGGAACCTTCGAGTCGATCGGGACGACTCGCCCACCGGGCAATCGCACGATCATGTCCGGGCGCACCTGCCCGGCGACGCCTTCGACCGTCGCCTGCGTCTTGTAAGAGATGTGCGCGGTCATCCCAGCCATTTCGACGATGTTCGTCAACTGATTCTCGCCCCACTTGCCTCGCTGCCGATTGTCGCGCATCGCGCTCGTCAGAAGTTGCGCCGCATCCGACGCCTTCTGCTGCAGTCCCGCGATCTGCTTGAACTGTTCGGTGAGCGTCGTCGCATCGATCGCGCGCCTGGCATCGATCGCCTGCATCAAAGTCTCTTGCTTGAGCATCTGCTCTTTGATCGGCGCGAGCGTTGCATCGATCGCCTTCTGGCGCGCCTCGAGATCTTGCTGCGACAATTTCGCGTGACCCTCGAACTGCGCCTTGGCATTCGCCATGAACACAGCTGTCGTCGCTTTGAGCACGTCCGCTCCGGTCGCCTTGAACGCATCTGTGAGCGCGATCTTCGACTGGTCGACCAACTTGCGAAGTTCATCGACCGACGCGAGCTTCTCTTCGTACAGCGCTTTGTTTCTGTCTGCGCTCGCACCCGCCTTCGCGGCGTCATCTTTCGCGGCCGAGACATTCGCGCGCTCCGCCTTCACCTCGCGTTCAAGTTCAACGACCCGCTGTTTGGCCGCCGCCAGATGCGCGTCATTGCCGGCCGAGTTCGCTCGTGCTGACAGCCGCGCGATCACAAACCCGATCGCACCGCCAACGACAGCGGCGACGGCGATCCCCACAGCTGCTTGCGATGTCTCCATGACCGCAATCCTACTACCCGCGCTTCACTTTCCGACCTTCGGTTCGGCTCAGCGCGCGCAGTTTCTCGCGCTTCTTCAGATCAGCCTTGCAGATCATGCCTGCGTGCTTCGATGTTTCTTTGAACGCGCGCCCAACCAGCGCGAGCACATCGTCGATTGTCGCCGATCCCTTCGCAGCAACATGCACGCAGAACTTGCCGCACATGAACGGCGCAAGTTCCTTGCCCATCAACTTGATCACTTCTGGCGAGCAGCAATAGGCGATTGGTCCCTTCACACGCATCGCGAACCCTGCCGTCCATTCCATGTCCCTCACCACTACGGGGAATCCCGAATAGATCGAGATCGCCTTCGCAGAGAACGCACCCTCGAGCAGCTTGCACAGTCGTAGCGCAGCGGGCTGATCTTTCTCGCGCACTGTCTTGAGAAATGCGGTGCGGTCGTATGGAGAAAACTTCGACTTCGCTTTCATGGTGCCTCCTTCGTTGAGTTGCCTGCTTGCTCGATCCCCGACGAAATCCGAAACATGTGTCCATCAGGATGGCGCAGGTGAAATTCCCGCACGCCCCACGGCTCGTTCGTCGGCGGCATCGTCACTGTGTATCCGCCAGCAACACACTGCGCGTGCATTGCATCAAGCGCTGCGACGGATTCAATCCACCAGCTCATCCACACGCCGTCGGTCATGTCATCGCCAGGCCATCTTGGCATGATCGTGCCGCGCGATCCTTGACCATTGCGACAGAGGAAGATCTGACAGGGGTGCTCGCATTCGCCAGCACACACGCTTGCGAAACTCGCCGGCCCCTTCGCATCTCGATCACCAGCTCCCTCGATCATCCCGCACTCTCCCCACGTGAACCTGCGCCTCCAACCAAGCGACTCGAACCACGCCAGACTCGCCGGCACGTCACTCACATTGAGTATCGGCGTGATGCCCTTGATCGCCATTGGCTCATCGTAAATGGCGGGCTCACTATTGCGGTCGCCGCAATCAGCGGCAATTCCCGCAAAGTTCCCTCCGCGCGCGCCTGCTTTGCGTCCATAATGGTGCCATGCATCGCTGCGCGCTTCAGTCGATTCCAGTCACGATGGCGTTCGCTCTTGCGACCGCAGCGAACGCGGTCCCTCCTCGCTACTTCGCAACACCAGTTGCCACGTTTCAGCACCCGTGCGGCAGTGGCAGCCCTGCTCCAACCGCGGTGTTCAGCATTGCGGAGGATGGACGGGTTCTCTGCGAAGCCGACTGCGGATCGACCTACGGAATTCCAATCTTCGGTGGATCGCGCCCATACATCTCGTGGCCAAATGGCACCGTGTCGGAACTTCCCCATGGGTCGTTCGGATTCACCGAGCCGGTCGCCGCTCTCAACGGAAATCGGATCCTGATGTTCGGGACGATTTGTCCACAGGTCGATGGCGCGTGCACCACAACGCTGGCGATCGCGGAGTCCGGCGCGCTGACGCTCCTCACGACTGCTGCAGCGTCGGCCCCAGTACTGAACGATTCGAACGAGCAGGGATGGGCTGTCGGCTGGGGCGGGACCGCTACGGGAAGTCCTTGGCGCGTTCGACCCGATGCAACCCTCGAGATGCTTTCGGTTCCAGGCGCGTGGGCGATCTATCCAAACGGCGTCTCTTCAACTGGAGCAACGTGTGGATCTGCCTACATCGGAAGCGTCATGCATGCGCTGCGGTGGGACGCCGACGGCGCTGTTTCGATTCTCGATCCCATCGAAGCAGGAACATCCGCCCGCGGCGAAGGGATGGGCATCGATGGCAGCGTGGTTGGACAGAGCAATGGCCGCGCTGTGCGGTGGGTGTCTCCCACGATCGTGCTGCAGTTACTGCCGATCGGATCGGCGAGCGTCGCGACGCACATGGCCGGAAATCCGATGGCGGGAAGCCCGCTGCCGGTTTCATATTTCGGGACGTACCAGAACGGAAGTCGAATCTTCCGCGCCACCGGTCCCAATGTGTGGGCTGACGTCGGTCCAATCGATGCGTCCGCGCAGTTCACCGACTTCTCGGTTGTCGCTGCGCCGCGCGCAGACCTGATGATCGCAACTGCCCTGAGCCCGCTGTACGAAGTGAAGTCATTCGTCTGGACGCTTGATGCTGGAATGCGCCCGCTGGAGTCGATCTTGGTGAATCCACCGACCGCGGGCGCGTTCGAGTCGCTCATGGTGATCGACGCGAATGCAACTGGCGTGATTCTCGCGACGAGTGGATTCGATGGTCCTGCGTTTCGACTTACTCGCCTCTGGGATGGCGACACAGATGGCGATGCACTCGTGAACGGCATTGACCTCAGCCGACTCATCGCGCAGTGGGGAGCGGTGCCAACCGGCGCTCGATCCGCCGCCGACTTCGACGGCAACCAAGTCGTCGATGCGGCAGACATGACCACGCTGCTGGCGAATTGGACTTACTAACAGACCGTTGGATTGCTTCGCGGCGCAGTTAACCCCCAGGACTCAGACAGTCCTCGGCGACCGAACACAATCCACAAACGCAACTCGTACGCAACCGCCGTCCCTTCCCTGCGGAACTCGCCTGGGGCTTGACTGCGCCGCGCAGCAAGTCGTGGCGTCATCGACTGCATCGTCGCGCGTCGCCAACCGTGTCGGCCGTCGAAAGACCTCCCGCGCGAGTTGCGGACCCCGGCAAGCGTCCGCGCCGC
>CAYHHO010000118.1:0-8465 GCA_964356445.1 uncultured Singulisphaera sp. | reverse complement strand
GCGAGCATGATTCCAAATATGTATAGCCATGCAAAGGCAGCCATAAGTGGAACGATGACCAAGACCAATCCGCCAAGAATGAGCAGTATTCCATTGATCCACAGAACCCACCACATCTTGGAATGCAACGCTGGAGACATACTTGGAGAAGTTTTCATGTTTTGTAAAAAACCAATTCGATCAATTGTTCGTCAGAGCAGATTTGCCTGACTGTCCAACTGACTCGGGGTTTTCTTCGCTTGCAGATTCTTCTGCAGCAATTGCAGATTCGGCGATTCGACCACCAGCGCCAACCTGTTCAAAGCGAACTGTCACGCGCTTGGAGACGCCACGTTGAGGCATGGTCACACCGTGCAATCTGTGGCAAGCTTGCATTGTTCGCTTGTGATGGGTGATCACAATGAAGTGACTTTCATCAAGGAAACCACTGAGTGAATTACAGAACCGTTCGACATTTGCTTCGTCGAGTGCTGCGTCAACTTCGTCCAGAATGCAGAAGGGGGCTGGCTTACTCTTGAAAATCGCCAACAGAAGCGCGACCGTCGTCATGGACTTCTCGCCACCAGAAAGTTGAGTGATGATTCGAGGTTCTTTCCCAGGAGGCTTGGCACGAATTTCGATTCCAGATGCAAGCCAATCGATCGTTCCATCTTCCATCGGGATCAAATACATATCTGCACTTCCGCCGCCAAACAAGCGCCGAAACATTCCGTTTGTTCCGCCGAAATTCTCGCGAACCATGTTGAAAGTTTCCTCGAACTGAACGCGACTTGTCGCATCAAGTTCGACCACCAGGCGCTCCAAGTGTTCCTTCGCAGAATCGATATCCGTCAACTGGTTGGCAAGTTCTTGAGTTCGATTTTCCAGCTCAGTCAATTCGGCCATGGCGTCAAGATTGACATTTCCAAGTGATCGAATCTCGTCGCGCAGTTGATCCGCTTCAAGCGAGGCGATCGCTCGATCAGTGAGCACAAACGCGCCAGACTCTCGCTCCTCGAGATGAGCTGTCCAGAGTGTTTCGAGTTCGAGGCCAAGTTCTTCGCGTGCTTGAGTCGTCAGAGTCTCAAGACGCATCGAACATTCGCGTCGAGCCAATTCGGACTCGCTCCATTGGCGCTCAGTATCAGATGCAGATTCGCGCAGAGATCGAAGCACTTCGCCTGCAGCATCATTTGCCACAACCGCCATCGAAAGGGATTGAGCCAAGTCCGCAAGTCGAACTGCAATCGCATCGTGCTTTTGCTGAGCTCGCTGAGTCACCGAACGGGATTCTGAAATCGATTCCTCGAGTGTTTCAACATGAGCCTCGCGTCGTCGCAACTGATCTTCTGCCGTGACACGCTGCCTGCGAGATTCTTGCAATGCCGTCTCGATGAGAATTTGTTCACGCCGAGCAACTTGCGACCGACTGGTGGTCTCTCCAAGCATCAAACGCGCAGCGGAAAGAGATTCTTGCGCTTGATCGAGAATATTCTGTCGTTCAAGGGCTTGCTCGCGAGCGCTTGTCGCATTCGCATCTGCCGTGGAAAGCGTGGCGTCGGCAATCGTCAGCCGTTCGATGATCGAAGCCTGCTCTTGCTGAGCTGCTTGGGCCCGTCGAGCAATCTCTGCCACTTCAAAGCGCACGGCGACTTGATCGCGTTCGATTCGAGTAATGAGTTGCTCGGTTCGTTCAGATTGGAATTCGCATTCGATGGCAGTTCTGCGAGCTGCCTGAAGCGCGCTATCACGCTCCTCGTGGCGGCTTTTCGCTGCGGTCCCCAGTGCGGCAACACGAGATGCGTCGTCCTCGATTTCTCGAATACGTCCGCCAAGAATTTCATTCGATGAAGTCAGTTCTGTCAATTCGGCACGTCGAATAACAGAACCTCCGCTGCCGCCGCGAAGTTTTCCAACAGTGACCGTTCGTAGGTGATCGATCACTTCACCAGAAAGTGTGACGAACCGCGAACCAGATTCATCTCCAGTTGAAAGTTGCAATGCTGTCGCAAGATCATTGACCAACCAAGTTCGTCGAAGCAAGGTTTCGATGATTCCTTGCGCGCCACCAGAGACGCGGATGATCGAACTAAGTGGTCGAGCGCCTTCTGGACAAGCTTCTGGAGAAGCGGGGGATGTTGTATCGAGCGAGTCCGCAATTGTTGCTGGCGCAAATGTCACTCTGCCATCAAGTTCACACGCATGAGTGAGCAGCGGGGAAGCTTCCACAGTCCCCTCAACAACCAAGCATTCCAACCAACTTCCAAGAGCTGCTTCAACTGCGACCGCATTCACTCGATCTGTTGAAACAAGATCTCCCAAAGCTCCACGAATTCCAGGGAATTTTTCTTGATCTCCAAGGACCGTTCGAACTGCACCACCCAATCCTTCTCGCGCCGATTCCATTTCTTCCAGAATCGCTCGTCGGCTTTCGCCACGGGTTCGTTCGTCGCGCAAGGTCATCAATCTTTCATTGATTGCGACACCTTCTTCGCCATACGACTCGACATTTCGAAGTTCATTGACAACTTCAGCTTGAATCTTCTCGGCAATAGCCTGAGCCTCAGACCGCCGTTTTGCCGCAAGATCGCGCGCAGTAAAATGAGTCTGAAGTTCGCGCTCTTGTTCGTTCGAGCGAGCAGTCACTCGGACTGATTCCGCATCAATAGACGCGAGCCGTTCTTCAGCGGCATGTCTTCGAGCTGCCAGACGAGATTTTTCGCGTTCGAGAGCAATGTGTTCTTCACGCCAGCGCAAATCGGCATCGCGAGCAGCAGAAGCATCAGCCGCACACTGAGCGCGTGCTTCTGCGGCAACGGCATTCTGTTCTTCAGCTTCCAGAACAGCCTTCGCTGCAAGATCAACCGCAAGAATCAATTCCGCCAATTGCGTCGCATGTTGAGCAACACGCCCATCCAAAGCGCCGATCGCCGAAGCGTCTTGTTCGAGAGCGCTGCGAGTCTCGCCGAGCGCTTGTTCAGTGAACTCGATGCGTTGTTGAGCTTGCTTGACTGCCGACGCGGCTTCGAAACGATCTCGTTCCAAACCTTGCTGATTCTGCATAACCAAATCACGCTCGGTTTCCCGCAGTCTTTTCGAGTTTTCTGCATCTTCGAGTGTTTGGGTCAATGCATCTCGAGCAGCTTCGGCAGCAATGACTGCTTGTTCGCACTCAGTCAACTTTGATCGTTGTTCGTGGTATTGATCAAGTGTGAGCGCAGATCGAAGCGCACGACGACGAGAGTCGAGTTCGACGAATCGCTTTGCTTTCTCGGCTTGGCCGCGCACAATTCGCAATCGGCGTTCGGCACCAGAGAGTTGTTCACGCAGAACAACCAAGTTCTTTTCTGCAAGTTCCAACTTACGTGCGGCTTCTTCTTTTCGCGCACGAAATTTCGCAACGCCTGCTGCCTCTTCGAGAATCGCACGACGCTCTGCTGGATTCGCTTCGAGCAACGCTGCAACTTTTCCTTGTTCAATAATTGAATAGGCATCGGTTCCGATGCCAGTATCCATAAAGAGTTCTTTGATGTCACGCAGACGAACCTTCCGACCATTGATCAAATACTCCGATCGTCCATCGCTGTACAACTTTCGAGTGACATCGACTTCGTCCGAATCAACTGGCAACGCCCGATGACGAACGTGTGCTCGTCGTACAACTGCCTCTTCATTTTCAACAGTGGAATCTTGCGCGTCTTCATCCGAAGCAGATTCTGTTGATTCCGTTGAATCTGCAGATCTTTCATGAGCTTTTATTGGCGCTTCAAGCACCGGGTTTGAAAACACAAGTGATACCGCAGCGCATCCCATTGGCTTGCGCACTGCGCTTCCAGCAAAGATGACATCGACCATCGCGCTTCCACGAAGACTCTTTGCACTTCGTTCGCCAAGAACCCATTTGATCGCATCGACAACGTTGCTCTTGCCGCAACCATTGGGACCAACGATTCCGATGATGGGTTCATCAAATCGAAATTCGGTGTGATCTGCGAAGCTCTTAAAACCGTTGAGTATGAGTTTGGAAAGACGCACTCCGACCTCCAGTCGCAACTCTGAAAAAACCTTTCTTCCGTGAAAGGCTGGCAAGGTCTGCCCCAAGGGAACATCCCAACGGGGAAACTCTGCTACCTCGGTACGGTATCGGCTTTTGGCGATTGCGGATCGAGATTTCCGCTTGAAGTCGACCCGGCTCCGAGTCGCGGTGTCAACCCAGGCACGTTCGAACCGGCGACGGCCGGCTGCGCGGTCGTTGACTCTTCGTCTTCGATGAACTCTGGTCTGTCGGTTCGCTCTGCCTCGGCTCCTGCCTTCGCGATCGCTGCCAGAATCCGATCCTGCTCAATCTTGAAGTCGCCCGTGAGGTACCCGTTCGATGAGAGCGCGTAAAGCGTTCCAATGGTCTGGCTGTAAGTCATTCCCAGCCCAGGAGCAGGATGGGCCACGTCGCTGGTGTGCCCCAGAAACCGGACGAGTTCCGAGGCCTTTACGCTGACCTCTTCAACCAGCGGGGTTCTCGATCCATCGCGCCGAAAGAACACCTCGACGGTCTCCGCGCCCCCATCACCTTTAAACATCAAATCGCCGTCCCAGACGCGCAGCAGGAGAGGCGTTTTCACTCTCATTTCATCATCGAAAATCGTGATAACTGGCTTCCCAGACTGGCTGATGTAGATCATTGGATGTTTGCTCGGAACCACATCGATCCGGTACTTCCCATCCACCATTTGACTCTGCACAATGACATCCTTTCGGGCTCGCAGCACTTCGTAAGCCGCAAGGCGAACATCGAGATCGGTGTCATCGAGGAGCGGGCGTAGCCCAAGGTCGATGGCGGGGTTGATCCCCATCCTCTCCAGCAGTCGAATCGCTGGCACACGCAGTTCAGCACTTCCTGACTGCGCCATCGAGAGCAGGTGCGTAACAACGAGTGCGTCGTCGAGGCGCGCCCCAGCCTGAAGGGCAGCGAATCGAGGTTGTTCTTCTGGGTAGTCGTAGAGAGGTCGAATCGCGCTGAGGCTCTTTGGACCAAGGGCCTGCCAACGAAGGCTGGCTGAATTGGCTGCACCAGGATTGTTCATGAGTGCGCGGCTGATCGAAGTCGCAGTTGCATCAATCGGACCGACATTGACTGAAGTATGCCGAAGCAACTCGACGAACTCGTCGGAGTGGGTGAACCATGAAGGAGGCACCGAGACCACGATCAGTTCTCCCGACTTCCCGACGGCGGTTTCGCTCGACTGCGAAGCTTCACGCGGATAGTTTGAGTTGATCGCGCTCGAAATCAATCGAGCGCGCGAGTGACTTGGCGTCGCCATGACAAGTTTGATCGGCAGGGTCTTGCTGGACTTCCCTCCGTTGAGAACACGGCCACTCAAGCGATTCACCATCGTCTGACTCTGATGCGCATCATCGGCGAATGGATTGATGATGATCGGCCCCTTCGCCTGAGCCATTGCCCTGACTTCGCGGCTTCCGACGAGCAAGACGCCCGGGCGCAAGTCAGTCGTCCACAACATTCCGCCCTCGAGGCTTGTTGTGCTGGTTCCGGGCGCCGCGTAAACCCGCACATCAAACGGAGTGCCGCGTGGCGCTCCTGCTGGAATCAGCCCCTCGACGATGACGATCGCTGTGTTTTCAGAATTCAGGAGGGCTTCTGGTTGAAGCGCAGGAACCGTTCCACCCGCCTCACCCGTGCCGTAACGCAACATCTCACGCAAGATGTACTGGCGCACCTCGGCTGGAGCGGTGCGACTCCCCGTTCCATCGAGCCCGACAACGAGCCCGTACCCGCGCACCACGACGGGGAGGTACCCCATGACGATGGACTCACTCGCAACCGTTCCGCGCATGATGGGATCGACATCAAGTGGAATCGGCGGTCGCTCGACGCGCTTGGGCGCAAGTTTTGGATCGGCCTTCTCGATGTTCGAGCAGGCGGGAAACATTGCGCCACATGCAATGATGAGCGCGAGCGGTGGAAGAATCAGACGCATGGGTTCGAGGCGAGTTTGATGAAGGGGCGAGAGAATCAACACGAGGCAGCGAAACCAAGAAACCGCAGTCGGAAATGAGCGCTACAGGATTCGAACCTGTGACACCTGCCATGTAAGGGCAGTGCTCTAGCCAGCTGAGCTAAGCGCCCGAGCAGCGCCATGATAGCGGTAGCGGCATCGATTCATCGGTCTCGACATGCTTCATGTCGGGCGAGTGACAAGCCTCTGTTCGATCCACTGGTTGTCGGGCCAAGCGTATGGTCTGAACTTCTCCTGCCCGCCAGATTCCTCGCTGTGCAGCAACACCCGCTGCGCACCGAGTCGGCTCGCTACCGGCGAGTCGATGAGCGTGCTCGAATCCGACGCGCTGACCTGAAAGAGCATCCGCCACTCAAATTCGCGAATCGAATTGCGATCAAATGATCGGGCAAGGTTTGTCGCACCGTCGCAAGTCACCATGACATGAATTCCAAGCGGGGGACCATCGCGCAACAGCGTCGTCAAGAGTTTGTCGGGTGTTGGGACTGCGTCAGAGTTCGAGGAGTAACTGAAATCATCTTCGTTGCGCCGAAGTGACCTGAAACGATGAATGGCGTGAACCAGCACCACGCAGGTTGGAGCCTGCGATGCGTGGTCGACTTGCCGGCGGATCATCTCTGCTGTGACTCTCTCAAGGACCGCCTGTGTATCCCGGAGTCCGCCTGACTCTCCCGAAATCCCAAGTTGCTCCTGCAAACCCTTTAGTCTGCCAAAGTGCTCGTCATCTGGAGGAGTTCCGTCGAGCAGGTAAAGCGAGCACGCGCCGCTTCGAAACTGCGCTGCAAGCGACACCAACACACCGGCTGAAAGGTCCAGCGCGGAATCCTCGCGCTGCCCAATGAGCATGATGTTGGTTCCGGACTGCCGACGCAACGCAACCGAACTTGGATCCTTGATTGAAATCGCATCGCCAAACCAGAGAAGGGGGACCTTCGGCACGACGCCACTGTCACGCTTCGAGCACGAGGCCGTGAGCAATTCGTTGGTTTCGAGTTGGGCTGGGGCACTCCCCTCGAAAACGATCATCTTGTGTCGTTTCGCGGGTGGATGTTGCCGACAGTGGGCGGTGACTTTCATGAGCATGCGATCCCGCTCGTCATCTGGAAGCCACACCACCTGAAATGGGTTGTTGCCTTCGACCAACCCGCCAGCATCGTTATAGATCGCCTCGCCAGGCCGTGAAAGCAGGCGCGCGGCAAGATTGTCGTCAGAGAGAATCAATTGAGAGTCCGCTTCATTGCACTGAAGCGCAATGCGAACCGCCATCTGGCCCATCGTCGCGCGAGCGATGGAGTATGCGCCGCCAAGGGTCTGCGATCCGAGAATGACATGAATCCCAAAGGCGCGCCCTTGTCTGACTAACCGATCGAGCAAGAGCGCCGATTCTTCGGAGACCTTGTCATCTTCGGTGAAGAGTTCTTGGAACTCATCGACGATGAGCAGCGTGCGCGGAATGCACTCGACAACACCAAGTTTTCGGTAACCACCGAGATCCTGCACCGACCGCTCTCGAAAAATCTCTCCGCGGCGGCGGAGTTCAGCGTCCAGACCACGCAACACCGAGAGCCCAAACTCTCGGTCGCTCTCAACAGCAACGGCCCGCGCGTGCGGAAGTTGATGAGTGGCATATGTTCGGAATTCGACTCCCTTCTTGAAATCGATGAGCCAGAGTTCCGCCTCATCTGGGCTGTATCGAAGCGCAAGATTCGTGATGAGCGCGTGAAAGAGCGTTGACTTTCCTGACCCCGTCTTTCCCGCGATCAACGCATGCTGGCTCGTTCCTTCGCCGAGCGTGATCTGCTGCAATCGGGTTGCCCCCGAGCGACCGAGCGCCACCGAGATCGACTTGTTGGTGGTTTGCGACCAGATGTCCCTGTCGCTTGGGGCAATCGCTGAGAACGGAACCTCGACTCGCCGTGAGTCTCTCGCCGTACGAGCGATGCGCCGAAGCAAAGCGATCTTGAATTCATCGGTCGGGGCCGCATTGGGGGTGAACACAAAGCGATCCAAGAGGTCGGTACCCACCACAAGTCGACCGTCCTTCCAACCGAAGCAGAGCGACCGGCTTCGAATGTCCGCAAGGTCCACCTCGGGCGGCACCGCCTGCCTCGTGTCGCGCAGAATGATCGTAAAAACACCACAGCGCGCGCCACTATTCACAATGCTCGCCAGTTTGCGGGCTGCGACGTCAGAAAGTCCGGTCGGGAAGTCAGCAATGACAAGAAAGCGGTAGGGCTCTGCGATCTCGCCTGCCTGCTGGTTGTAGGCATCCAAGTCTGCGAACTCGTTGCGCAAATACTTCTGGATCACCGTCTCCATGTGTTCGCTGAGATCGGCGAGCCTCTGCTCGATGTACCTCGAGTCGGTCCAGATGCGCTCCCCGATCACAAACTCCGCTTCATCCGCAAGGTGCATGAAGGCAGCGAAACTCTCTCCAAGCCCGACTGGATC
>CAYHHO010000117.1:0-8644 GCA_964356445.1 uncultured Singulisphaera sp. | reverse complement strand
AGTCTTGACCCGCTCCAGAATTGCTGACACCGCCTGATCAACGCCAATCGGTGAAGCACCGCTTGGTTCAAGGGTCTTGTTCTGCCACTTCATCCATACGTCATCCAGTGCTGCGACCACGCTCTTCGCGTCGACGTTGTCGGCAATGACACCGCCGTAACGCCTGACCAGGTCATCGAGTTGGGCATTGCGATGCGTCAACGCCAGGATTGGCCTTCGCGCCCAGATGTACTCGTAGATTTTCGATGGAATGTATTCAGCGCACGACGGGACATTGCCATGCAGGAGCAGCAGCGCGTCGCACTCCTGCATCTTTCGGGTCACTTGCGTGCGCCCGGACTCGCCGGAGACAGGATCACGTTCCAAGCGGCCGTGACAGACGATCATGTCCCACAGTTTTCGGGCGTCTGCAACTAGCTTCGCGCGAGCATCGAGGCCAGTTCCGTACACGTGCAGCCGAACAATCGATCGTGCGTTCGGATTTCGGTCGATCCAGAGAGACAACCCTTCAAGGAACTCGGCAAGAGATCTTGAGTCAGCGAGAACTCCAAAGTGCCCGATCTGCAGCGAATCGTTGTACTGGTGACGCGCGGCGATCTCGGGCTGTTGTGCGCCAGGAAGCACACAAAACCCGCGTTCGCCAAGTTGCGGATTCCGTTGACGCGCGGATGCGACCGCCGCGTTCGTAAACCACCACGCAACCTGCGCGTCGTTGCAGATCATTCTTTCGAGTTGACGCTCGAGCCAGTGTTCACGGCTCAGGCGAAATCGCATCGGACTTTCCTTTGGATCTCGATGATTGACAATTGGGTCATGCACTTCAGCAATCCACGGCAGCCCCGTCCACTTGTGCGCCATCCACCCCGCGAGGTGAGCAGAGACTGGTCCCCCTGTGGAGAAAATGAGATCAAATGGTCGAGCGCGATTCAACAGACAAGCCCGAATCGCTGCAGCAGGCGTCCACGACCAATGCCCCGACAGTCCGGTCAGGATCCTTTCTACGAGAATTGCAGGAGCCAGCAACACCGACAACGCAACCGTTTGAAGCTTGTATCGAAGACCACGACCATGCCGCTTCGCTGTCACATGCCTGTAATCGAAGCGAATTGCCGACGGGCCAACGGGCCAAACCTGGTGGTGGACGAGATGCGGATGGCGCGCACCGGTCACAGTACTGATGACCTCAAGATCGATGCCCGCGGCTTCAAGGTACGGGAGCTTATCGGTGATGGTCAGACTCGCCGCACGCCCGTCACAATTGAACGTGGGCGCAATGATGAGCCAGCGGCTTCGCTTCATTGCTTGTGGGATCATGACCCAAGATACCACCGCACCTTTGCACCATTGCGTCGAAGCGATCTGGCGACGCGAGATGGAATCGATTTTCGGTATGCGTGATGATCCGTCCAGTACTCCCAATTGGATTGATAGACGACTCCCATGAACGATGCGGCAAGGCCTGATTCATCGACCCTGTCCCGGACATCGTTCCACAAGTCGTTCTCGTAGAGATAGAGCTTGAAGTATGGTTCGTGCAGTTGGATCGGAATGCTCTTCAGGGCCACGAGCGCTTCGCCGTAGATCATCAATTCCGATCCAAGGTCCCGGACGAGATCGAGAAGGGTCTGACCAGCAGGCTCGAGGCGCTTCACTGCAAGATCCGACCAGACCCGCGAACTCCAAATGAAAGGAGCCCCTCCGAAACTCAACGTCGCGTCACTTTTATTGCCGAAGTACTTCCGTGTCCGATCGCCTGTTGCCAGCCAATCTGTCCAGATCTTTGGCTTGCGGACCCGCATGGCGAGTTCATGGATCGACCGAGGATCGCACAACACGGAAAACGCCGTACCGTCAGACGCGATGAAATCACCTTCGCGGAAGGGTCGAATGAACTTGCAATCGGAATCCATCACCAAGATATTTTCGCCGATGCCCAGGCGCCAGGCCTCGGACTTCACGACCTGCTGCATCTGCCCGCCTGGAACATCTCGATACTTCGCGCTGCGAGAACTGGGGCACGCCGCAAACACTTCTTCCTGAGTCAGCCAGTGGACGGTGGCATCTGTGAGCACCCGCCGAAATTCGGGCAAGTGCGCACTTGGCACTGCGATGTAAAGGGGAAGTTGATCGACGTTGTACTTCTTGATGCTCTGGAACAACCGCTCGGTCCGATGGAGGTCCTTCATGTATGAACAGAGGAAAATGGCAAGGCGATCCATGCTGACAGTCAGAGTATGGGGAACTGGACGCCCGATGTCCGCATACGCGATGAGTTCCTCGGCGAGCCGCCCGCGATCACCGATCGATCTAGACTTCGCGAAGTGCCCACGAAACGCAACCGAACCAAGGCGAGATCCAAATGAGCAAAGTATCTGCCTACATCATCGCCTTCAACGAAGCCGAGAAGGTCGCCGCTGGAATCAAGAGCGTTCTCTGGGCTGACGAAGTCATAGTTGTTGATTCGTGGAGCACCGATGGAACCGCGGATATCGCCACGCGATTGGGCGCGAAGGTTGTTCAAGTGAAGTTCGAAGGGTTTGGGAACCTGCGCAATCAAGCGCTTGCCGCGTGTTCGCACGACTGGATCTTCAGCCTCGACGCCGACGAAAGATGCACCCCCGAGGTTGCCGCTGAAATCTCTGCGATCTGTCGATCCAGTGAATCCGTCGATGTCTATCGCGTGCCAAGACGAAACTTCTTTATGGGAAAGTGGATCAAGCATTCGGGGTGGTATCCCAACTATCGACAACCTCAACTCTTTCGCAGAGGTTGCATGAGTTACGACCTAAAGCCAGTGCATGAGGGGTTCATCTTGCACACGGCAAGGCCGATCGGCTTCGTAAAAAACGCCATCTGGCAGTTTCCGTTCAAGAATGTGACCGAACTTCTTCACAAGGCGAATCGCTACTCCTCGCTCGGCGCAGAGCGCATCGCAAACCGAAAGGTGACGATGTGGAAGGCACTCACCCACGCCATCTGGTCGTTCGTCAAACACTACATCTTCAAACTTGGATGCCTCGACGGCTGGCCTGGCTTCGTGATTGCGTTCGGCAATCTCGAGGGGACTTTCTATAGATATGTCAAAGCCCTCGAAATGCAGAGGGGAAAGCAGTGGCAGCCCCCCGCCTAAGCATCACGCATAGGAATGCAACCCGGTGATCACAAAGTTGATCACGATCCAGTTGAAGAGCATCACGGCGGCACCGACCACCGACAGAAGCGCCGTCCAGAGCCCCTTGTCGATCGCGCGGTAGCGCACGTGCACGAGCACGGCGAAGACGACGAATGTGTTGAGCGCGAAGACTTCCTTGGGATCCCAACCCCAAGGCCTTCCCCACGAGTGATCCGCCCAGATCGCTCCCATCGCGATACCAGTCCACAACAGGACGAACGAGAGTTTCATGAGGAGCATGGTCACGCCGTCGAGCACCTCACCGAACTTTTCTCCGCGCAGCGGATCTGCTGCGCCCGATGCGGACAGCACCTGCGCTGAGCCGCCCACTCTCGCGTACACCGCCTTGCCACCGAGCACTCGGTATCCCAAGTAAATCGCCGCGGAAACCGCGGACATGAAGATCAAGCAGTATGAAAAGATGATCACATTCGTGTGGATGTAGAGCCACACGTCGTGCAGGACTGGCATCATGTTCGAAACCTGCGCATTCAATTGCACCGGAAGGAAGTGCGCAGCCATCAGCGCGACAGCACTCGAAACGCCGCTTGCCAGGGCGAATATCCCCGCTGATGGGCGCCTTCGAACGATGACTTCAATCACAAACGCGGCGCATCCGCCAAACCACGCGGCAGTCGTCACGGCCTCGAACATGTTCGAGTTCGGCCACCGAGAAGAAATCCACCACCTCAGCGCGAGCGCACCGGACTGAAGCGCGAACGCTGCAAGGAACACGACAAGCCCAGCCATGCGTGCGCCCTTCCACCTATAGACCAGGCCAAGCAGCAGAAGCGTCACGCTCAGTGCGTACACCAGCCAGATCCAGACGAGATTTCCGTTGGAGAAGTACCAAGACTCCCACCGCAGTCGATTCGCGTCTGGATACGCAGCGGGGCTCATCGTCGGAAGGATCTCGGCAATCTGTGACACCGCGCCATTGACGACAACTGCATCGCCGCTGGTCCAGCCTTCGACCAGCCGCTTCCACGCCGCAGCGCAAGCGCGCTGCTTCGCCTCGTCGATTCCTGGGATCGGATCCGCTGTGACCCCGGCGGCCTTGATTGCAGAAGGATCCGCAGCAAGGAGGACGATCTCTCGAATCGAAGACCAGCGCTGATCCCTGTCGGTCGGTGCAGCAGGCACGATGCGCAACTGCCTCAAGAGGTACTCGGGACTCATGACTGTTCGCGCACCTTGAACAGCGTCCATTGACTTCGCCGTGCGCAGCAAATCCGACCGCATCTCCATCAGCACAGGCTCGAGTTCGGGTCTCGAAAGCAGCGCTTCCGAAATGAGCCCCGTCTTCATGAAGGCGTCCATCCTCGCTGCCAACGTCGCGTCGGCACGAAGGAGCGCCTCCGCAATCGGCTTGCGAACAATCGCACCCTTGACGTAGATCACATCCGCGTCCGCGTACGCCTGCGGACGAAGTAACAAGTCGAGATAGGTGAACTCTGGCGATTGACCGTTGATCCGCTTTGGACCACTGACGAATGCCATCTCGCCATGCGCAAAAGAACCGAAACTCTTGATCCTTCCATCGGCCTGCACAGCGATGCCATCAAACGGCGACAAGTCCACTTGGCTCTCGAACGAAGGCAATTCAGTCGCCGAACCCGCCCCCAAAGTCGCAGCGCCCAACCACTGCGAAGCGACAACGACAGCAGCGAGCAGCAGTGTCTTCATGGTCTCACCGCCTCTTTCATTGGCGCCATCCGCGCCGCTGCTGCGAGCGCCGCACGTTGCCCACGTCGGCGAATCAGGACTGGCTTCACAGAGAAAGCGTAGATCATTCCGACAACGGCGAGCACGCACCCACCGAGCTGGATCCAGACTCCCTCACGGTTTCCGACACCTAGCACCGTGTAGTTCAGTCCCATCGATCCGCGATCCCCCTCTCCCCGAGGCGGCTCTGGTGGATCCCACTGCGCCTGGAAATACCAGAGACCATCATGCTCGACCGGCTCGTTGACGCTGACGCGGGTCGTCGGTCCCCACTCAGCTCCATCGCGAAAGCGGATCACACTGGTGTAGTCGCGAATTGTCCCCGCCTGCCCCGTGTATCCGCCCTCATGAGTTGTCAGGACAAACTCTTCCAGTGCGACATCTGTCCCAAGCGGAATTCTCTGTCGCGAGAAAAGCATCTCGATCTCGCGACCGTCCGCAAGCCGCACCCGCTGCGGGTGAAAGGGGTGCCTGCGAAGCGCGAAACGATCATCATCAAATGCATAGGGGCTGAACTCAAGCCACCGCGAGCCTCCCCCAGGCACCGAGACGAGCACCTGCGAAAACATTTCGCGGGCGTTCGGGATCCGCTGCTCTGGCGCCACGATCATCGGACGCGTCTCGAGCACCGTCTGCGGCTCGTACCACGGAACTCGAACAGTCAATCCGGCTGAAAGCGTTATCGATTCGCCAACTCGAACGACCTCGCTCTTGCCGGCACTCTCCCCAAACGATGCGACAACTCGAAGCAGATCCCTTGCTGGACCAACAACCAACGAAATCAATGCGCGCCCTCCACCTGGGAGGTACTCCATATGGATGGAGCCATCGGGGGGAATGGGCGATGCGTGGTCGCCGCCTGAAACAACATCGCGTGTCAGAGTTGGATCGTCAAAGACCCATCGCCGGATCGTCGAAGTCGGCGTCTTGATGTCAATGATCAGGACGCTCGCACTCCGCTGCGCCACCGGCAGGTGATCCTGCGCTGCAACGACGCGATAGCCATATCCGAGCGTCGGGTCACCGATCGAGATGAACGACGAATCTTCTTTCGATGCCGGAGCGCGCACTGGCTCGATGACATCGATCCCCAGCGACGGAATGCTGATCTTGAGTTCGCTCCGCCGAAGGAGCGACTCGAATTCGCTTTCGCTGTTGACGGTCACCATCCGAATGAGCCCATCGTCGCCAGACGATCGTTCGGGATCAAGCGCGACCAACTGATACTCGGCTTCCGCGCCATCAGCGCTCCGCAACTCGACCTTCGCTGCCGGATTGAAGGGCGATGCGGGATTCCCGGCTGCAAATCTCAATCGTGTCTGCGCGTATCGCAGGTATCCGCCCACGCTGAAGGTCACATCGGCGCATGGGTCGTTCGGCGCGACCCCAGGCACAGAAACCTGAAGTGCATCAACAACGACCGCTGGTGCCCCTGCAGGCTCAAAGACTTCACTGCGCGAACTGATTCGATCATTGTAGAGCGGCATCCCGTCGATCGGACGCATGACCCATTCAGTCGATCCCGCCAGTCGCACATAGAGCGCCCAACACTTTGCAAGGTCATTGCGAAGATAGAAGTAGCCCTGGCTCTCGTAGTCAAGCAGCGCACTCAGGCGTGGCTCGATGATCGCATCGCCAGTCTCTTTGACGGCGCGCTTGATCGGCTGCGCTGGATCATCCGTGAAGATCAAGTCTTCGGTGAATTCGGGGTGATTCGCGATCAACTGCCGCATGAACCGCTTCGATGCACTCGTCACCAGAAGTTTCACGCTGTACGCGCTCGTGCCAGCCTGATCGCCAGATCGGAGCGTCCAGTTCGGATCGATCTCCGCCACCTCAACCGTCATCTCCGATGTCCCCGCTCCAATTCGCGCACTCGATCCAGGGGCTGCAAGCAGCTCGACTGGATCCGAAACGCCATCCATTCGCAGGACGACCTTTCGACGTGCGATCGGCGAATCGCCCTCCACCTTGTAGTGGAAGTAAATGAAACTTCCTGCGATGAGCACAAGCACACCTGCGTGAATCATCCAAACGCCGTAGTTCACTGCGCGAAAGGGAATGCGGCGCAATGTTGTCACGATCATCGTGATCGAAATGAGCCCGATCAAGAGGTCGAAAGTCCACCAGTGAAACCACTCGAATTCGGTCATCTCGAGGTGCCTCCACTGCCTCATCTGCTCGTGCACCCACGCGTCTGGGTGGAAGAGATTTGGATGCACCGGATAGACGATGCCCGCGCTCCCGACTGACATGTAGATGAAGAGCAGGACGAGCAGAACGATGCCGAATTTCACCGAGCTGAACAAGTCAAAAATGGCATGGACGAACTTCATTCGAGACCGCCCATCCTAGGCAGATCTGATGCGTTAGGATACGAGGACTATGTCCACACTTTCTTCGATTCGCTTCCCTGCCCGCGCTCGCTCAACGGCCACGCTCTTCCTCGCAGCGTGCAGCTGCGTCACTGCCGTGTTCGCGCAAGACCCGACATCGGCTCCCAAGCCCCAAGCGCCTACTGCCGCAGCGGCGGCGCCGGTCTACGTCGCAATGACGACCAACATGGGCACGTTTTATCTGGAACTCAACGCGGAGAAAGCGCCAATTTCGGTTCAGAATTTTGTTCAGTACGCCAAGGACGGTTTCTACAACGGCACGCTTTTTCACCGCGTCATAAAGACATTCATGATCCAAGGTGGCGGGTTCACGCCAGACTTGAAGGAGAAGCCAACAAAGACCCCGATCAAGAATGAGTGGACGAACGGACTGCCAAATGCACGAGGTTCAATCTCGATGGCGCGCACCTCCGCTCCAGACAGCGCAACCAGTCAGTTCTTCATCAACACCGTCGACAACAAGTTCCTCGACGAGCCAAGGGGTGGAGCGGCATATGCGGTGTTTGGGAAGGTGATCAAGGGCATCGAAGTCGTCGATGCGATTGCCGCAGTTTCAGTTCAGCAGTCGAGCATTTCAGAGGCAGCTCCAAAGACCCAAGTTGTGATTGAGAAGGTCGAAGTGCTCAGCGGACCACCCGCTGCGGATGCACCGACGCTTCCGCCTGTTGCGCCGACTGCGGCAGCGCCAGCCGCTCCTGCATCAGCAGCCCCAGCCGCACCGAAGGCTCCGTAAGCATGTCGCAGGCAGAAATGGCGAACTCAACCATCATGCACCCCCTCTTGCAAAGGTTGGGGATAGCGAATCACCCATTGGTCTGCCAGCCCGACACAGCAAACAAGTCGATCGTTGTTTCGCTTGACCCATCGACTGGAAAACCAATCGCTGGCGTGCGAATGCAGTCGAAGTCCGACCTCGACGCAGCACTTATCCGCTGCGACCGTGTTTTCAAGGAGTGGCGACTCTGCCCCGCTCCGCAGCGCGGCGAGATCGTCCGGCTCATCGGCAACGAGTTTCGCAGACTCAAGGAACCTCTCGGCGAACTCGTCTCTCTGGAGATGGGCAAGATCCGCGCTGAGGGACTTGGCGAAGTCCAAGAAGCGGTGGACATCGCGGATTTCTCGGTCGGTCTCGCGAGGCAGCTGTACGGACTCTCGATGCACTCGGAACGCCCACGCCATCGGATGTACGAACAGTGGCACCCGATCGGCACGGTCGGGATCATCACGGCGTTCAATTTCCCCTGCGCAGTTTGGGCGTGGAACGCACTTGTTGCGGCAGTCTGCGGCGACACGTGCCTTTGGAAACCGAGTCTTCTCACCCCGCTTGTCGCAGTCGCAACCAACGAGATCG
>CAYHHO010000116.1:0-8838 GCA_964356445.1 uncultured Singulisphaera sp. | reverse complement strand
CACCAGACTCGGGAACAGTCCGAGTTGCAGATCCCAAGCCACGCATCGTTGTCTTGCGGCAGGAGCGATCTGAAATCCCTCCGCAGACGCTGCTACGCGATGCGATTTGTCCGGTCGGCGACTTCGTTGACTTTCAGGGGCAGACCTTGCACATCACGGGTTGGGCTCGACGTTTTCTATTCACCGATGCGCAGTTGCTTCAGACAGTCGGCAGCCTTTCAGGAGGCGAGCGCGCACGTGCGCACTTGGCGCGAATGATGCTCGAGCCTGCAGACATTTTGGTACTCGACGAACCGACGAACGATCTCGACATTCCCACACTTGAAGTGCTCGAAGAGTCGATCGAGTCGTTCTCGGGCGCCGTGCTGCTGGTCACACATGATCGAACCATGCTGCAGCGACTCGCGAAGTCGATTGTCGTGATTGGAGGTGCCGATGCAGAAGTGTCGGTCGTCGCGAGCCTCGATCAGGCACTCGCAGTCCTCGAAAGATCAGAGCAGGTTGCGCAGGATGAGAGCCGCGCTGCGCGAGGTCAATCGATGCAGACCGTCAAGAGTCCCTCCGCAGCAACGACTCCCACGCGGAAGAAACTCAGTTTCAAAGAGCAGCGCGAATTCGACGGCATCGAAGCGGCGGTGCATGCAGCCGAGGACGCATCGCGGCTCGCGGAGGCGCGCGTGAGCGATCCTGTTGTTGCGGCAGATCATGTCAAGATGGCCGCGGCGTGTCAGACACTCGATGTGGCGCACGCGAAGGTCGCGACCCTCTACGCACGCTGGCAGGAGTTGGAGAGCAAGCGCGGTGGGTGACAATCCGACCCTGACTGCGGCACGAGAGCGCTTCGCGCAAGTCCCCTGTCCCGCGCGCCGATTGCGGGACAATTCCCCATGATGAGCACCCAAACAATCGCACTTCTGGCCTGCGCACTGATCACGAATGCGCTCGCAACTGCTGCTGACGATCTCGCCAATGGGCGATCGAAGGTCCCACCCAACTTTCTGTTCATCCTCGTCGATGACCAAGCGTGGAACGGCACTGCAGTGGCGATGATTCCTGGGAACGACAAGACGCGCGCTCGGAACTTCAACACACCAAACATCGAAAGCCTCGCCGCCAGCGGCATGACATTCTCGCAGGCGTACGCAGGGCATCCCAAGTGCGAGTGTTCGCGGGCATCGCTCCTGACCGGACGAACCACGACAACGCTCAACGCGCCGACGAGAGTGTCGACGCAGTGGACTGCGCCTGCGAGCGAGTCGCTTCCAAATTCGCTCAAGCGATGCGATCCGACGTATCGCACGGCACACCTCGGAAAGTGGCAGTGGCCGCAATCTCCGGCGTCGATGGGTTACGACATCAGTGACGGCATCACGCAGAACGAGACCGGCAATTCCTCCGACCCAAGTGACCCGAAGTTGCTCTTCAGCATGACCCGTCGTGCGCGTGAATTCATGGCGGAGCAGGTGAAGGAGGCGCATCCGTTCTTCCTGCAACTCTCCTATTACGCGGTGCATACGGAGGTGCAGTCGCTTGCGGCGACGGTGAAGAGATATGAAGGCCTGGCGTCCGGTGGTGGAACTCGCGCGACGCGCGCGGGGATGGCTGCAATGACAGAGGACCTCGACACCTGCGTCGGTGCGCTCGTCGCCGAACTTCGAGCGCTCGGCATCGAAAAGAACACCTTCATCATCTATATGTCTGACAACGGCGGGCGCACTGGGATTCTCAGTGGAGGCAAGGGCAATCTCGGCGAGGGAGGAATCCGCGTTCCTCTCATTGTTGCTGGTCCGGGGATCGCTTCGGCCGCACGCTGCGCGATCCCAGTGATCGGCTACGACATCCTTCCCACCATTCTCGACTTCGCTGGGGCAGAGTGCGCCGCGGCTCGAGGCGTCGAGGGAGGAAGTTGGAAGTCGCTGCTGATGAATGCTGGGGCAGGAACTGTCGCGAGACCGATCGACCGATTTGTCTGGCATCAACCTGTCGAACTCGATCACCCGCAGTCAGCCATTCGCAAAGGCGACGAAAAACTCATCTACGAATGGGACACTCGCGTGTCGCGGCTGTTCAATCTTGCGGCCGACCTCGCCGAAGAACATGACCTCGCTGCCCAGTTTCCCGAACGCGCGGTTCAGTTGCGCGATGAACTGATCGCGCATGTGCGCGCTGGCATTGGAGATGCGGCGATCGCTGCGCTGGAGCGCGGAGAGAAACCAATTCCGGGCGGTGCGCGTCGAGAGAAGAAACCGCAGCAAGACAGTGCGCGCAGCAACGAGACCCCCTGATCCACCCGCTACGGACAGCTGCCGCCGAAATTCGCGAGCACTGTCGTGATGTCCGCAGAGTCGACCGTGTTGTCGTGATTCACATCGCCCGCGCCACTTCCAGACCAATTCGAAAGCACGACTGCGATGTCTGCACCATCGATGACGTTGTCTGCGTTCGCATCTCCACTGCATGACGGCGGCGCGATCCAAGAAAAGTCGCCAACGAGCATGTTGTGATCCGTCGCTGCAGAGTCGCCAGCCTGAAGTCCAAGCGCAGCAAGTTCGGTTGAGTTCAATGTCGCGCTATCGAGGACGAACGAACCGCGGCGGCTCAGCCCAACAGCAGAATGCGCGAGAAAGTCGAGACGCCCTGGGGTGAACGAGCCCGCGCCAGTTGGTGCGCCGCGCCATGTCGTGCACTCTTCACCGATCAAGTGCGGTGGAAATGCATCAACCATGTTCGGACCTGTGGGATCGGTCAGGAGGCTCAGAGGCGTTATAGATCCAACGAGATTCCAGTCGCCAATCACGATGGCGGGTGCCTGTCGATAGGGTTCAAACGTAGCGCCGAGCGACCCACCCCGCAAACTGTTGAGCGTCGTGATGAGTCCGTTCATCTGCGTGATGCGCGTCGTGTCTTCGGTGCTACCGATGTATCCGCAGCACTTGTGGTGGATGCTGAAGACGACGATTGCGTCTGCGGCACCCGGCGCCGGCAGGTCGATGACTGCGGCAGCCGTCGCCGTGTTGGGCGATGGCAGCGCCAGCAGCGGAGACCGACTTGCAATCACGCAGTCGTTGTTCTTGTGGACATTCCAGCTCGCGCCGTCTTCCATTGGGTCGGTGCTCGTCAGATGCGTGGCCACTTGGCTCGTTGTTGAACTGTATTCCTCTTGGAAGCAGTAGACATCTGCGTTCATCGCATCGACAAGGCGCAGCAACTTCGGGCGCCGAGTCGAATTGAGCAGCCCAGTCTGTTCGGTATTGACGCTCGCGATTCGAAAGACGGTCCCTGCGGCACGCGCAGCGCTTCTGCGTAGCGGCGGCACTGCGGGTTGCGACATCGTGTAGGGGGCGCTGGTCGAAAGCGAATCGCTCGAACTGAAGTTGATGGTGATCGGGCTCCCGACAACCACGCCGAACATCGCGAGGTCCACGACCAGTTCGAATTCGTTCGTCGCGTAGGTGGCTGCAGTCGTGTACCCAACCTCAGCCCAACCGACACCAAGCGCGGTGTCGTTGTCCCGCCAGAGCGCCTTGCCACGAAGATCGATCGTGAGCGCGCGATTGCCTGGCATGTCAATCTGTACTCTCAAAGTTCCATCGCTGATCGCGCCCGACTGAATATTGAGCGTCGTCGAAGTATCAAAGCGCAGGAAGAGGCGAGTGCCTCGGTTGTTGGCATAGACGTTGCGCACGTCGAATGCGCCCGTCGCGTCTCCCGCGGGATCGGTTGCGATTCGTTGGCTGACAGTCCACTCTGCAAACACGCCGTCGGCGCGGGGTTCGTCGGCGCGAGCCGCTTGGGTCAGTGAAATGCCTGCTCCCAAGAGCGCAATTGCAGCGACGGGGATTGTGCGCGTGCGAACCACGAGACCAGTATGCCACAGGAAGGCGCGGCGCACCAACACTTGGCGGAAAAACTCTCCAGAAACTAATTGGGTTTATTGGTGTTGCTGATGGCGATCACTTTCGCAGCATCGCCAGTGCCTTGAAAAACAGCCATGAAGGGCACTGGATCCGCTGGGAGCGTCGTGAATCCGATCGACTGCCCCATCGACAAATTGCAAGAGACCACAGTCAAGTCGCCGCAGCGCGTCGCGCGCACGGCAGCCAGGACTGGCGGCTGCGTCTTCGCCCTGTTCGCTCCCTGGATGATGTCGGCTCGTGCTTTCTGTCCTTTGAAGTTGACCACTTGCATTCCATCGGCCAGCATGGCCTCGAACACCTTCATGTCTTTGGTGTGCTGCGCGCGAAGAAACTTTCCGAGCATCGCTTCGCCTTCGGCATTGAGCGTCGGATCTCCGGCGAACTTTGGTTCGCTCGTCGCAGGTCTCGTCGCTGGCATGTTGAGCGACGACCACGCAGCCAACTTCCATGAGCCATCTGATCCATCCACGAATTGCCAGACACCGATGCGTGGGACCTCGGGGTTCGCAACGGTCTCACCTTCGATGACCTGCTGTGCCGAAACGAGACAGGTCGTGATGAGCGCGTCTCCCGAACGAGTTGCAATGACCTCGGTGATTTCGGGGGCCTTCGTCGCCCGCGACACGGTTCGCGCAAGCGCCAGATCATGGTCGGTGGCTCCGTCCGCGGCAACATTCTGCATGCAAGGTTGCATGCACGAGTCGATCGCGGCTGCGTCTTGGGACGCAATCTTTGCGAACCAGTCCTTCAATAGCGTCGTGGCGAGCGCCTTGAGACCTGCATCATCTTTGGGCCAAGGCGCCGCAGCTGGTGCCGCTGCCTGCGGTGCTGCAGCCGGCGCCGCTGGAGACGCTGGCGCCTGCGCGAAGAGTTGCAGGGCGATCACGATGGGTGCGAGAAGCGCCCCGACGACGAAAAGGATCCGATTGAATTTCATAGAGCGAAGATCCTACTTGCGTATCCCACGGTCGAGGTGCACCTTGATCCTTCGACCGCGAATTGTCGCGCGGCGAAGTGCCTTGATGACCTGATCAACATCTGCGGATGGCAACTCGACGATCGAAAACGATTCTGCGATTTCGATGTCGCCAATGCCACGAGGATTGACATTCGCTTCATTGGCGATCGCGCCGACAAGATCAGCGGGGCGAATGCCCATGCGCGATCCACCGGCGATGTAGATCCGCACGAGGTCGCGAGGATCCGGACCCCGATTCCACTCGCCGCGCCTCGGCGGCTCTGGTGCAGACTTTCGCTGCGCGCCCTTCTCGAATGTCGGGATGTGCATGTCGTCCTCGTTCGACCCTTCGCCCTCCGACGCCTCGTGGACAAGTCGAATCGCAGCAGCCGCGATGTCCATCGGATCAAACTCCGCGGCGAGCGTCTGCACAACACCGCGGAATGCATCCGACCCGCCAGCAAGAAGCTTTTCGCGCACGGATGCCTTGGTGATATCAAGTCGCCGCGCCTTCACATCCATCGGCGTCGGCACAGTCGCGATTTCGATCTTCTGCTTTGTCAGATGCTCGATGTTGCGCAGCAGTCGATGCTCGCGAGGATCAGCAAGCGTGATGGCGACGCCTTCACGGCCAGCGCGACCCGTTCGACCAATTCGATGCACATACGACTCCGGCGACATTGGCACATTGAAATTCACCACATGGGTCAGGTGATCGATGTCAATCCCGCGCGCTGCGACATCCGTCGCCACGACGAGATCCACCATCGCGCCGCGCGCCTTCTTCATAACACGGTCGCGCTCCTGCTGCGACATGCCTCCGTGAAGCGCCTCGACCCGATATCCGCGGCCGACCAGCCGATCTGCGAGTTCATCGACTTCGAGGCGCGTTCGGCAAAAGATCAGCGCCAACTTCGGCGACTCTAGATCGAGCACACGCCCGAGCGCGGCGATCTTGTGCGCCCTCGAAACCACATACGCAGTCTGGCGCACCTTGGGGACTGATCCCTTCGTCGCCTTGTCTCTCGGAATCAGAATTCGCGCTGGATCCTTCAGGTGACGCTCCGCGATCGATGCGATGCGCGGAGGCAGCGTCGCCGAGAACAGCGCAGTCTGTCGCGTCTTCGGAGTCGCCTTCAGGATGAGTTCGAGATCCTCGGCGAATCCCATGTCGAGCATCTCGTCGGCTTCGTCGAGCACCACGGCTTTCAGTGTGCTGAGATCAAGCGTCTCGCGGCGCAGGTGATCGAGCGCTCGTCCCGGTGTCGCAACGACAATGTGAGTACCACGATCGAGTCCGATGATCTGCCTGCGAAACTCCTGGCCGCCGTAGATCGGCAGCACGGTGACTCCGGTTCCTTTGCTGTAGGTGTGGAATGCCTCGGAGACTTGCACAGCGAGTTCGCGCGTCGGCACGAGCACCAGCGCGAATGGCTTGTTTGGAACTGGTTTCGTCTTCCCGATGCGCTGGAGAAGCGGAAGCGCGAACGCGGCTGTCTTGCCAGTGCCTGTTGCAGCCTGCCCAAGCAGATCGCGACCTTCGAGCAGTGGCACGATCGCGGCAGTCTGGATCGGTGTGGGCTCTTCGTAACCGAGCGCTGAAAGCCCCGCGAGCAGTTCCTTGCCGAGACCGAGATCCGCGAATGTTTTCTTGACGCCTTCCTTCATCGACGGAGGGTACCGCCGATGCGGCGGTCACCTTGTCAGCGCGGCGAGCGATCGAGTTAGCACTTCGAAGCGGCATCTCCCTGAGGACTCTCAAGTGAACGACGAAGCGCAGAGTTCATTCGACCGTGGACGAACGCTCGCCTACAGCTTCGGTCGTTACGCCGCCGAACAGGAATTCCACCGCGCGCCAGTCGGCGTGAGCGTCCCGGCGATATCGCCAGTTGCTGGATTGCAAATGGTCATCGACGGGAGCGGTGTCGAACATGCGATCGGCGCAGTGTGTGGATATGGGTTCGCGATAGCAGCCTGCCGTCAGGTCCCAAAGGACCGCTCGCGGGCAGCGAGTATCTCAGTTTGCAACAAACTCCTTTCGGGTCGAGTTCGCCGTCTAAAATTATCTGTGACTTTTTGCACATTTGCGTATGTACGCTCCATACTGCACGACGGAGGGGTCGCTTCGGAATCACTGGCAACATGAACACGCTCGTCACATCTTCAATTCGAGTTTCATCTCTGCTGTACGTCGCACTCGGCGTATCGGCACATGCTCAATCGGGCAGTGCACTCTGCTGGGGTTCGAATCAGTACACGCAGTGCACGCCACCAGCCAGCCTCGGTCGAATCAAACAGATTGCTGCAGGTGACACCCACGCGATCGCTATCAAACAAGGCGGCGCGGTCGTATGTTGGGGAGAGAACAGCCGAGGGCAGTGCACGCCGCCAACGAACCTTGGTATTGTCATTGCGATCGCTGGGGGCGGACTCCACACAATTGCGATCAAAGAAGATCAATCCGTTTCCTGTTGGGGCGGCGGCACCACCACTGCTTTCGCGATGCCACACTTCGGTCAGTCCCGCGTGCCGACCAACCTCGGCAGCGTGACGAGTGTTGGTGCTGGTCACTATCACTCGATCGCACTCCAATCGACTGGTGCAGTCGTTTGTTGGGGCGGGGGCGCGACGAACACTGGTGCGATACCAAACTTTGGGCAGTCGATGGTTCCTGCGGGTCTCGCAACTGCAATTGAAGTTCGTGCGGGCGGATACCAGTCCGCTGCAATGCTTCAGGGAGGTTCGATTGCCTGTTGGGGTGACAACGGGCAGGGTCAATGCACACCACCTGCGGGTCTAGGAGTGGTCACCGATCTCGCAATGGGTTACAACCACACCGTCGCACTCAAACAGAATGCAACGGTTGTTTGCTGGGGATACAACGCCTACGGTCAAGCGACCACACCCACTGCGCTTGGTAGTGTTGTGCGCGTTGCAGCTGGAGCGAATCACTCCGTCGCACTGAAAGCAGATGGCAGCGTCCGGTGTTGGGGGGCTGGCACCACAAATACTCAGTGGCCACACGAAGGTCAGTCGATGGTTCCTGCGGGAGTCACGGCACTCTCGCGGATTTCTGCTTCTGGGTACTTCACCGCAGTGATCGTCATTACACCGCAGTGCGTCGGCGACGTCGATGACAGCGGCAACGTTGACGGGATGGATCTCGGCCTGCTCCTTGGCGCGTGGGGAAGCAATGGTGCTCAAAGTGGAGCGGATCTCGACGGGAGCGGGCTCGTGGGAGGCGCGGATATGGCACTCCTACTCGGCGCATGGGGCGGATGCGGGTAGAGGAACGCGAAGGGAACTTGCCTTTGCGCATGGACTTCGCGTTATGCACGATCGGCCGAGAATGACTCTCAATCTGCGCAGAAAGTCGCAGTGTTTGATTTCGAAGCACCTTTTCTTGATTGAAAGTTCGCTCTGTGGTTTGACTCGCAGGGAAACGCGGATATTCTGTATTTGCAGTGGAATCGTTCAGAGACGTGATGACGTTGGCATTGCAGGGGGACTCGCACGCGTGCGTGCGCAAGAAGTGGCGAAGGGTCGCGGGTCGTAGGTCACGACTCTGTTTGACTGCCCTCGGTGGGCTTGGGCGTTCAGAAAACGCCGCGAGGAGATTTGCCATGAGAACGATCCCACTTCTGTCGACTGCGTTGATTGCACTCACTGCATCGGTCTGGACCTCGGCATCAGGCGATGTCATCTATACCAATATTCCTGTCGCTCTCGACCCGACTGGCTACTACAGCCAACCCTATCAGGCAGAGAGTCTCGCGGAGTTCGGCGACCGAATCAATTTCGGCGGAAGCGCTCGCCTCCTAACATCCGTCACGGCTTGGATGGACAGTTACGCGGGAGCATCGGAATGGACGAACTACGGCGGCAATACAACCGTGGATGGCGTCGCTGGGTACATGCACGATTTCACATTCAACATCTATGAGGCTGGATCTGGCAGTCTGC
>CAYHHO010000115.1:0-9078 GCA_964356445.1 uncultured Singulisphaera sp. | reverse complement strand
CAGAGCTCGGTCCGGTTGAGGCTGGGCTTGAGGCGGGTCTCGCGCTCGCCGCCGCCGACAATGCCGACGGGGCTCATTCGACGCTGCGCAACAAGGCCGAGTGCGGCGGCGATCCAGACGCCGAGGTCGTGCTTGGTGAGCGTCGTCGAGGCGAGCGACATGGACGAGGAAGTGTCGATCACGAGGTAGACGCAAGTCCGCTTCGGCGTGTCGTACTCCTTGACGAAGGGGCGTGAGAGCCGCGCGGTGATCCGCCAGTCCATCATCCGCAGCGAGTCGCCCGGCGCGTAGGGACGCGACTGCGCGTACTCGATCCCCGAGCCGACGAACCGCGAATGGTCGCTCCCGATGGCGAGGTCGTCGGCGAGCCGCCGCACGACCATCTCGAAGTCGCCGTGGGCGAGCTCGTCAGGAGGTCGCAGGAGGGAGGTCATCTTTTCCTCGCGCGACGGTCAGGTGAGCGAGCGCAGGAGTTGCGCGAGCACATCCGTCGACTTGCGCCCGAGTGCGAGCGCCTCGTAGGAAAGGCGAAGCCTGTGGAGGATCACGTCATCGGCGAGCGCGAAGAAGTCCTCGGGGATCGTGTACGTGCGGCCGTGGAGGAACGCGCGGGCGCGCGAGGCATGGACGAGCGCGAGCACAGCGCGGGGGCTGCAGCCGAGCTCGATGTCCTTGTGCGAACGGGTCAGTTGCACGAGCGTGACGCAGTCGCGCAGGAACACCTCGCTGACATGAATCGACTGCACAGCGGCCATCGCCGCAGAGAGATCGCGAAGATGCAGCTGCGCCCCCTCTGCGATCGCGTCGAAGGCGGTCATGGGGATGGCGCCGTCTCCCTGGCGCCTGAGTTTCAGCGCGAGGCTGCGCCGAGCGACCTCGGTTTCATCCTCCACGCTCGGGTAGGTGAACCGATGGCGCAGCATGAACCGGTCGAGCTGTGCCTCGGGGAGTTCGAAGGTCCCCGACTGCTCGATGGGGTTCTGCGTCGCGATCACGAGGAAGGGCGCGGGAAGCGTGTGCGTGGTGTCGCCGATGGAAACCCTGCGCTCCTGCATTGCCTCGAGGAGTGCAGACTGCACCTTCGGAGAGGCGCGGTTGATCTCGTCGGCAAGGAGGAGATTCGTGAAGATCGGTCCCTTGTGGATGCGAAACTCGCTGGTGCGCTGGTCGAGGATCTCCGAGCCGACGATGTCGGAAGGGAGGAGGTCGATCGTGAACTGGACACGCGCAAACTTGAGGTCGATCGCCTTCGCGACCGACTGCACGATCAGCGTCTTCGCGATTCCCGGGACGCCCTCGAGGAGGAGATGGCCGCCAGTCAGGAGCGCGATCATCACGCGCTCGACGACGACCTGCTGGCCAACGACGGTCTTCGCGACCTGCGCGCGGACGGTGTCGGAGAAGGGGCACGCGCCCGTGGGAGGGATCGTCGTTGCGATTGGAATGGACGGTGTGGTGGTCATGGTGCAGGTGGAGTTGAGGGATTCGCTGCGGCGGACTCCGCGAGCATGGTGTTGAGGATTTCCTTGAGCTTGTCAGGGCGCACGCCCGCCGCGCGAACGATCCCCGAGGCATCGACGACGACGGTGACCGGCGCGACCTTCACGCCGAGGGCATCGGCGAATGTCCCCGGCGTCTGCCCCGAAGCCGTGTCGTGCATGACCGGGAATGGGAGCGCCTTCGCGGCAAGCGCGGTCGTCGCCGCTGGCCACTTCGTGCGCGCGTCGCACACGCCGATGAACGCGATTCCCTGCGGGGCGAACTCCTTGGAGATCGTCGAGACCTCTTCGACGTGCGCCATCGAAATCGAACCCGAGGGCGAGAGAAACTGGAGCACGATCGGATGTCCCTGGAGTGCCTCCGACGAGACCGAGTCCGTCGCCCATGCTGGGTCAGCCTTTGCCGGGGGCGCCCACTCTGCGTCCGTCAGCAGTGGCGGCATCGGCTTGCCCTCCATCGCCTTGAGCCACTCGGGTCGGCGATCGCCGCCGAAGTAGTGCGCTGAAGAGCCGCTGGCAGCCGCTCCTGCGCCGCCGCTCGAGGGAGCATCCGCCAGGAGCATCTCGACGGCATCCGCGACCTTGTTCGGCAGGAGCCCCGCGCCGCGGACGATTCCCGTGTGGTCGATCACGACATAGGTCGGCCAGAAGGAGACCCCGTACGCCTTCGCCGACGCCCCCGTGTCGTGTGCGACACCATAGTTGATGTGCTTGCTTGTGACAACGCTTGCCGCCTTGTTCCATCCCGAGTTCGCGTCGTGCACACCGATGAACACGAGCGGCCGGCCCTCCATCCGCTTGACGAGTTCGACATTCTCGGGGATCGCAGCCATGCAGGGACCGCACCAGGTCGCCCAGAAGTCGACGACGACGACGCTGCCGCGCGACGCTGCGATGGTGGTCGCGTTGCCGATCCACGCGTGCGTCGTGAGTTCGGGGGCGGGCTTGCCTTCAAGGGCCTTCAGCACGGCGGGGCGGTTTGCCCCCTCGAAGAACCATTCATCGGGGAACTTGGAGCCATCCCCACACGCGATTCGCGCAATTCCCAGCACCCAGAGCACACATAACGAGAATTGCGTCATGGCGACCCGCAAGTCTACCGGCAGGGCGAGATTCCGCAGCCCGGGTTCCCGGTAGTCCCTCGCGATGGCACATCCGGTGCACCCGCTTGGGGTCAACCACGCCGCGCGCGGAAGCGCATCCGCGGGCTCATCACTCCCGCGACGAGGACATCTTCATGGTGTGGACCTCCCCAGATTTGGTGGACACTAAATCTGGGGAGGTCCAGTGACGGAAAAGCACCGGGATCGACGCGAGCCGCCGCAAAAATTTGAAGTGCGAACGCTCGCCGCATCTCACATGTCAAAAGATCGGGTGGTGTCGCGGCATTGAACAGCGCATGCAGGTCGGGCGAGGTTCCCGAGTCACACCACAGGACCTTGCTCCCACCCTTCGAACTCAGGCCGGTCGAACACCCAACCACCCGTCCATCCTGAACGAGCGTGGTTCGCTGTGCCTGGGTCGACACCCCGATCACCACGGTGCCCGCCGGAACCGCTACAGAAAGATTCGCACAACTGAAGTGGTCGAGGAAATAGGCAAAGCGGTCCTCGGCACTCGCAGGCCAAGCGATCGAGAGCGTCAGAACTGCGCACATCAATCCGGTTTCGCGCACCGTGGAGTATGAAGGAGCTGGTGCGATAATCAAAAAATGCTGATCCGATTGAACAATTGAACTCCAACAGGTGATTTTGGTGCGCGAATAGCAAGGAGTGGGATGGAAGACGCGGGGGGGGTCTCAAGCCCTCAAAGGGCCAACTGCCATAAACCTTGCGATGCGATCATCGCTGAATCGAGTGATCGCGTCGACCTTCGAGGCGAGAATGGTCCGCACAACTGCGGTGCTCGGGTTGAAGAGGCTGATCCAGATGACCTTGGGCGGCGCGTCGCGCGCAAGGGAGAGCAGTTCGAAATCAGAGTCGAGAGTGATGATTATGTAGTTCCCATCTCGGGCAGCACACCAGACCGCTTGGTCAGTGGCTCCGGACCCAATCAATTGACGCACATGAGTGGATCCTACGAATTGCTCAGGAAGTCCATTGAGAACCGCTTCGGAGAGGTTTTCATCGAGTAGAAGTCGCGGCATCACGCCGCCGGATCAATGATGCAGCGTCGCTCGCGCTCGGCAGCGTAACCGAGGCATGCTAAGACATCCTCGTGGGTGAGCGGTGGGAATGACTGCAGCAATTCCGCCTCGGCCATCCCGCTGGCGAGATAGCCGAGCACATCACCGACTGTGATTCGCGTACCACGAACGCAGGGCTTGCCGAATCGCACATCGGTGTTGATGGTGATGCGCTCCGTTGACATGGGGTGCATGGTATCAGTCTCGTCACTGGCACCACCACTCGAGCGGAGGTCACCCGCGCGCAAACGCGCGGCCGCGTTCATCTGCCGCAATGATGGCCGCTTCGACCATCTTCGCCGTCACGGGGAATGGCTCGTTGTGTGTCCATTCGCCAGCGATGGTGCTCCGAGCGGCGACACGCGGACATTCGTGCCATCAATGCACCAAAGTTCCCAGTCGATCTTGCCCTGTCGATCCAGGCGGATGCGAATCGCTTTTGCCACGCCCCGAAGCGCTCCGGAAGATCGCGCCAGGGCGCTCCCGTCCTGAGGATCCAGAGCATCCCATCGAGCGTTGTGCGGTGATCGTTCCAACGCCCACCTCGCGACTGCTTCGGCAGTAGCGGTTCGACAAGCTTCCGCTGCTCGTCGCTCATTTCGTGTCGTCGCATCCGTGCATCTCCTTGAGCCGCTCCGCGATCCAGGACTGCATCGGCTCGATCAGGTCCATCCCATGCGTTACGGAATCCGCGGCGAAACGGCCGATCATGGATCCGTCAGACAGAGCCTAGGTCGAGATCCATCGCGATCCGTGCAATGCTGCGGTCGCCAACCTTGCAGAGGCGAACAGCCTCAGCCTTGAACTCGGGTGAAAATGTCCGACGCGTCTGACGTTTGTCTGTCTCGTGATGCTTGTCCATGGAACACTCCTTGCGAGAATCCTCGCCAATCTAGGTGTCCACGAAATCGAGGCAGGCTCAGTCGCGCGCGATTCGAGGTCTTGGGGCGCACTACCTTGTCGGCGAGCGCAAGGCTCGACAGAAACATCTATGAACAAACTCGACTTTCAACTTCGCGGCGAATTCATTGCGCTCTGTGATCTCTTGAAAACCACGGGAGTGGCTGGGAGTGGGGGTGATGCGAAGGCAGCCATCATCGCCGGGAAAGTGCTCGTGGATGGGCAACTCGAGTTGCGCAAGGCAGCCAAGATTCGCGTGGGCCAAGTTGTCACGCATGCCGGCCGCGCGATCCGCGTCAAGGCCGCGACATAGGCGCTGACCGCACATCAACCCGTCGTCAAGGATTCGATTCGGGCGCGCGATTGAAGTCGTGGTCGGTCCAGCGCGGTCCGCAGACATCGCCCTCTTCCCAATCAACCAGAGACTCGATTGCCGCGGCACGCGCATTGATCACGGACGAGGTGTCGAGCCACACGCACATCGGATAGATGCTCCCTTGTCCCTCGCCACTAGGCCAACGAAGCCGCAGTTCGGCATCGAAGTATCGCTGCCACGCCGCTTGAGAATCGAGAATCATCGCCACGACTTGCTCCCCTCCGCGGGGCAAGGCACGAGCCTTCGACAAGGCCCGTCCGAGCGCGCGATTCATCCTGGCCTCGACTTCCTCGCGGTCGTCGTATGCGACCTCGTTCATGTCGGCCTGTGTCATGGCGTTCGCCCAGCGATCATCAGATGGCACGGCCAACGCGCTCGCTGCGTTCACGGCATTGGGCTGCGCCAACCACGCGCCGGTCGCGATACTCGCAGCGCAGAGCGCCAACGCTCCCAGCCCGTATCGCCAACTTCGTGTGCTCATGCCAACACTATCGGCACGCCAAGCCTTGCCGCACGAGCGCAGCGCTCAGTTCTCTATCCGATCGCGTCGACAAACTCCTTGATCGATTTGTGACCAGTGATGGTGAGCGCGGCGCTCGCCATCAGGGTGTTGTCCGCTTGGTCAAAGGCAGCGATGAACTCGGCGACACCCGCCCGTTGCTCGTGCGCCTTCAAGTGCGCGCGAAGGCTGGCGATGACCGAGTCGTCCTTGATTCCTCGCTCGTCCATGATCGTCAGCGCGACGAGCAGCAACTGCTCAAGAGTGAGTGTTGCGCGTTGCGCCTCGGTGCCGAAGATGAACTGCACCCACGCGCGGCCACATGTAGGAAAGGGGCTTGGCGTCTCGTGAAAACTCGCATCCGGGTCGCGGCTGAGGGCGGAGCAACACTCTGAAGAAAATGAGCGGAGTAACTGGCGGTTCCATCCCATTGGAGCCCGACTTATCTGATGATTGAGGCTTCGCTGCGCGACAACCCTCGATGATTCGACCTCATCCACAGGCTGCACAATCTCAATCGCCTCCCCCTCGACCTGGCTCTGCTCATCCACGGCGACGAAACTCGTGAGTCTCGTCTGAAGCTGATGCTCAACGCCGAGCGCGGCAATCTCTGGCTCCAAGACTCCACGGTCGCGCGGATGCGAGATGATGCGATCCTCGAGTTCCTTGACGCGGTCGCGAGCCCACAGGGCGCCCAGCGGCATCGTTGTGCGCTGCACAGTGCACTGCGCGTTGAAGCGACCATCTGCGCTATCGACCGTCACATGCGTGCGATCGCCATCGAGAAAGAACACCGCCGCCCGTCCGGCGAAGAGGTCGTGCGAACCTCGAGAGCGTGCGTTGGTTTCGCCGAGTGCCGATGCAATCGGTCCTGCGAATGCACCTTCGAAGCGCGTGATCTCCGCCTCGACGTCATCATCATCGCCGATGAAAGTGTGCGTGCCACCGCCGAGTCGCGCGAGTCGTTCGAGCAGCGCCGTACTTGGCGCCATTCCAATCCCGACGACGAAGAGTCGCGTCGCCGGATCGAACTGGCGGGTGAGTTCAAGGATCTCCGAGTCGTTGGCGACATCGCCATCGGTGAGGAAGAGGACAGTGCGAACGAAATTGGCAGCAACACTACCCACGCAAGCTGCAGTAAGCGCCGGAATTGACTCTGTGCCGCCGCGAGCATCGATGGCCGCAAGCCAGGAGCGCGCCTTCGTGAGTGCCGCCTTCGTCACTGCTACAGGTTTTGGGGAAAACATTTCAACGGCCGTGTCAAACGCGATGATGCTGAAGGTGTCACGTGATGTGAGACCGGCGAGTGCTCGCGTAAGCGCCCGTTTAGCGGACTCTAAGCGGCCGTGCTCCATTGATCCCGATCGATCGAGGACGAAGACTGCCTCGCGTGGCGACTCGAGTTCTGACTTGCGACGCGCTGGCGGGTCAACAACCACGAGCGTGCGTTTGCCATCGGTGTAGGCGCGCGTGATCGCATCGTTGCCACGCGCCCATGAGCGCACGACGATGTCGCGATCACACGTTGCGCCTGCTGCAGGACGCAAGCGAATCGTGCCATCCGCGTCATCTTCGCGCGTGAGTGCAAGGCTCGACGCGATGTCAGTTGCGCCGGCAGCAAGCGCGATCTCGAAGTCGAGTTGGGTGCCACCTTCGAGTCGAATGGGCGGTGTGAGTCGCGAGGCATCCGGCGCATGATCAGTGTCTGGGCTGGTGCCTTCGCCTTCGTGCCCGATCGCATCGCCGGGTACAAACTTTTGAGAGATCGTTGTGGGCAAGCGGAACTCGAATCGCCCATCATCCACTCGCAGCCGTTCGACGATGTGCATGCAGACGATCACGGCGGTTTTC
The DNA here is from genome assembly GCA_964356445.1 of uncultured Singulisphaera sp. Classification (GTDB taxonomy): domain Bacteria; phylum Planctomycetota; class Phycisphaerae; order Phycisphaerales; family SM1A02; genus F1-60-MAGs104. Next base: position 1,768 of record CAYHHO010000115.1, on the reverse strand, counting down.
GGCGGCACATTCGTGAGTCGAATTGCGTGGATGTCGTCGCGCACGCTCTCCACGATTGCTGCGGTCTTTCCTCGAGACTTCGCGCTGTCGAAGTCCGCGCGCGCCTCGGCTGTCTTCTTGCAGACGCCTTTCACGTTGCGCTCACCAGCGGTGATCGAGAATGCGATGACCGCACCGTTGGCGGGAAGCGGAATCGTGTGCGTGACATCCATGGGATGCTTGTGTGGATTGGCGTAGTGCTCTTCGATCGTCGTGGACGCGCAGTCGCCGACGATCTGCGTGCGAGCGACGACCTTGATGAGCGGGAATGGTTTCGCGGCGGTCTTCCTCGTGCTCGTGGTCCGCATGCCCAGCAGTTCGCCGAGTGTGCGAGTGGAAGCGCCTGTACCGATTGCGCTCGCCTGAATGGTTGCAAGAAGTCTGCTCATGAGTGTCCTCCGGGGGTTGGGTGTGGTGGTGGATCGTGACGGAATGCGGGTGCCACATGGTTCTGTAGGTTCGACGTGGCGGTGCGTGTGAGTGCGCGAACGAGCGCAGTGCTTTCAGGGACGAGTGAACGGTCGATGACAACCGTGACTCCTGGCGCGATGGTGAGCGCAAGCAGCGTGCTTGGTGGCGTGACAGGGGAGGGCGCTGGCGGTTGCTCTATGGAGAGCGTGAAGAGTGCCGATGCGAGTTCGTCGTACGTGCGCGCGGGCAGCGAGGCCTGAATCTGTGCGAGTGTGAATCCTTCTGCTTGCAGTTGCTTGGCCGCTAACACGCGCACGAGGTGCTCGCGCTGATAGATCGCACGACGCCCTTGGTACGCGGGCTTGGGGAGGATTGCGATTGTTTGATAGAAGCGAATCGTGCGGGCATCGACGCGATCGCTCGTTCGCCCATCATCGACCGCGAGTGCGATGGACTCAAGCGCGCGATTGGCGATCGCGGTCAGCTCATCAAGCGAAACACCTTCTGATGGAAGCTCGGCAAGGATGTCATGAAGTGCGATCAGCATGCCTCTACTATAACAGTAACAGTAATCGCTGTCAAGTATAAATATGAAAATGCTCGTTGTTTGGCCATGGAATGGGTTTTTATGACAATAACGGTTGTTTTCGGCGCCGACGGCAGTGGACTTCCCCACGCTCGGTGGACACGAATCATGCTAATCAACTCTCCTGGCCGCCTCGAACTGTTCTGGGCTGAGATAGCCAAGTGCGCTGTGCGCTCGTTCGCGCTGATACCAAACTTCAATCCATTCAATGATCGCGCTTCGCGCCTGGGCGCGAGTCGAGAGAGCGGCATGGAAGCGGAGGGTCTGTTCGAGCCCGACCAGGGCCAAATCGACACCGCCGGCAGACACTGCCTGCGCCGGTTTGTCGTTGCGACCAAATGAAAAAGGTGCCCGACTTGGGCACCTCGTTCACCTGTTCGCGGGGACGGGTCGACGACTCAGCGCCGCGCCGTCATTCGCTGAGGGCGTCAGTTCCAGCCAATGAGAATCCAATTCAGATCGCCGCCGCCGACCGCGCCGTCGCCGTCGAAGTCGTAACTAGGGTTCGAAGAACCCCACACGCCGAAGAGTTCAGTGAGGTCGATGCCGTTGACGACACCATCCATGTTGAAGTCCGCAGGCGAATAGTTGACTGGCGCATGCGCCGCGAGTGCGCCTGTCGTCGCATTGACGACGACATCGAGACCGAACCCATCGACCGTCGAGACTTCCATGACGTAGACGAGCGCTTCAGCCTCGTTGAGGTCGAGGCGAACCGCGTGGAAGAGCGCG
>CAYHHO010000114.1:0-9299 GCA_964356445.1 uncultured Singulisphaera sp. | reverse complement strand
AGAGAAAACTTGCGAGCGAAACGCTCGTGCGCTGCATCGTCCACATGCTTCATAGGATAGCCGTCGATGTCGCAGGATCTCCCTCAATTGACGCAATCCTCCGAGCCAGATCCCCGCGAGATCTACTCTCGGATTGGTGAGCCCGCGTTCTGGCGCATTGCGCGAGCCTTTTACAAGCGCATCGACGCTGAGACGCTCCTCAGACCGATGTTTCCGCAGAATCTCGAAGAACCCATTCGAAATCAGGCAGAGTTTCTTATTCAATATTTTGGTGGACCATCGACCTACAGCGATCGCAAGGGGCACCCGAGGCTGCGCATGCGACACCATCCCTTTTCAATCGGCCTCGCCGAACGAAACGCATGGGTGGCGGCGATGGAAGGCGCACTCGTTGATGCAGAAATACCCCTTCCCGATCGGAGCGTCATGAGCAGGTATTTCGCGCAGACTGCGACGTTTCTGATGAACAAGGACGAGTGAGCAACGACGAGTGAGCAACGATGAGTGAAGAAGGCGCGAGCCACCGCGGGCTCGTGCGCTCACCACGAATTCAGTCGGGGTCCACAGCACCAACCATCAGGTCGCGACGCGCGATCTCTTTCAGTACATCTTCGGCGAGCGCTCGACTCGGCCAGGACCCAATCCGCACGGCGAACAACTCTTCTCCTTTGGATGTGTGAATCACATCAATTCGAGGCTGTGGGGCTTTCGCTCGTTGCAGATCTTTCGACAGGTCCTTCGCTCGTTTGACTGCAGCCGAGTGAGACGAGTAACTACCAGCGCGAATTGTGAATGTCCGCCCTACGACGGGAAGCGCTGGAGTTGGCGGGGGTTTCGCGGCGATGGGCTGCGTCACGATTGGTGCTGGAACAGGTGAAGCGGCAGTTACTTTGTTCGTTGCAACTGGAGCCACCGCGATTGGGGCAGAGATTTCATCATCGTCATATCCGTCGCTCGCGCGTGGTGCTGGTGTCTTTGCGGTCGCTTGCGGGGCATCTGGCGCGGAGGTTGCTGCAAGGTCCTTGGCCCGCAGCGCACACTCTCGTGCTCGAGCGGCATCGTCCGGTGGGAGCTTCTCAGCAGCGGCGAAGTAGTAAGCGGCTGCGTCACTTGGACGGTTCTGCGTCAAGCGGATGTCTCCGAGAAGCACAAATGCTGAGCCCGAAATCGGTGCGGTTGCTGACTCGCTTGCGCGCAGCGCCAAGTCTTCCGCAACTCTGAACTTCGAAAGCTTGTACGCGCTCATGGCACCAACCAGCGCGCCCTGCTGCGCAAGTGGGCCACTCGTTCGCGTCAGTGTCTCGCTCGCTGCAAGCGCTGCTTCGTATCGACCCTCTTCGTAACGCGAGACTGCTGTCGAGAAAGTGGAGGTCGACGGAACCGATTCGCACCCAGTGCAAGTGGTCATGAATGCGCCGAGAACCCAACCAAATCCCGCGCTGATCGGCATCAAAGTATTCGAGGCGCGCCGCGCCCTCATGTTGCATCCTTGCACAGCGGTATCGTAGGGTGATCCTTCTCATGAGTGCAAGTCAATGAAGCTGTTACGGACGATTCAGCGCAAGTTGCTGCTGCGGCCGTTTCGCGTTGCCGTGGTGGATGATCAACGGTCGTGGAAGGCGTACGAGTTTCTGCTGCTGGCGTGGTACATCGCGCGCACAATCGAGAGAACCTCATCTCGTCCCAGGATTGGCATCATGCTGCCGACTTCAGGGCTCTTTCCACCAGCCGTCATGGCCGTCTGGATGCTCGGGCGCACGATCGTCCCGCTGAACTATCTCTTGTCGAAGTCCGATCTGGAGTATGTCTGCGCCGATGCTGGACTGGATACCTGCATCACGGTGGGAGCAATGCAGGACTTGGTCGGCGGGTTGCCGAAAGGTGTCCAAGCGATTCGATTGGATCAAATGAAGTTCGGCGGGATTCCTCCAGTTCGCATGTCCAAACGGATGCGATCCGACGATCTCGCTGTTCTGCTGTACACGTCGGGAACGAGCGGGCGACCGAAGGGGGTCATGCTCACGGCCGGCAACCTTGAGGCGAACATTGCGCAGATTGTCGACCGCGCCCAGTTCGACCGTACGGACACGATGCTTGGAATCCTGCCTCAGTTCCACACGTTTGGGCTGACCGTCCTCACGCTTCTGCCGCTGGCGATCGGTTGCCGTGCGATCTACACGGCGAGGTTCGTCCCTCGCAAGATCCTTGCGCTTGCAAAGGAACATCGGGCAACGGTCCTCGTGGCCATTCCGTCCATGTATGCGGCTCTGCGCGCAGTCAAGGATGCATCTGGCGATGCGTTCAGTTCGCTGCGCTACGCCGTCAGTGGTGGTGAGCCGCTCCCCCAGGCCGTCTCCGATGGTTTCTTTGAACGCTTCGGCGTACGGATCAGTGAGGGCTACGGGCTCACTGAAACGGCGCCCGTCACCAACTGGTGCCTGCCATCAGAGTGGAAATGGCGCAGTGTCGGTCGGGCGCTTCGCGGAATCACTGAGAGAATCGTCGATCCGGATGGGCGAGACGTGACGGCGGGAGCCGAGGGCGAGATCAGGATTCAAGGTCCAAATGTCATGGCCGGCTATTGGAATCTGCCGGAAGAGACACGGGCGGTGTTTGATGAGCATGGATTCTTCCGTACAGGGGATATGGGGCGGATCGATGAAGATGGGCACCTCTTCATTACTGGGCGACTCAAGGAAATGATGATCATTGGCGGTGAAAATGTCTTTCCGCGTGAGATCGAAGAGGTGCTCGATCGCCACCCATCCGTCAAGGCGAGCGCAGTCATTTCGATGGGCGACGAGTCGCGCGGCGAGATACCGATTGCATTCGTCGAAATCAAAGAGGGCGAGAGTTTCGACAGCGTCGTCCTGCGTTCATGGTGCAGGGATCATCTCGCGCAGTTCAAGGTCCCGCGTGAAATTCGCCTCGTCGACGCGCTACCGCGAAATGGCACAGGCAAGATTCTGCGGCGGTCCCTGAAAGTCGACTGACCGAGCAAGGTGCCGACGGACGAACCGACTGGGGAGCCGGCCAGGAATCCGGCCAGGGAGTGCAACTCCTTAGGGGCACGTGCCCCAACCAGAAAGGAGCGTTGTCAGATCTGTGCCATCCACGACGCCGTTGCCGTTAATGTCGCCTCCACCTGAACTACCCCAGCCAGAAAGAAGCGTCGAGAGATCGACTCCGTCAACATGACCGTCACCGTTGATGTCGGCAGGGCATGGCTGACAGGGTTCTCCCTCGCTCATCACATTCAGGAAAGCATTTCCGACCGAGCCATTCACACTCGCCACTCGCACGAGGTACTCGGTATCGCACTGCGCAACAAAGTTCAGGTTGGCGCTCAGTGGGTTGTCGAAGCAAAGAGCGAAGTCATCGCTGCAAGCGATCGCGGGTGATGTTCCTGAGCATGGATACGGATAGACCATGAGTGCGGTGTTGAGCGAGCCTGGGGCGCATGTGCCAAGCGTCAACGTCCCCCTGACGTCCTGCAACTTGAACCAAACATCAACGCCTGTCGAACTCAGTCCTGTCATGCAGCCCGCGGGGACGAGGGCAGGATCTGCGGTTGCTCCGGCCAGAGTGAATGGGAAACTTCCTAAGGAGATGGGCGTCGCCTGCGAGCACAGGTCATTGCTCGGGGCCGGCGGGGTGCATTGGAGGATGGCAAGGTCAGCACAGGCTTGATCCCACGCCTTCGAACAGCAGCTTGGGTCGATCGGGCAGACCGATTCGCAGCAGGACGCGATCTGACATCCAGCGGAGGGGTGCGGTGAAAAGCAATCCCCAGGGCAGCCACACGCTTCAGCACAAGGATCATCCATGGTGGCGCGCAGGTTGTAGCTTTGAACCGCAGGGCATGCGTAAGGAAAAGCCGCCGCAGTAGGGAAGGTCCCGCGGGCGACAACGACGTACCAGACCCCCGAAGGGACAAAGTCGGTTCGCTGCATCGGATCGCAGCCAGTCGTCTGGATCGTCATGACCGATTGGCTGAAGTCATCGCATGGTTGCGCGAGCAGGACCGCAAAGATCGGCGCGTCGACGGTTCCGTCCGTCCCGAATTCCGCCTCTATCTCGAGATTGAGTCGCCCGACTCCATCACCATTGGGGTCGGCAATCACGACGCGGTACGCATCGAGATCTGCCGTACCAACTTGCCCATCAGCAACGAATCGAAGACTCCCGCAAAGGGCTGTGCCGCCGACCAGCGAGATCAGATTTGGGTTGGGAGTCCCGCCGATACAGGGAGCGTTCCCCAATCCCACCAAGCTGCAAGGTTCCGACTCCTGCGTTGCCTGCGGCGGGCACTGCGGAGTACAGAACGCGGGACAAGCCCCAGCTGCAGCAGTCACACAGAGTTGGTCCCACGAGACCGAGCAACAGTAAGGGAAGACACTGCAGACTGTCTCGCAGCAAGTTGCGTCGATGCACGATGGAGTCGAATGCACGGTGTCACAGGGACCAGTCCCTGGTGCTCCGCACTGGGCCGGGATTCCGGTGCAACCTAAGAGAGCAATCGCTACGCAGTCCTGATCCCATGAATTCAGGCAGCAGGACGGATCCATCATGCAGACGCTTTCGCAGCAAGCGAGGTTTGCGCAGCCAGGTAACAGATGCGCGGTCGTACAGGATCCAGCCGCACCAGATGGGCACAACTGGGCGTTCGCGAGTTTTCCATGAATCCCCCAGAAGGCAGACAAGCCAACGAGGAGGACAGTGAGTGGATGCGCTTGCCTCATCGCTCTGAACATACGGCACGTTGACCTATCGGTGCAAGAAAAACCAATCATTTACAAAAAACCCCCTTGGTCTGATGACCAAGGGGGTTTGAACTTCAAAGAAATGAACTGCGCTTACGGGCAGACGCCCCAGCCGCTGAGCAGCATCGTGAGGTCAGCACCGTTGGTGGTGCCGTCGCCAGTGATGTCACCCTCGGTGCTGCCCCAAGCCGAAAGCAGCGTCGAAAGATCAGCACCGTTGCGCTGACCGTCGCCGTTGTAATCGCCTGGGCAAGGCGTGCCGCAAGTCACTGGGCTTGCAACGCTCACATTGAGCGTTCCAGTGCCGAGTGGGGTCGTCGCCGAATAGCCACCAAGAGCAACGATGTACGTGATGCCACATTCCATCTGCGCCGTCATGATGGAGGTGTAAGCCGCACATCCCGCGCCGTCGTCATTGCAAGCAACGACAGTGGTCACGTCGCAGGTGGTCTGCGCCGAGAGCCGCGTGTCGTGTGTTGCGAGGTTGCACGTCGTAAACGTGTAGAGACCGGCTTCGGTCGGGGTGAAGGTGTAGAAGATGCTGTTGTAATTGACGTCGGTTCCGAATGGACCCATATCGCAGAATCCAGCGAAGTCGAGATCAACCGTCGCACCGGTGCGGTCGAACGCGGTGTCGCCCATTGCGAGCACCACAGGGGCGTCGCAGCTCAGGCCCTCACCGCCACCACCACCACCGCCAGCAGCGGAAATCACCATGTCACCAACACCGAAATTGCCGGCGCCGTAGCCACCGATTCGGATGGTGTACGAGGATCCAGCAACGGCTGTGAACGCAATCTCGGACGCGAGGCTTCCGCAGGAGTCATCGTTGCATGCGACAATGAGTCCGCCGCACGCATCGTAGATGTCGAGACGTGTGTCCCAGGTCGCTGAGCAAAGCGACACTGTGTAACTCTCGCTTGTCGGAGCAGCGAAGGAGAACCAGACGTCGTTGAAGAAGCCGCCGCCAAAGGCGCCGCACGATGGATCGGTTGGGTTCGCACCGTCTGTCGTCGATCCGTTCGTGTCGAACGGATTCGAACCGACGATCGCCACCGACGCGTTCGCGCAGTCATCGTTTGGAGGACCGACTGGAGCACCTTGAGTGATGTTCAACTCAGTTGCACCAAAGGCTCCGTTCCAACCGCCGACGCGGATGATGTATGTGGCTCCACCAACGAGATCGGCGCCAAGGAACGACGAGTAATTCAAGCAGCCTGGACCGTCATCGTTACAGGCCAGCATCACTCCACCTGCTTCTGGGCACGCGTCCCACACCTCAATGCCGGTGTCGAACGGAGCGCTCGAATCGCAAGTCTGGAGGGTGTACCCGTCAGTCGCAGGAGCAACGAACGAGAAGAACACATCCTTGGAGAACGGCGCTCCGCCGAATCCGCAGGTGACCGTTGGATAACTGGTGCCAGCGTTCGTGTTGTCGAACGGATTCGCTCCGAGCATCGCCACGACTGGAGTCGCACAGTCATCGCCAGCTGGCGGCACGAACTCGCACGCGATCGAGGAGATCTCGAGCGTGTAGTCGTTGCCGAGTGGACCTCCGCAGGGCAGATCGATGAACTGGCTTGGCAGCGCTACGATGTAGTACGAACCAGGCCCGATGCAAGCCGTCGTCAGGCTGCTTGGGCAAGTGCCGGCGCTGACAGCACCGACGACCGTGCATCCGCCTGCATCCACGATGGCGCAGAACGAAGGCAGGTTGCTGTACAGGTTGAGGGTGATGATCGATCCACCTGTAGTCGTAAACCCGTACCAGTCGGTATCGCGAATTGCGGTGCTCGCCCAGAAGGTTCCACTAATCGGTGTCACAAGGTCGGTCGGCTCATTGGCTCCGCCGCCGTTGCAACCGCCATTGAAATCTTCGCCGCAGAGTTCGATTTCGAGCTGAGTGCCTGGGGGAATCGTGCAACTTCCTGCACCGCAAGCAATGCAAAGTGTCGCCGCTTCATCAGCACAAATCTGATCCCACTCAGTAGCGCAGCAGTACGCGTCTGATGCGCAGACCGTATTGCAGCATTCCATATCCATGCAACCCAAGGTTCCTGGGTTCGCCACGCAGCAGTCGCCGCCAGTGCCGCAACCGCCGCCGCCACCACCGCCGCCGCCACCGACGGAGATATTCATCATTCCGGGACCACCGACGGTTCCTGCGTTATAGACGCCAACCGCGATGAAGTAAGTCGTCCCTGCGGTTGCAGAGAATGTCATGATGCTCGAGAAGGCCGAGCAGCCCGTGCCGTCATCATTGCATGCGAAGACGGATGCGGGGGTGCAGTCGGTGTGGATCGAGAATCTCGTGTCAACACCCCCAGAGGTGTTGCAGTTCGAGAGCGTGTAGGTGTCGGTCGTGGCAGCCGTCCACGTGAACCAGACCGCGTTGTAATTGATGTCGTCTCCGAAGGGTCCAGGATCACACAATCCCGTGTGATCAACATCTTCAAATCCCCCAGCATTGTCGTAGGCGTTGTCGCCGTCGTAGGCTGGCGCTGCGCTCGCGCAGTCAAGCCCGCCCTGGGCGTAGGCACCAAACGTTGTACATGTGGCGAGCAAGGCTCCTGCCACAAACGATGAATACACATTGCGCATCAATTTTCTCCGTGAGTTTCTTTAGGAATTCCTGAACCAAAGATCTTCGGCGATACTCGCATCCGAGGGGTCTTGTCGCGTCATGCTCCAAGGTGCCCAAGATGCACTGCAAATCCGTAGGACTGCAAACGGTGCTGTCCCACCGACGGAATATAACTCTGAAAACACCCTTTCCAAATCGGAAATGAGTTATTTGGGGTGAATCTTCGGGTGACCCGTCCCATCTCGGGATGGGGCGATCACGGAAAGCGAATGGGAAGCGAAAACTCCAACCGCGTGCAAGCGACTTTCAATCCCCCAAAAATGCTCCGAATTGAGTTCTAGTCCGAATACCCGTTCTTGGCGGTGACGTTGCAAGTGCCGATGCGGGTTTTTCCGATTCGCATCCCAGTGAGTTTGGTGTCCTTTGGAACGATAAAGACGAGTTGGAGCTTGTGTTCTCCGGAACCGGGCTGCCCAGGCAACTCGGAGAGCTTCGTGAACGGCTTCGCGGGGTCAAACCTGATCTCGACGTCGTTCCCTCGTTCCCAGACGTATCCGACCGGCTTGAAACCCTTGCCGAATGAATCGATGACTTCCAACGGAAGCGTTCTCGCGAGGTCTTTGAAAGTCTTCGATCCATCTCCCCAGATGTCGACCTTGGCACCCGGTCCCCTCGAGACATCGATCATGACGACCTCGGTCGAGTCAGAGTGATAGAAGCCACTGATTCGCTGGGACCTGGAAAAACTGACAGACGACCCCTTCTTGTAAACGCCCTTGCCGCCCGAAAGAAAGTTGCCAGCATCGTTGGTCGTGACCTTCATTGACTCGACATTGTTGAGATTCAACTGAACGGGTTGGAGTGAATTCTTGACCTTGATGAAGTCGCTGAGATCTGGCAGGTAGCCGCCCTCAGCGCGCCTGTCATCTTGGGTCTCAACGACCACATCGCTTTCGGTTGCGTATCTGCTTGCAAAGTCCACTGGATCCGCTTCTGGTGTCACCTGGTACCGGAGCCCCTTCACAAAGAAGAGCGAAGGCCTCGACTTCCCTTCAAACTCGGCTGCAGGAAAGTAGAGGGTGAATTTGGACTCCTGTTCCGCAGGAGGGCTTGTCACGTAATTGCCCAGATCTTCGAATGAAAAGATCGCGGATTCGCCCTGACCAAGCGATTCCCTGAACTTCGTCGGGAAGACCATGACGGGCTTCCTGTCCGAATTCGACAGGCGTGTTTGAGCGCAGGACAGTACGAATTGCTCCCCATTGTCGTAGCCACCCGTGGAGACCGTAATGTCTATCGCGTAGGCGCCGATTGATCCTTCCGTTGCCGCAAAGTTGGGATCAAAGTTCATCGCTCCAATCGTCACATCCTTGGGGGCGATCGACGCCCGCGCATCGCCATTTTGAAAACCGTCTCGGAAGAGGCTGAGTGCTTCCTTGGCAAGTGCTGGTTGGTGGGTCGCGAGTGACTTGCCACCCATTGGAGAAAGGGATCCGAGCCCGAGACGTCGATAGAAGTCTTCGGTGAGTTGCGGCGCCGGGATCCACATCGACCCAAACTCCATTGGTGCGCCCTTTGCGTCTTGGCCGCGTGCCCATCCAACGTAGCCCATGACTTCGGTAGGGGCCTGCACAAATCCGCATGAAATCGAAGCCATGCCGACTGTGACAACCCCAGCGATAAACCCGAACACCGCTCCACCGATCGCACTCGGCGTCGGTGGGATCGGAACATCAAACGGCACGAGCTGATCGCTGAGATAGCGGAGGATGAAGAGCGATATTGCGAAGAGCAATCCGAGGACGAGCCCCCACGCATAGTTGTCCACGCCGCCACCCTTGAGGAACAACCAGAAGACCACGGGCTCCCAAAACGAAAGCGCAATCGCACCAGCGACGATCACGCAAACGCAGTGCAGGATCGAACTGAAGACACCTTGGTTCGACCACCAA
>CAYHHO010000113.1:0-9458 GCA_964356445.1 uncultured Singulisphaera sp. | reverse complement strand
ATGTTCACCGGCGGCGCCCCCTCGTGAAGTTCAACTCGCGCCACCACGCGCTGCACCATCCCACCCGCCTCGTCTGGTTCAACCAAGGCACGGCGAATCGCTGGGTGACTCTCGAGAGCCTCTTCGACCTCGATGGGGTTTACCTTGAGTCCATCCACATCAAAGATCAATTTGCATCGCCCGACAATTGAAAACAAACCGCCATCTCGGCGCACCGCAAGATCGCCCGTGCGAAACCAACCATCGACCAGTCCGCTGCTGCGCGAACCATCTCGGTGAATCACGGACTCGAGCATTGAATCGGATTGGACTGCAACCTCTCCAGGCAAGTTGGGAAGCGAGTCGACATTGCGATCGTGCAATTCGGGATTGACGAGACGAATCTTGACTCCCTGGACAGGACGACCACCACGACCGCTGTCGAGCCAGATCGTTCCGAGTTCTGTGGCGCCGTAGAGGTCGATCAGCACTCCTGCGCTGCGTGATTCGAAGAGGGCTCGGACTCGACTGGGTAACGATGCACCTGCAGACACAACGCACCGCAGCGAGTTCATGGCTTCGCCACTCTCCACAAGTGCCGCCACAGCCATCGGCGTGAGTGGGATTGTCGTCGCGCCCGCTGCAATCGCTGCAAATGCACTCGCCGTCGAGAAGGACCCGCGTGCGTCAACTGTCGCCCCCGCGATGAGCGGCGCGAGAAACGCTTGCTCGAAACCGTACGCATGAAACATTGGAAGAAAGCAAGCCAAGCGTTCCCCCGCGGTCACCAGTTCGTCTTCGACACTCTTCAACGCAACACGAGCGATTCCCTCGACAGAGCGCACGATGAAGCGAGAGTGTCCGGTCGTTCCAGATGAGAGGAGGATCGCGCCGCGTGGTTCGCGTTGGCGGGTCTCGCGCGCTGAACTGGCTTGGGCATCGGCGAGCGCAGCGGGATCAAGCGTGAGCCGCACGCCCAATTCTTGCAGAGGTCGTGCGGCGATCATGGACGGCAGCGGATACGGCAAGAGCACTGGCACGCGACCGGCCGACGAGATCCCCAGAAGTGCTGCCCAGAAGTCCGCACCAGATCGCAGCGAGACTCCGATGCACTCCCCTGCCTCTGTGCGGGCGTCAATGAAGGCGCGGATCAAGTCCACGCGCTCGCCGAGCCCTGCATAGGTTGTGACTGCGCCATCGGGATCGATCACGGCTGGTTGATTCGCGCGGTCAGTCCGATGCCGAGCGAGCGCATCAACGACACACTTCATGTCGGGAGCGCCACTTCGATGCCAACTGGTGCAGAGGGTTGAGCCAACATGATCTTGAAGGGGCGTACGCGAGCTGCGATGGGACGTCGACGCTGGATCGTGCAGAGTGCTTTCAATGCCAGGCAGCGAAGTCCGACTCCAACGGGAATTCGATCGAACTCGCCAGCGAGCAGGGTGACGAACGCGCGCTCAAGCATCTTCGTGCGGCGGCTGGAAAAGAGAAGTTCGCGGAAGCCCGAATTGTAAAACCCTTCGACGAGTTCGAATGCCCTGTCGGTCACTCGCTTCATCCAAGCGTTGTGGCGCGCACGCTCTTTCGCCGCGCTGGACCCTTGCGACATTCGAATCACGCTTCCTGCTGCCTGCTCCGCGCCCAACAAACCCAGCGTCAAGCCCGTCGACCAGACTGGGTCGAGAAACGCAGCGGCATCGCCGATCAGAAAGTGACCAGGTCCTGCGAAGGGATCGCACCGATATGTGAAATCAGCGATCACTCGATTCGTCTGCGGACCGACAGCATGAGCCATCCGCTCTCGCAAGACTGGAGTCCGCGCAATCGCCCATCGCAACCGATCCTCCGGAGGCACATCGAGCGTGCGATGAAGTGCCTCACGCGCGACAAACCCAACGCTCGTGCGACGATCATCGAGCGGGATCATCCAGAACCAGCCCTCATCGAGAATCGTCAATCCAAAGCAGTTGTCTCCGCGACCAGAGGGGCGGATCACTCCCTCGAAGTGCTCGAAGTACGCGACGTTTCGCAGGAATGAATGGAGACGGCGCTGTTGGCGTTCGCGCCCAATCATGCTCGCCTGCCCACTCGCATCGATCATCCACTTGGCGCGCACTATTCCTTGGTTCGTCTGGAGTTGGACATCGCCATCGGCAACGCGGAGAGTCTCGGTCACGGCGCAAGATGTGCGCACCTGAGCCCCTGCCTCTCTCGCTGCGTTCATCATCATCTCGTCAAGATGCACTCGGGCCATGTTGAACGCGTCCTTGTCTCCGCTGCCGTAGACATCTCTGAAGTAAAAGTATTGCGGGCCGTGCCGCCAATCTCCAAGCGAGATCTCCACACCAAGTTTCCTTGCGTGCGGCAAAGCGAGGCACCGATCGAGTACCCCAAGCCGGCGCAGCGCGCGCTTGGTTCTGGGCAGAAAACTCTCACCGATCCGAAAGCGCGGAAATTCGCCGCGATCCAAGACGAGCACGTCGAGCCCCGCGCGCGCCATCTCGATGGCGGCAGCGCTGCCTGCGGGACCTGCGCCGATCACAACGCAGTCATGGACATGATCAGTCGACATCGCAGACCCCTTCGATTTCGAGTCGAAGTTCGTGTCTGCAAATTGGTGCGCGCAGTATGCGCTCCAGTCCACTTCCGAATTGTTTCGTCGCGAGTTGTCGCACGCGCTCCATATCCGAAGAGTCGCGAACGTAAATCTGCATCGACCGATACGAACCCTTCGCCCCAGCAACCTCGGCGAGCGAATCTAGATTGCGAACCGACTCTTCGAACTGAGCGTCCAACGAATCTTCATGCATCGACTCCTCGCCAACGACTGCGGCTGTCCCCGCTGCGAGCAGCAAGTTCGACAACACCACACCTCTCGTGAACGCTGGAGGCACCGGTCCGAATCGACTGGAATAGAGAAACGCGGATCGCTGCCGCGGATTCTCGATGGCGCGAAAGGGCGCATCCACCCTCAAAGCATGCACAACGAGATGCGAACCACCATGACCAACGCAGGTTCCTGCCGGAATGACTCTGATCTGCTCACTTGCAGCGCGAAACGCATCGGTTCGACCAGCATTGAACCGCATGTAACGCTGCAAGAGGTCACCGTCGCTGTCGGTCAGTCGCGGAAGAAACGCCCACATGCGGCAAGGGCTCCCTGTCAACCCACCGAGCGCGCTCATGACGGTGTCGCGAGAAAGCGAGGAGAGCCGCTCACCGGTCAGTTGATCGCAGGGAGCGCTGCTCGAAGCGACCTGCGCGCCGTTCGCGACCATTGCTGCAACCCAACTGGGCAGATCGCGGCTGGGATCGCCAGTCGCGAACCACGCGGATCCAACACTCGCGACCAAGGGTTCACGCGAGTTCGTTTCGTCAGTTGCAGTTGAAGAACCCCGTCGCACAGGCATCAGCGCCAGATCCTACCGCCGTGTGTGGCGAATCGCCCACCAAGCACCATGCGGATCACTCGCAGCCACTGCCCCTGAGCGCTGGGTCACTTGGCTCGCGAGCACCGCGAAGGCGGTGGTCGATCCCATCTCTGGAAGTTGCACTTGTTCGCCCAGCGAAGAGACCCTGCGAAGCGCATCATCCAGTGGTGAACTCGAAATCGACACCGATCCCCACTCGCGGATTCCTCGTGCGAAGTTGACGACTCCGCGCGCGAGAGAACCAGTCCCGGTGCGGCCGAAGACATCGGTGATCACCAATCCTTCTGGTACCGGCGCCTGCATGCAGTCCCGCTCAACCAGCAGCGCGATCGCCCCGGGAACGAACGGGATTTTGACCCCTGTGGTTCGTTCCAAGACTCGCTCGACCAGCGCATGCCCTTCATCCGCGACAACGACGAGCGCCCGATCCCATTGCCCTGACGCGAAACGAGCGGACACGAGCGCCAACGCTTCGAGTGCCGCAGTACGCCGCCCGACCACGCTGACCGACGATGCCTCCATCCGATATGCGAGCGAGCAATGCGCGCTTCCCGCATTTGGCACACTCTCCGCAAACAGCATTGGGTTGGCAAGATCAATTCCACTCGCCACGAGGTCGCGGTAGTAACGGTCCGTGAAGTCGACCGCACCAAGCCAGTGAGCCGCGACGAGCGGAATCGATTTCAACTCGCGCCCATCGATCGAGTTCGACTCGAGCAGATCGCGGATTGCTGCGATCATCAGCCTTGGAAGCAGCGCGATCCGGCGCGTCCGTGCACGGTCGAGCAGTGGGGCAAGCACCGCTTCATCGATGTCGCGACGGGTACTGTGGCTGTCTGCGAGCAGCCGAATCGCGTCCACTCCCCTGCCTGCAGGCGTGACTGCGCCGATTGCACGAACGCGCATGGCGCTGCTTCGGGCGGCACTCATGTCGCACTCCTTCACGACGGGCGCACATCGAATTCTGATCGCAGCGTTTGCCCCACCGAATCCGGCCGAGAGGACAACGAAGTCGCGAACCGACATGGTCCTCGGAGCGCCCTCGACGAGGTCGAGTTCAGGGAATGCCTCTACGTCGCGACCGCGTCCCGCAGTGGTCGGAACAAATCCACGCTTCGCGCAGCCGAGAAGCGACGCGGCTTCCATCGCGCCCGCTGCGCCGAGCGGATGACCAAATCGACTCTTGAGCGCGACCACCGGAACTTGCGAAAGCCCTGCTCCAAGTGCCAAGCGATAGCCCGAGTACTCAGCACTGTCATTGCCCGCAGTCCCCGTGCCGTGAGCAACGAGCACCGAGGGGAGCACTGAAGTCCCCGCCACCTTGCTCCCATCATTTCGCACGGTCGCAGCCGACTGTTCCAGGACGCCAGCGAGCGCGCGAGAGAGGCCGAGTCCTTCGGGATGCGGCTGAGTGAGATGGTGCGCATCGCTCGTTTCACAGCATGCCTCGATAGTTCCAAGCGCCTTGCCGCGCTTCTCCTCGCTGAGAGACTCGACTCTGCGCAGCACGAAAACCGCGGCACCCTCACCGACCTTCATCCCCTCTCGGTTGGGAGCGAATGGACTGAGAGGTGTCACTGCGACGAGTTGCAGAGCCGCAAAACCCCCGTACGAAAACTCAGCGATCGGGTCGTATCCACCTGCAATCACCGCGTCCACGACACCAGCGCGCAGGAGAGCACAGGCATGAGAGATCGCAGTCAGCGCGGACGCGCAGGCACACGAGATCGTGATCGACGGTCCAGTGATTGGGATGCGCGTCAACACACGAGCGAGCACCGCCGATGCAGGTGACCGTGCCATCGCCTCTTCGGTGCTTCGCAGATCACCCGCCACTTCAGCTCGGTAGCCCACGCCGCAGTGCCGCACTCCTGCAAGCGTCGTGCCGAGCACAAGCCCCCAGCGTGTGCCGTCGTTGAGAATGGACTCACGATCGCTTGGCGAGAGTGCCTCTTCGAGCGCTCGGCACAGCAAGGACTCTGCGCGTGATTCTCCACTTTGTTCAAGCGCAAGAGGTACTTCGCCAGCGCCCGCAGAGATCCGTGGTACCTGCTCGAGGTACAGCGGTTTGCGCACACCGACTCGATCTTGCTGCAGCCCGTCGACGGTTGCCTCCAAAGAACTGCCGAGCGCCGACTGAAGTCCGATGCCAGTGATCGCTATGCCACTCACGCCGTCCGCCCCCGCTGCGCGAGGAGCGACGCGACCACGCCAACACCCAGAGTAAACACGCCAAGTTGCAGCAGCGACGTCGTGATCGATGCGCCGCTCATCGCTGAAGCGCATGCTTCGATGGACCAACGCGTAAACATGTAGGGGGCGGGCCAGGCGAGAGAGGTCGGCAAGATCTCAACGGGAATCATGCTGCCTCCAAGCCCAGCGAGCGTGAGCGTGGCGATCGGCGCGACAAGTGCGAATCGGGCGCGCGTCCCGCAGCACTCCGCGAGCGCGACGACGAAAGCCGCGCACGCGCACGCAGACGCGACGACGGCGAGGAGAAGCGCCAGAGGATCCCGCGGCACAAGATCGAACACAAGCGCACCAAATCCGAGCGCGATCGACATCTGAGCGGTTGCGAAGACCACCAACGCCAAGACCCGCGCGAAGAGGCGTCGAATCGGAGAGTGCCCCAGTGACGCGAGACGCTCGGCAAGCCCAGCCTCATCGTCGCCGATACCGCGGGCGGTCAGCGAAGTGAGCGCGAAGAGAATGAAGAGGACGGGAATCGCGACGGCATTTGCCCGCAAGAGGCGGTCTGGCTCAGTGCGATCTTCGATGGAGATCTGGACCGCGCCACTCCCACTTTCACCCCTCGCTGCGGACTGAACGATCCCTCGCAACACCTCTTGGATTCCTGGAAGCGGCGAGCGAGCCTCGATGATCACGTGAGTTTCTCCAGTGGATCCGCTCGCGAGGACACTGATTGCGCCGTCGAACCCATCAGCCATGTCCAATGCGCGTACGACTTGAATCTTCGAACTCGCGCTCGACTCGACCGCGTGCACGAGTCGAGTTGATCTTTCGGAGAGTTCGTCCGATGCGATGAGCGCGACGCGGATCGGTATCGAATCCCACCGATCGAGATGCTTATAAAACGTCGCGAAGAGCGCGAAGAACGCGATCGGCGCTACGAACGCAAGCGCGAGCGCTCCACGATCACGCGCGAACGCCATCAACAGTGCTCGGGTCATCGCGATCACGCCGAGGCTCCGCGATCCGAACTTGGTCTGAGATCCGCAAAGGGCATCCACTGATTCGGATGCGTACGAATCGCGCGCTCCATCGACGCGACGAGCGCACGCTGCGCGGGATGGTCTGCAACATCTCGCATCGCCAGCGGGGCTTTCTCGACGGTGATCATGGGATCGATCCAGATGCGCAGCCCCCGCCGTTCGCGAACGCTATAGGTTGGAACGATCGGCGCGCCTGTCACAGCTGCGAGCCGCACGACGCCCGTGGGAAGTTCCGCGCGGTCAAGTCCTAGAAATGGCATGGGCGATCCGATGGTTCCAGGAATCACGCGATCCCCATTCACAAGGACCGCCTCATTCGCCGCCAAAGCATCGCGGAGCGCACTCCACGCGCCAATCCCATCGGACATTCGGTGCTCGACGATTCCGAGTCTGCGGCGCAGTTCGGATCGCGCCCTCTCGAACCGAGGCATCGGATCGGGCTGGTACATCACATGCACTCTCCCTTCGATGCCGCGAAGCGCAGCGAGCGCCAATTCGAAGGCTCCCATGTGAATTCCCGCGAGGATGACTCCGCGCTTCAGTTGACGCACTTCGAGATAGTTCGCAGCGCCCTCGAACACGAACGGCGGACTGGCCGAGGCTTGTTTGCACGCATGCTGTCCAATGAACACATCCCCGATGAACTGCTGCATGGCGCCCATCATCTGGAAGGCGCATCGAATACGCGCGGCGCGGGTCGCACGAGGTCCCAGCGCAAGCCCGGCGTTGAAGATGAGATTCTTTCGCCACTCAGATGCAAACATGAACGCGCCGGTTTGCACAACCCTTCGCGCGACGGGACTGAGGACCGGCGCGTGTTCGAGGAGACCGAAGTACGCCGTGTCGACCGCCAGACGTTCAACCCAACCTGGCGGAGGCATGTCGCGCTGTTCTTCTGAGTTCATTGCTGTGGAATTCCAAGATGCGGTCCCGCCTCACGCGGTGCGCCGACAGATTCGCAAGGGGCCAGCGCGCAACCGATCCGACCCAAGATCAACTCGGGCGCCTCGCTGGGGAATGGATTGATCGGAGCGCGCACTCGTAGCGTGATCTTGGTGAAGAGCCGCGGAAAGCGTGCAGACTTCGGAAGGGCTGTTCTCGTGCCGTCAATTCGCACTGGAACAACGGAACATCCCGCAGCAAGAGCCACCATCGCGACGCCCGGTCGAAGAACACCCAACGCGCCCGTTGTGGATCGAGTCCCCTCTGGATACATCACGAGCGTTGATCCCTCCGAGACTGCCGTAGAAAGCGACGCAATCACCCCTCGCTCGATCGACTCCCCTCCGACGAGAATCGAGTTGTAGGCGTGCACGGCAAGCCCATGCAGAAACCAGCGCTCCGCGCGCAGGAGCATCGGATCTGTTCGCATTGCGCGACGAAAGCGTGACGCGCTCGCAACGAATCTTGTCCTGCGTCGCCGTGCCCTCGGCAGAGAATGAAAGAGCACCGCAGTATCTGCGTGACTCTGGTGGTTGGCAGCGATCAATATCGGCTGCGTTCCTTTGAGCGTCTCCAGCCCCCCTTCGTCAATGAGGGTCACGCGCGTCCAAGTCGCAATCCGAAGTCCGTGATAGACCGCTCCCGCGAGCAGAGGCCACCCATTCATGGACTCTGCACTCCAACAGCACTCTTGCGCGCGGGCTGACCAAAGTCAAGCGTGATCTCTACTTCTGCGGCACCCACTTCGAAAGACGACTGCCTCCAACTTGGTGGCAGCCAGTGAGGACCGCCGTTCGAGATCGCCCACGGATCGCGCGGTAGTCCAAGGCCGTCTCGACGAAATTTGCCGCAGTCGGTCGCATCGTGAAATGCCGACACGGAGTAGCGACCAAACGGAATACCAGTGAAATTCACTCCAGCCTCCGCGCTCGCGATCGGGACTGTTGCGGACCGCACCCACTGCCCGTCCTTCATGAATGTTTCGCGGCTACCCCAGAGCGCAACTTGGATCGGACCGGGTCCTCTCGCTGGATCAACTCCCTTCAACGAGACGGACACAATTCCGTCGCCCGTCAACTGTGGAATCGGGCGAGCGCTCTCCAGCGTCTGACATGCGGGCGGAACCACCAAGTGAAGCGCGACCACAACAACGAGCGTGAGTTGCGTGAGTTTCATCACAACTCCGTCACACCGAGTGTGATTCCATATTCAGCACAGCAGCGCTGAAGCCATCCAGGTTCATGCGATGAAATCACGGCGGCACCTCCGGATCTGCTTCGCGCCGCGAGCAGAGATGCGAGCGCCGTGCGCCCCGCGGAATCGAGCCCCGCATCGGGTTCATCCAGAAGCAGCACATCGCCAGCTGAGGCGAAAACTGTGGCGAGCGCGGCTCTTCGCGCTTGCCCAATCGAAAGTCGCTCGATGGATTGCGACGAGGAGTGCTCCAGCCCAAACGCCACGAGCGCGGCGCGACCCCGCGATTGGCGATCCCCGAGCGGAACATTCGCAAGCCGCTGGAACAAATCGATGTTGGCAGAAACCGGAAGCGATGACATGAGGCCGCCCTGTTGAGGAAGGTATCCGACAGGACCACGCACTCGGTCACACCACGCGGATCCCGCTTGGGGGTGGATGGCACCAGCGAGCAGTCGCAGCGCCGTCGTCTTGCCCGCGCCGTTGGGACCGTGAAGCAGCCCGATCTCGCCGGCGCGCGCGAGGAACGAAAACCGCGTCAGCACCTGGTGCGATCCGTACGCGTAGCTCAAACCAGTCGCACGAACGAGTGGTCTTGCTTGGGGCGTTTGCGCCACGACGCTGTGGGCATCGACGTTCTGCGCAGGTCGACCCGTCAGCACGAATCTGGCTCCAC
>CAYHHO010000112.1:0-9516 GCA_964356445.1 uncultured Singulisphaera sp. | reverse complement strand
AGGTCATCGACGGACTGACCGGTGAGCCTGCGCCAAGCACGGAAGTGTGGCAGGTCGTGCCGACGCACAAGTTCGAACCCCCCCTCTATTCGATAACGAAGACGGATGAACAGGGTGTTGTTCACATGCGGGCAGTCGGCGGCGTCGGTTCGTCCAATTGGCACATAGGCAAAGGCGGTCCCTCATACCGCGGCGGTGGATCGTCGATCGTTCCCGCTGAGTTTCGGTTGGCTGCTTCGCGCGGGGACGACGGCCGCGAGCAGTTCATCGCACCGTTGTGGCCTGCGATGAGATTACGAATTGAATTGCCTGCGGCGTACCGCGGTTGCCTCGTTGAGTGGCCGCTCGCAGAGGACTCGCCCCGGTCAAGTGGATGGATGGCACCCGCGACCGTCGCCGCCGACAGCGAGCGCGTCGCGATTGCGCGCATCAACGGCGACGGTGCCATCGCATATCCCAACTCGTTCGCCGGCGTGCGTGGATTCGCGTTCGTTCCAGAGCGCGGCTTCATCCGCGGCACCGTCTTGAGCGACGGACTCGCACCGCGCCGCATCGATGCTTCAACTCAACTCTCAGCGCAGAGGCGCGCAGAGATGGATCCATCGCAAGTGTGGGTCTGGGACATCGGATATTGCGGAGACGGCAGGTGGGTCTCGGCGCAAGGTCGAAGCGCGACCGCAACGACACCGTTCGTGTGGTTCATCGGGACCGAGCCCGAACTGTGCGCGTGGGTGGCGGCGAACAAGTTGCAACTAGTTTCGCCGGGCATCAACGAAGACCTCGATGCGCTCGGGCGCTCACGCTGGTTCACGCGGGAGAGCGTGATGGCGGTGGTGCGGCGACCGACGTCTGCAACAGAGCCGCCGGTATGGACGACGAATGTGCAGATCACCGCATCGCGAGCGGCAGTTGCGAGCGCGGGCGTTCCGCGCTGAGGCGGGAGCATCGCGCTGACGCAGGTTTCGCTGCCGTAAACAAACTGTTTGACAGCCTTGACATCCGTATCCCATAGGCTACACTCGGATCATGCGCGTCAGGATGACGACCGTCTACCGGGACTGGCTCGACGGCCTGCGGGACCACGTTGCCCGCGCGAGAGTCCAGGTTCGAGTGGATCGACTGGTACACGGCAATCCCGGCGCACATCGCGTCCTCCGCGAGGGCGTGTTGGAAATGAAGGTCGACATCGGTCCCGGCTACCGCGTGTACTACACGGAGCGGAACGGCGAACTGATCGTTCTCCTCGCTGGCGGCGACAAGGCCACCCAGCGCCGAGACATCGAACGCGCTATCGAACTCGCACGAAACCTCCCCTAGCCAAGTACCAACGAGCCACCATGCCACGCACCCCTCGATCAAGCACCAAGAAGCGAGCCGCGGCGAAGTCGGCCTCGCGCAAGTCGAGCCACACCCGAACCGTCACGTACGACGTAGCCAAGCAACTTCGTACCCCGAAGGAAGTGGCAGCCTATCTCGAGGCGTGGCTTGTCGAGGCGCCCGATGATGCGCCCGGAATTGCGCGCGCGCTCGGCGACATCGCACGCGCGGTCGGTATGAGCAAAGTGGCGAAGCAGTCTGGGCTGAGTCGAGAGAGCTTGTACAAGGCACTCAGCAAGGACGGCAATCCGAGCCTCGACACGATCCTGCGTGTGGCGCGCGCGGTCGGCGTGCGATTCCATGCATCGGCGGCGTGATCGCGCCCGAGCAGTATCAGCGCCCACATCTCATGGCCTCTCGGGCGACCTCGAGGTTCCACGGGTGCATCGCCGGCAGTTGCCACAGTTCGCCGCGCTCCTTCCATGACGAAATTCCGCAGGTTGGCGTTGGTCGGGACCCCGCGCGCCATAGACTGAACTCTGCAGGCTTCACCATGGAATACACCATCGAGTTTGAGCGAGAGACAGACGGCCGTTGGATCGCCGAGGTCCCGTCACTTCCTGGCACCATGGCCTACGGCGCAACGCTTGAGCAGGCGCGCGCGCACGCGCAAGCCTTGGCGCTTCGCGTGGTGGCGGAGCGGATCGAGCACGACGAGGCGATTTGATCGCTTCTAGGGGGAGAAACCGCCTCCCAAATGAACGCTGAGCAGCGGCTGGCATTTCCGAGTTCGTTTCTGACTCTGGCGACTCCCGAGCTATCGTGAAGCCATGTCATCCGCGCTTCTGGAACGAATCACTATCGAGCCCGGCAAGTGCGGCGGGCGCCCGTGTATCCGTGGCACGCGAATGCGAGTGTCGGACGTGCTCGCGCTGCTCGCCAACGGTGCGACCGTCGAAGAGGTGCTCGCCGACCATCCCCCGCTTATCCGTGAAGACGTTCTAGCGGCGATTGCCTACGCGGCGGTGCAGACAGACCACTCGATTATCCGCTTGGCATGAGGTGAGGGTCAACGCATCGTCGCGATCGCGTGAGCGCTCGCAACCGCACTCACCTCCGCCCGCGAAATCCTCCACCACCGCCGCCGCTGCGCTGGGCGCCGCCCCAGTTGCCGCCGCCCCCGCTGCTACCGCTGCTGCGATTGCTAGCGTTCGTGTTGTTGCTGCCGCCACCGAATCCGCTTCCGCCCGATTGCCAGCGGCTCGCGTTCTGTGAACGGAAGTCGCCGTTGCTGTTCGCTGCGCGCTGATCGTTGAGTGCTTGGCTCGTGTTGGCGTCCGTCGAATTGTTCCAAGAACCATTCGAGTGCGACTGCCACGAGTCGGTGCTGTCGTCGTACTTGTACGCCTGACCGTCGTGGACTCCGTAGACATCGTTGCCGGTTGCGACCGCCGTCCCGTTGTCGCCGTGCGCAACACCCCATGTGCCGTTGTCAGTCGCCACTCCTGCGGCCGAGACGCTGTTGCCGGTCTTCGTGTTGCCGATCGTTCCGGCGCCTGCCGCAACCGTTGCACCACTCGGCGTACCTGCAACGCCTCCCTTGCCTGCTGCATAGTTTCCAGTCGTGGGGTTGTAGCCCGCGCCGCGCGCTCCATCGGCCCAGTTGCCTGTGTAGACATTGTCAACGTGACCGGTCTGCCCCGCAGCGCGCGCGCCGGTTGCAGAGTTGTACGCAGTCGCGGTGTGCGATGACCACGCGTTTCCGGTCCACGCGTTGTATCCACCGCTGTAACGATTCATCGTCGTGGTATTGCCGTAGTGCGAGTAGTAGTTGCCCGTCGTCGCGGCCCAGCCACCGGGTCCCCACGCGACTGCGCCGTGCGCGCCGTAACAACCGTAGTAGGGTCCCCAATATGGATAGGGACCGCAGTGCCAACTGTCCGCGCCGATCGCCCAACCGACAGCCATCCCCATGCCGAAGCCGACTGCCCATCCAGCCCACGGGTTGTAGACCATCGCGGCGCCGCAGCCATACGTCATCGGCACTGGAACCCACACAGAACTGCAGTACGGCACATACATATAGCCCGTGCCGTACACGACGACGCCGGCCTGCGTGTACGCGCCGAAGTAACCAGGCGTGTAGCCGACGAGCACGTAGTCGGGCGTCGAGTTGTAAACGCGCACATATGTCACGTAGTAGTACGGACTCGACGGCGGGATCGCATAGATCGAGCTCGGCACCCACGATGCGACGAGCCACGGACCCGTCATGCTCGACGCGGTGAACCACACGCCGTTCTGCACGGTGTAGAAAGAGTGCGCAGAGATTTCGAAGACGGGGTCGGCGCAGTTCGTGAGCACCTTGATGCTCGTGTCAGGAATCGCCTTGAACTCGGGCGATGTCCCGATGACAACCGGCGCCGGAGTGGTCTGAGTGTGCGGGACGCGCGCCATCTGCGGAATTGAATTCGCGATGACTGCTTCCTGCGCCTGCGCCGATCCAGGGATCGACGCGAGCACGTTTTCCTTGGGACTGTCGGATGGAATCATCATGAACGCGCCGGGCAGTTGATCGGGCGGCGAGTATGTCCATGGCCCTGCGAGTGCGGGAGCGCTGAACCAGCGGCCGCTCACGAGGACGTACATCTGTCCGCTTGACTGCAGTTGAAAGATGTTCGCGCTGGTGTTCGATACGTAGAGGAGTCCGCTTGAACCTGCGGCGGTCCACTGCGGCGCTCCGTCGACGACGAGCACTTCGGCTGCCGAAGTTGAGACGACGATTGCGGGCACGGTCGTTGAGAGCGAAACAGTCTGCGCGGTGTTGGAGGCGGACTGCTGCGTGGATGCGTTCGAGGTCGATGCGGCTGATGTGGTCGACGCGCTCGGCGCAAGCAAGTTGATCTGCGGCTGCGATTGCCCCCACGATGCAGCGGCTTGAAGGTCGGAGGTGGTTGCTGTGCCAACTGTCCATGGACCGTTGAGCGAGGACGCAGTCATCCATCCATCGGCGATCTTCAGCCAGTAATTGCCAGCGCTGTCCTGCACAAGAAGCATTGGCGTGTTGATGACTCGCTGAAGTGATGTGCCAGCGAGTGGTTGCATGACTGGATCGCCCTGGATTGGAACGAGCACCGTTGGAGTCTGCGCGATCGAAAGTGCCGGCGGGTTGTTTCGAAGTGGTGCCGATGGCGTGCTCGGACCGCTCTTCATGGTGGGGACTGCGGCTTCGAGCCGATCGAGGGCGACGTCGAGAGTTCTCGTGCCAGCTTGCGCGCCGATTGCGCTCTGGAGTGTGTTCTGCAGTGCGGGGTTCTCGGGCAGCGAGACGCCCGTGACTTGGATCTGCGAAAGCGTCACCATGCGATTGAGTTTGTTCACTTCGGTCGATGCGGTGAACGACATCGTTCCGAAGTTTTGCGTCTTGCCGCCGGTCTGCGCGACGCTCATCGGGCATGTGCCCGTGACGGTGGTGCCATCCCATGATTGAAGCGTTGGTGGATAGACAGTGATCGTGTTCGATCCCGCAGTGAGAACGCGTGGCCAGCCGCTTTCGCTGGGTGTTGCCGCAGTTGCCGCGGCGGGTGCAGCGGATGCGGGCGCAGGCGCAGTGTCCTGCGCGGCCGAGTCGATGCTGGGGAGTGCGACGATCGAAAGAAGAATGACGGTCGAATTGACGAGTGTGCGCATGATCTGGTCCCCGACGGGCAAGTGTGAGTGTTGGTGAATGACGCGGATTGACAGCGTACAGCGGGAGGTCTGCGCGCCTGCCTCGCCTACCATCTTCACCGTGACTGCCGGTAGCGCTGCCATCCTCCCCGAGATCCTCCGACGCATCGTGGACGCGTACAGCCCGGTGCGGGTGTACCTCTTTGGATCCGAGGCGCGCGGCGACGCCGATGCCGATAGCGACATCGACCTCGCCGTGATCGTCCGCGATGATGCTCCCCCGCCGCTGACGAGTTCGCGCGCTGCTGCCGAGGTGCTCTGGGGGCTTGAACGTGGCGCGGATGTGGTGGTGTTCAAGGAGAGCGAGTTCGCAGCCCGCGGCGGCGTTGTCGCCTCGCTACCTTGGACGATTCAGCGCGAGGGGCAGCTGATCTATGGGCGCTGAGGCGCCCGACCTTCGCACGCTCGAGGTTCGCGGGTGGTTGCTTCGCGCGGCCGAGGACATCCGAGCCATCCCTTGCAGACGTCATGCGCCGTGCATCACTGATGACTGAGTTCGCGTGGCGATTCCGCTACCCCGGAGATGCAACAACTCTGTCGCTGGCCGATGCGCTGCATGCGATCGAAACGGCGGAGCGTGTTCTGGCCTCGGTGGTCGGGGCTCTGCCTGCGAACTGTCGATTGGCGTGATGAATCAACTGGGCATCGAGGAATTCACTCCGCCGAGATACCGCGACGGTCAGGGCAATAGATCTTTGACCATGCGGACCAGCAGCGTCACCGCTCCCGCGACGGCGGCGAGACCGAAGAGCCAACCGAAAAGCCAACCGAAAAGCATGCGAGCTGCCACAATCGCTTGAACCGTCCCCAGAAGCTGTGACAGTGCAGAGCGAGACCAGTGCTGAGCATCGTGAGCCCATAGATCTGCGCGGTCGTTCCGGTCACTTCGATCTGCCCCCTGCGAAGATTGAATGGGGGAATGTGCGCGCTCCCGTCGACCAAGATCCAAATCGCGTACGCGATCAGAACCCCGGGGATGAAGAGACCGAGAAATACCCAGCTGTCGGAGAACCAGTCGTACGAGGAATAGTTGCCGAAGTTGCTTTGCTGGAACACGCGGGGATGATGCTATGGGTTGGGGAGGGCTGAAAAAAGTGAGGCGTGGGGTCGGTCGGGTGAGCAGTTGAGGGATTAGCCACAGAAAACGCTTGGTTGATCGCGTGAAATCCACAAGATTGTTGGCGCTGAGCGCAAGCCGAGATAGGCTTTGGTCGTCGCCCGGGAACGTCCCAGGGGATCATTCGGGTCACTCGCACGGACTGCGCATTCCAGGAGCCTTGCGTGGAGCAAAATCGGTCGTTCGCGCATCGCGCAAGTTGCAGAGCAGGTCGTCGGTGGTCGCCTGCGATTGCGATCGCATGGCTACTGAGCATCGTGTTCGCGACGGGCCAAAGCACGACGGCAGCCACTATCAACGTGCCCGGCGATTACGCCGACATCCAGTCGGCCATCAACGCCAGCCAAAACGGCGACCTCATCCTGATCGCCGCGGGGACCTACGCGCCGACCACCACGCTGAACACGATGGGGAAGGCGGTCACGATTCGCGGTGCGACGAACACAGACGGAAGTCCGACGACGGTGCTTGACGGGCTGGGGAACAAACGTGTCCTAACATGTGACAGCGCGGAGGGTGTTGGCACCGTCATCGAGAATCTGCTGATCACGCGGGGGTATTCGGAGACCGACGGCGGCGGGATGTATCTGTACGGCGCCAGTCCGACCATCGCCAACTGCGTGTTCAAAGCCAACGCAGCGACCAGCGCCGGCGGCGGGATGCGCCTGTCCGCATCTAGCCTCACCATCACCGATTGTGTGTTCGAAGGCAACACGGCCTCTACGGGCGGGGGGATGAGCGTGGGCTCCGCCAGCCCCACCATCACCAACTGCGTATTCGAGGCCAACACAGCGACCAACTCCGGCGGCGGGATCTCACTGTTTTGGGCAAGTCCCACCATCACCAACTGCGTGTTCGAGGCAAACACAGCGACCACCTTTGGCGGCGGGATGTGGCTAGGCACATCCGCCAATCCCACTATCGCCAGCTCAGTGTTCTGCGGCAACACGGCGCCCACCTCGCCACAGATCTACGGTTCCTCTTGGATCGACGGCGGCGACAATTGCTTCGCATTCTCGTGCGTGGATTCGGACGGGAACGGCTGGCCCGACAAGTGCGACTCTGTCGGTGACGGCATTCATCAGGTGCCGTCGGAGTACCTCACCATCGAAGCTGCTCTAGCGGCGGCAGGTCCTGGAGATGTGATTGAGATTGCTGCGGGGACCTACGCGCCAATCGCCACACTGAACACAATGGGGAAAACGGTCACAATCCGTGGTGCGACAAACGCCGACGGTTCTCCTGCGACGGTGATTGACGGTCTGAGCAACAAGCGTGTGCTGCAGTGCGACAATTCAGAGGGCACGGACACCGTCTTTGAGAATCTAGTGATCACGCGGGGACTTGCGACTAACGGCGGCGGGATGCATCTGCGTTACGCCAACCCCACGATCACCAACTGCGTGTTTGAAGCCAATACAGCGACCAACCCCTCCTCCGGCGGCGGCGGCGGCATGCACTTGAGCACAGCCGCCAATCCCACCATCATCAATTGCGTCTTCAAAGCCAACATTGCGACCGCCGGCGGCGGCGGAATGTACGTGGCCACGGCCGCAAGTCCCACCATCGCCAACTGCCTTTTCGAAGCCAACAGGGCAACCGCCTCCCCCTTCGGCAACGGCGGCGGGATCTACGTGGGGACAGACGCCAATCCCACCATCACCAACTGCGTGTTGAAATCCAATATTGCAACCTACTCCGGCGGCGGAATGTACTTGGAGATAGACGCCGATCCCACGATCACGAATTGTGTGTTCGAGTCGAACACAGCGACATCCACCTCTTCCTCTGGTGGCGGCGGGATTTACGGACGGACGGGCGCCAACCCAATCATCACCGGCTGTTTGTTCAAGGCGAACACAGCGACCAGAGGCGGCGGGATCTCCCTGTCTTGGGCAAGTCCCACCATCACCAACTGCGTCCTCGAAGCCAATACGGCGACCTCCTCCTTCTCCGGCGATGGCGGAGGAATGTTCCTGTACTCCGCCGACCCCATTATCCGCAACTGCGTATTCAAAGCCAATACGGCGACTAGGGGCGGCGGGATGTTCTTGGAATCCGCCACCTCAACCCCCACCCTCAGCAGCACAGTGTTCTGTGGCAACACCGCGCCCAACTCACCCCAGATCTACGGTTTGTCGTGGATTGACGGCGACGACAACTGCTTCGCATTCTCCTGCGTGGACTCTGATGGCAACGGCTGGCCCGACAAGTGCGGCTCTGTAGGCGACGGAATTCATCAGGTGCCATCGGAGTACCCCACGATTGAAGATGCTCTCGCGGCGGCAGGTAATGGAGATGTGATTGAGATCGCTGCGGGGACCTACGCGCCAACGGCCACCCTGAACACGATGGGGAAGGCGGTCACGATTCGCGGTGCGATACATCCAGACGGGACTCCTGCGACGGTGATCGACGGACTAGGCAACAAGCGTGTTCTGACGTGCGAATTTTCTGAGGCGTCCGATACGGTCTTCGAGAACTTGGTGATCACACGGGGCTCTGCGAGTAATGGCGGCGGGATGTTCCTCGGCTACTCCACTCCCACCATCACCAACTGCGTGTTCAAAGCCAACACAGCGACCAACCCCTCCTCCGGCGGCGGCGGCGGGATGTTCCTGTACTTCGCCAATCCCACAATCACGAATTGCTGGTTCGAAGCCAACACAGCAACCAACTCCGGGGGCGTTGGCGGCGGCGTCGGCGGCGGGATGTACCTGTACTCCGCCAGTCCCGCCATCACAAACTGCGTGTTCAAAGCCAACGCAGCAACTTCCGCCCCCTCCTCCCCCGGCGGCGGCGGCGGGATGTTCCTGTACTCCGCCACCTCTACGCCCACACTGACCAACACAGTGTTCTGCGGGAACACCGCGCCTAGCTTTCCACAGATCTACGGTTCCTCTTGGATCGATGGAGGCGGCAACTGCTTCACATTCTCTTGCGTGGATTCTGATGGGAACGGCTGGCCCGACAAGTGCGGCTCTGTCGGCGACGGCATTCATCAGGTGCCATCGGAGTACCCCACCATTGAAGCTGCTCTCGCGGCCGCAGGTAACGGCGATGTAGTGTTGATTGCTGCGGGGACGTACGCGCCCGTTGCAACACTGAACACGATGGGGAAGGCGGTCACGATTCGCGGTGCGACCCACGCAGACGGTTCTCCTGCGACGGTGATCGACGGACTGGGCAACAAGCGTGTTCTGCGGTGCGACACTTTCGAGGCATCGGATACTGTCCTTGAGAATCTCGTGATCACACGGGGGTCTGCGAACAACGGTGGCGGGATGTACTTGTACTCTGCTAGGTTCTGTCTGACGGATCCTTTCCCTGCCGTTTCCCAGCGGATTCCGTAA
>CAYHHO010000111.1:0-9570 GCA_964356445.1 uncultured Singulisphaera sp. | reverse complement strand
TCTTCACGTCTGGATCGACCGAGTCGAACAACCTCGCCATCAAGGGTGCTGCAGAAATCTACGCGCGGGCGGGCGCGGGACAGACCGGCAGGGGTCACATCGTGACTGCTGCGCATGAGCACAAGGCGGTGCTCGATCCGATCCGCAGACTGATGCGCGAAGGGTTCGAAGCGACCTTCATCCAGCCGCCGAAGGATGGTGTCATCACTGCCGATTTAGTGAAGGCGGCGCTACGACCCGACACAATCTTGGTGTCGATCATGTGGGTCAACAACGAACTTGGCACGATCAATGATGTCCCGGCTATCGGAAAACTCTGCCATGAGAAGGAAGTCATCTTCCACACCGACGCGACGCAGTGGATTGGGAAAATGCCGACCAACGTCGAGACCGACAATATCGACCTGCTCTCTTGGAGCGGCCACAAGATCTACGGACCAAAGGGCGTCGGCGCGCTGTACGTGCGAAGGCGTAAGCCTCGGGTTCGCCTCGAAGCGCTACTCGACGGTGGTGGACAGGAGCGCGGCATGCGCTCTGGGACGCAAAATGTCAGCGGAATCGTGGGCTTTGGCAAGGCGTGCGAGTTGTGTCAGGCGGGCATGGAGTCCGAGGGAATCAGGCTGCTCGCCATGCGCACTCGCCTCGAGACTGAATTAGTCAAGCGAATTGAAGTGACCGTTGTCAACGGTCACCAGACGAAGCGCGTTCCCAACATCACCAACATTTCGTTTGGATTCGTTGAGGGCGAGAGTCTCATGATGGGAGTGCGCGAGATCGCCTGCTCGTCTGGGTCTGCGTGCACCAGCGCGAGCCTCGAGCCGTCTTATGTCTTGAAGAGCCTCGGAATCGGCGATGACTTGGCGCATTCGTCGCTGAGACTTTCGCTTGGTCGCTGGACGACCGACGCCGAGATTGACTCGGCGATCGAGATGATTGAAACAGCGGTGAATCACTTGAGGCGGCTGAGTCCGCTCTACGATTTGCACAAGGAAGGAATCGACCTGTCAAAGATTGTCTGGCAGGCGCACTAAGTAAGAAAGAGCACCTATGGCATACAGCACAAAAGTCATTGAGCACTACGAGAACCCACGCAATGTGGGGGCATTCGGCACATCGAAGGAAGTCGCAGCGCGGCGCGACATCGGTATCGGCATCGTCGGTGCCCCCGAGTGCGGCGATGTCATGCAACTTCAGATCAGGGTGAGCGATCAAGGCGTCATCGAAGACGCGAAATTCAAGTGCTTCGGATGCGGATCGGCGATTGCCAGTTCATCCTTGGCCACGGAGTGGATCAAGGGAAAGACCGTTGATGAAGCGTTGACCATCCGCAACACGCAGATCGTCGAGGAACTTAGCCTTCCGCCAGTGAAGATCCACTGCAGCGTGCTTGCAGAGGATTCGATCCGAAGTGCGATCGAAGATTGGAAGAAGAAGTCGGCGATGACTGAAACCGAAACCGTATCCGCAACCACAAGGAGTTCTTGATGTCCCTGACCGTGACCGAAACAGCCGCCCGAGAGATCGACACCATCATTCAGCAGCAGGGGCTCGACGCTGCAAAGATCTGCCTGCGCGTTGGCGTGAAGGGCGGGGGATGTTCGGGGTTCTCGTACATCCTGGACTTGACTGAGGTACAGAAGGATTCGGACGAGTGTTGGGCGTATTCGTTCAATCGGCGCAAGCCCAAAGTCGCTGCCCAAGAGGGCGCTTCACAAGAGGACGCTTCACAAGAGGGCGCTTCACAAGAGGACGCTTCACAAGAGGGCGCAGGTAGCGTCGCTGTCGCGGATGGGGCTGGCGACCCGTTCACAGTGCGCGTTGTGTGCGACCCGAAGTCGTTCCTCTATCTCAATGGCACGACGATCGACTTCAAGAACGAGATCATGGGCCGCGGATTCGTGTTCAACAATCCCAACGCGACGACGAGTTGCGGTTGCGGGTCGAGTTTTAGCGCGTAGGCGGACGCCTCGAGCGCTCCGCTCGCCGCGCGCTCGCGACACCCTCTTGAAATGGTGGGATCGTGTCGTTTTTCGACACTAACCCACCATTCCAAGGCCTTTTCGAACGCCGCTGCGCGAGCGCGGTGTTGATTCGGTGAACAACCGAGTCTGGCGTGTGCGTCAGCGCCTTCCAAGTCGTTGCGCCGTTCGCGGTCATGCTCGAACGCGTCATCGTCCGAGTGATACGCGCGCCCATCCACTTCGATCGCCAATTGGCAGTCGGACCACGCGAAGTCGATGCGTGCGCTCCTCAGCCGTTCTCCGCTACGCGAATCCGCACTGGATCCACGAGGTGCGCGGTGAATTCCATGAATTCCATGAATTCCCTGAATTCCATGAATTCCACGACTGCCCGACGCCCATCCACCGTCCCGAATCTGTACAACGTGATTCGCAACCCATCCCAGTCTGCCGCCACGGCGCAGTCCAGCGTCACGGAGCAGGCGCTTCAGCAGCCGCTCTGCGACTGACTCAGTTCCGTCCGCTGCTTGCCGCTTTGCAGCGACCTGCGCAGGTGTTGCTCGCCGCCCCTGGCGACCCCGGCGGCGGGCGGCGACCCGTTCATCGATTCGATCTCGTTGCAGCCAGCGCTTCTGCAGGAGATGATCGACGAGTGACTCGCGCCGGGCGTCATCGGCCAAGTCGATGCAGTCGAGCAGCGCGGTCGTCCAATCCGCAATCCTGAGCTTGCCGCGGGTGACGATCTCACCGTCCATCTCGCAGCGGAGCAATTGGACACCTGCGAAGATGCGATGGCTTCCGGCAGGCAGGTACGCGATGGGCTGAGCAACGCCAAACCGATCCGGCCAATCTCCCGATGCGCCTAGGCACTGGGCCGCCGCAGCGCCGGTGATGATCGCCGCTGACCCGAGCCTGAGCGTGAGCGCATGCGCGACTGCGATGTGAGGCACGGTAACGCAGGACTGCACGACCCACTGACCGAGTAGAGGCACGATCGTGCGTCTCTTTGCAAGTGTGTCGAGTCGTCGCCACGAGTACCCGAGCCGCCGAGCCTGAGATGGCGTGACTACGCCGCCTTGGACGTGCGCCAAGACAGCGAGGGTGGAGTGGTCGGTGTCCTTCGAGCGCGAGCCGACCTTCACTCTGACACGGTAGAGCTGGGTTGGCGTAGTCCAGGTTTCGCGCCGAAACTTCGCGCTCCCCCCTTGGAATGGTGGGATCGTGTCGTTTTTCGACACTAACCCACCATTTCAAGGGGTCAACGGTGGACTTCGGGTGTGGCGGGGGTACTTTGCACCTGTTCGGTGCGGATTCCGACGGAGCACAACATGGCAGGTCAATCTCGGGTGTGGTTTACGATCTTGACGGCGCTGGTCGTGGTGGCGGCGGATCTGACAACTCCGGCACTTGCCCAGGACTCCGACGGCGATGGCGACGGCTTTCCGGATGGGATTGACAATTGTCCTATGGTCGCAAACGAAGACCAAGCAGATTGTGACATGAACGGAACAGGAGACGCATGCGAGAACTCGCAGACGCTGTCGACTGGCAACATGGGTGCGTTCGGTTGGGGGGTGACCGCTTCAGGGACACTGATGGGAGTCCGTCAAACCTCATGGCCCGTGCGGCTGACTGTTCGCGCGGTCGGGGACTTGAAACTCACGACCGAGACCGCAGCGCTTTGGCTTGCGGGCTCGATGATCGCACCGCAGCTCTTTCAATTCGGTGCGCATGACTGCCCTGCAACGCCGAATGTCGTCATGATCACTCTTTCAGCAAAGCAGTGGAATGGGCTTGTGGCTGCATCGCCCTCGGGAAACATGGCAGTCAGCCTAGCGGGGAGCCCGGCCGTCAGCGCAACGGAGTGCACGAATGGGTCGAGTGTTGTCGAAGCGACGGTGACGATCTCGCTGGATTGCAATTCCAATGGTGCGCGGGACGATTGCGACCTTGCGGTCGGCACCGAGCAGGACTGCAATGAGAACCTCGTTCCTGATTCGTGCGACATTGCGTCGGGTGTGTCGACCGATGTCGATTCGGACGGTATCCCCGATTCATGCGAGCCCGATTGCAATAGCAATGACCTCCCAGATGACTGGGACATCGCACAGGGGTTCGCAACTGACTGTAACGGCAATGCTGTGCCAGATTCTTGCGACATCGCGCGTGGTGCGCCCGATTGCAACGGCAACGGTGTGCCAGATTCGTGCGATCTCATAGGCGGCGCGCCAGATTGCAATGCGAACGCCATTCCCGACAGTTGCGACATTGCCGCGGGCACTGCGCAGGATTGCAACGCCAACACGATTCCCGACAGTTGCGATATTGCTCGTGGAACGGCGCAGGACTGCAACGCCAACACGATTCCAGACAGTTGCGACATTGCAAGCGGTACGTCGAATGATGTGGACGCAGACGGCATTCCCGATTCATGCGAAGACTGCAATGGCAACGGTCTTCCAGACGACTGGGAGTTGGCGCATGGCAGCGTGCCTGACTGCAATGGAAACCTGATCCCCGATTCATGCGACATCGCATCGGGGCTTGACCATGACTGCAACGCGAACGGCGTGCTCGACCGCTGCGACATCCTCATCAATCAGACCGAAGACGACGAAAACCGGAACTGCTACCCAGACTCGTGCGAGTATGCAGTCGGCGACTTCGGCCTCGATGGAAGTGTCGAGGCGCAGGATCTTGCGGTCCTGCTGAGCGCGTGGGGAAACCCCGAATCGATTGCGGATCTCGACGGAGACGGCGTCGTTGGCGGCGGCGACCTCGCCAGAATCCTTTTTCATTGGGGGCCGACACCCTTCGGTGGCAGATCGTGTGAGATTCCAGCTTGGGCAACATTGATTCAGTTCCTGCCAGACCCGGCCGTCGTCACCAATGCTTCGCTTCGTGGTGCGATCATTGCAACTGGCTTGCCATGGCGCGTTCGTGACAATGCCAGCAACATAGAGATGCTGCTGATTCCGCCTGGGAGCTTCACGATGGGATGCAACCAAGGGTCGATTCTCTTTGGGTGCGCTGGCCACGAGCAGCCTGTTCATCAAGTGACGCTGACCAATGCTTTTTACATCGGCAAGACGGAGGTGACTCAGGTCCAGTGGCAGACTGAGATCGGAACGAACCCGAGCTTCTACGGTGGGCAGCCCAACAACCCCGTCGAGAGAGTTTCGTGGGACATGGTTCAGGTTTTCTTGAACCAGAATTCACTGCGACTTCCCACAGAAGCCGAGTGGGAATACGCCTGCAGGGCAGGGACGACGACCCCGTTTTACAACGGCAGCACCGACGACAACACGCTGGCGACACTGGGGTGGTATTGGGAAAACAATTCGCCCGATGGGACGAAACCAGTCGGGGCGAAGTTGCCCAACGCCTTTGGCATCTATGACACACTTGGGAATGTTTGGGAGTTGGCAAAGGACTGGTGGGAGTACTATCCATCGGATAGCCCTGTGACCAACCCACAAGGTCCCGTGAATGGCACAAGTCGAGTGGTCCGAGGCGGCGGTTGGAGCAATTACTCCAATATCTGCCGTGCGTCGGGCCGCAGTTCACTACCTCCATACGAGTTCAATCAGTTCATTGGCTTCCGCGTCGCCCGCACTCCATAACAAACTCCACTTCTGCGCACCACTCCTGCGCCGATCAACTTCTAGAAAGTCACCATGAAACAATTTCAACTCGTTCTCTCGGTTGGCGCCGTCGCGTTCGCATTCTTCGCATCGTCACTCACATTCGCGCAGAGCCCGTGCGAAGCCGACATCGACGGCAGTGGCATTGTGGACGGCGCAGATCTGGCGAAGGTCTTGACCTCTTGGGGTTCCTGCCCGCCAAGCACCTGTGAAGGAGACATCGATGGCGACGGAATGGCGAACGGCACGGATCTTGCGATGGTCCTCACCCAATGGGGAGAATGTCCACCGCCGGCCCCTGGCTGGGCGACCGTGCTCGAATGGGCGCCTAATGCCACGGTTGTCACAGATGCCGCAGTTCGGCAGCGAATGGTCGCGACTGGCTTGCCGTGGCGCGTGAAGGACACGGCGACACAGATCCAACTTGTTCTCGTCCCGCCGGGCGATTTCGCAATGGGATGTAGCGCTTCGCAGCTCTATCCCTGCACGAGCAATGAGAACCCGATCCACCAGGTGACGATCACGCAACCGTATTACCTCGGTCGCTTCGAAGTGACTCAGGGGCAGTGGCAGGCTCGAATGGGAAGCAATCCGGCGTACCACGCGAGTTACGCTGACTCTCCCACTCGCCCGGTGGAACAGGTGAGTTGGAACACGATTCAAGGATTCCTCACGGCGACGGGCATGAGGCTCCCGACCGAAGCGGAGTGGGAATACGCATACCGCGCAGGCACGACCACGGCGTTTCACTCGATGCCGGGGCACCCCAATGGCACCAATGATGACAGCCAACTCGTGCAGATCGCGTGGTACAACGCCAATGCTTTGGGACAGACCCACTCGGTCGGCCAAAAGGCGGGCAATGGTTTCGGTCTGCATGACATGAGCGGCAATGTGTGGGAGTGGGTGAGCGACCGGCACGGCGCTTACTCCAGCGCCCCGGCGATCGACCCGCAAGGATCTGCGACGAGCGCGACCCGCGGCTTTCGCGGAGGGGCTTGGTTCTACGACTCCTCCGACGGATGCCGCTCTTCTAGGCGCGTCCACAATTACCCGTCCTACAGCAGCAACCTTCTCGGATTCCGAGTTGTGAGGACTCCGTAGCCGCACGCTTGCCATTTCACCCCCCTGTTTACGGGCAAATCTGCACGTAGGCGCGACCACATTTGCCCGTAGACAGGGGGCAGGTAACAGGTGGTCTGTGGGGGCGCTGAAACGGATTACGCGCTGGCGAGTGCGCCGAGTGCGTTCGCCGTGTCGCTTGCGAGCGGCGCAATTGAGACGCCGTCACCAACTGCTCGCTGCATCCACAAGTGCGGCGTCAACCGCCCAATCGACGTGATTCGCTTGGTCTCTGCCGCGATGTCCTTCTGGCGCATGAACGATCGGATCTGGTGGCTCATCACATGTCCGAGCGTGTAGTCCGCAAGGTAAAGCGGATGTCCGATCATGTGCTGATACGCAGCGAGGAGTCTGTAGGGATCCGCGCCAAAGTCGCGCTGATAGAACCGTGTCCACAGCCGATCCGCGATCGCCAGCACTTCCTTGCGCAGCGCTCCAGCATCCGCGTCTTTGTTGGCATACAGCCAGCGCCAGACATGCAGTTCGAGCAGGCTCGGTCCTGCAATTTGGCACGCAGCAAGCATCGTCTGCACGGTGTCCACCGCGAAAGCGCGCTCTTCGCCGTCCGCCGCTTCGATTCCAAGCACCCGCTTGCCCAGCGACTGATAGAGGAACGCAAACGCCTCAGTACACGCCGTGTTTGGAACATTTCGAAGCGCTGGTCGCGGCGCAAAATACGTCGAGCAGAGTTGCTCGAGATTGTGGCCGAGCTCGTGCATCGCAGTATCAAAGCCATCCCATCCCAGTTGGTCCGCAAGCCTGCTGGTGCGAAGCCACGCGCCATATTCGGGCAACAGAGGCCGCATTGCATGACCCGATCCGCGAGCAATCTCGACCTTGATGCGAGACCCGAGAAAATCCGAGTCTGTCGCAGAGTAGCCAAGCCCGCGCAGTACCTGCGGTAGCGCGCGCTCAAACGCTTTCTCGTCTGGAAACTTTTTCGTGACAGCCGCGTCGAGCGCCGAGCCCGACCGAGCCTCTGCGATGTCATCAAAGTAAATGTCGAAAGGCTCAAGGTCTCGTCCGAGTCGCTTGCTGAGCGCAGCAGCAAGGTCCTTGCGGATCGGGTGATCGAGCAATTCCGTCAAGAGCCGCTCCACATCGTTCTCGGGCATTTCACGAGCGAGTTCGAACTTGCGCGCGATCGCGGTCGGGTGCTCTGGATGGTGTGCGTCGAACTCCCGCGCGAGCTTGAACTGTTCGATCCATCGCTCGTATCGCGCAAGCCCCATCGTTGCATCCGACGCAACCGGAACCCCGCCGAGCGTGTTGTCGTTCGAATTCCAATCGCCTGTCGCAGTGCGATTCATGATCGCCAGCGGCACGCCTCCGTCGATCGCGCGCGCCAAAACACCCGCGAGTGCGCGCTGACGGGGCAATCCAGCCTTGTCGTTGTACTGCGCCTTGATCTCTTCGCGCACGAGCCAATGCGTGAGGAGGGCACGGTCTTCCTTGAACCAGTGACCTCCTGTCGAATCAACGAGCCGCCCCACTGGGATGTGAAACTGCGAAACCCACTGGCTGGATTCATGTCCCACCTTGCGTGCTCGCTCTGCGAGTTCCTTCGGTATGCGCGCACCGAAAGCCTGCGCCACCCGCACCGAAGCCCATCGATCGACGTCCCACTTGCCACCATCGCGCAGCATGCAATCGAGCGTCGCGCGTTCAAAGTTGAGCAGTGCTACAAATGCCAGCTTCTGCCGATAGAACTGCTCGGAGAGATCTGGCGCCGGATCAAACGTTGCCAGCATGTCATCGACACCTGGAAAATCGTCGCCCGCAAGATCGCTGTGGCGGCGTAGGGTTCGGTGCATTTCGTACAAGTGGCCGTTGATCTGCTCGAGCGCTCCTTCGACACGCGCAAGGAGCCGAACGAGGTCTGATCCCGTCGCAACGAATTGGCCTACACAAAACTTGATGAACTCTTCCTCGCTTCCATCCACCGACTGCCAGCGAGCGTTCACCTGTGCGACTCCGCGCTCGATGCGCTCGTGTTCCTTCTCGCCAAATCTCCGAGTCAGACAATCCACAATCTGCTTCGTTGTCTCAATCATGTGTCCATTGTGCAAGAAAATCAGGCGGGGCGATAGGTGCGCGGCGCACCTCCCCTCCTTATTGCCGGCAAATGTGTGCGCGCCCATGAGCACAATTGCCCGTCAACAGGGGGGCGCGTGTGGGGATACCTTGCAGCAATGATCCCCCGAGTGGCACTGTTCATGGTTCTCGTCCTCGCTGGCTGCCAGATCCCCGCGGCCGGAAAGTTTGAACAGATGCGCAAGGGAATGACTGAGTCTGAAGTTGTCGCGCTGCTTGGCGAGCCTTCGTCGAAGGCGCGGGCGCAACTTTCAAAGAGCGGCCAAGTCGACGTGCCAGCGCACTGGCAGTACGGCGACAACCTTTCGACGTTCGCGACCGACGCAATGTTTCAGGATCAGCCGCCGTCTGACCGCGTGTGGGTTGTTTTCTTCGATGCCGACGGCAAGACCACGACATGGCAAAAGCCAGCGTGGGATCACTGATAGGCCTTGCACCGCTGATTGCATGGCCGCGCCGCCGCCGCCCACATTCGAATTGAATCGCTCGAGGAAACTCGCTCAGACCGACGCAGCCATCTTTTGCGCCTTCTTGCGGGCGTCTTCAAGATTGCCGACATACATGAACGCGCTCTCAGGAAGATCATCACCTTCGCCATTGCAGAGTCGTTCAAAGCTGTCGATCGTGTCCTCGAGCGAGCAGGTGACGCCGGGGAGCCCGGTGAAGACTTCGCCGACATAAAACGGCTGCGAGAGGAAGCGCTCGATCATTCGCGCGCGCGACACGGCCAACTAGGCCTCCTACGAGAG
>CAYHHO010000110.1:0-9576 GCA_964356445.1 uncultured Singulisphaera sp. | reverse complement strand
GCGAAGAAGTGGAAGCAGGCTGACGAATTCGATGTCAAGGGATTCAAGTTCAACTCCCTCGCGGCGGGCGCATTCACTGGCGGGAAGGATCAAGGGCTCTTGCTCGTCGGTGGCGATGGGTTTGGCGTGATGCGTTTCAGCGGGACTCGAGAAAAACTGGAAGAACTCTCGTCCTGGCGGACCGACGATGTCGGGCGGGTTCCGCACGAACTTGGCGTCGGAGACCTCAACCGAGATGGAATGCCCGACCTCGTGGTACTCGATGCAGGCAAACAGATGCTCGATGTCTTGGGGATCAGCCAGTCCAACACCCTCCTTCCGGCGCTCAGCTTTCGAGTCTTCGAGAGTCGGCTCTTTTCAGGTGGAGAACCAAGAGAATTCGAACCCAGCCAGGCCATCATCGATGATGTGACCGGCGATGGGGCAGACGACCTCATCCTCCTCTGCCACGACCGAGCGCTGCTCTATCCCCAGATGACCGAGGATTCAGCGGCAGCATCGCAGCAGCCCCCACCCCCGCCACTCGACAAGAAATGACCGAGGCGCAACTGAGTCACGGCAGTCATTCACGCCCACCGGTGCACCAGCGCAGCGATGCGTTGGAACAGTTACTTGAAATCGCCAAGCGACTCGGCGAATCGTCAGACCTCCCTGCAGTCTTGGGCGTCATCATCGACGCCCTTCGAGACCTGCTCGCGGCCGACCGTGCGACTGTCTATACATTCGACGCGAAAACGAATGAGTTGGTGATTCACGTCGCACATGGGGTTGATGGCGCTGGATCGGGCAAGACTGACTCTATTCGGTTCCCAGCAACCGCTGGCATAGCGGGCGCATGCGCGACGACAAAGGTCATCATCAATATTCCGGACGCGTACGCGGACAGCCGATTCAATCGCGACGTCGACAAGCGCACCGGCTTTCAGACGAAGTCGATTCTTGCGATTCCGCTTGTGGACCACGCCGGAGACCTCGTGGGCGTCGCGCAGGTTCTCAATGCGAAGAAAGGATCCTTCGACACCAATGATGAATTGATAGGAATGGGCCTTGCTGCGCACGCAGGCATTGCGCTTCGACGCGCACATTTGATTCAGGATCACTTGGACAAGTTGCAACTTGAGCGGGAAGTCTCGGTTGCCAAAGAGATCCAGGAGAGTTCGTTCCCAAAAGCCCTACCGGCACACCCTGCGTTCGACATCGCCGCGTTCAACACTCCAGCGGACGAGTGTGGAGGCGACGCATTCGATGTCTTCGGGCTTCTCGGCGACACGATCGCAAAGGAAGGCGAGGCGCCTGATCGCATCTTCTTCCTGATCGCTGACGCGACCGGCCACGGAGTGGGTCCTGCCCTCTCATCGATGCAGACTCGCGGAATGCTTCGCATCGCTGCACGACTCGGGCAGTCTTTGGGTTCCATCGTTCGCGAAATCAACGCGCAACTTGGAGAGGACCTTCCGTCGGGCCGTTTCGTGACGGGCTGGCTCGGCACGCTCGATCTTGCGAAGGCATGCATTGAGTGTTTCAGCGCTGGGCAAGGACCTGTCTTTGTCTACCGCCGATCGAGTGACACATTCGAAGAGATCGAGAGCGACGCGCCACCGTTTGGGATTGTGATTCCCGGATTCTCGTACGAAGCGACACGGTGCATTCAACTGGGCGTTGGCGACATTCTTGTGCTCATCACGGACGGGTACTACGAGGCAATCGCTCCAGATCAGACCCAGTGGGGCGAGAAGGGTGTGTTTGAGGTGGTGCGTCGCCTGAAGGACGCGCCATCGGATGTGATCCGTCAAGAACTTGATCGCTGTGCGCTGGCCTTTACAGAGCGATCTGGAACGGACGACGATCGAACAGCCATCCTGGTGAAGCGGTTGATGTAACAACGCGCGCTGCACCTAACGTGCACGCCGCGTCACTTCGCACGCAGCCTCAACACTCCATCGTCAGACCCATCTCCAGCCGCGATCGCGCTCAAGTACATCGCCGAGAGTTTCGACGGTCCATGCGCCGCTTCGAAGTCGCGCCACGCGATTCCTGATTCTGCGAGTTTGCGACTTCGAAAAAGTTCAACTGCCCGGGCTGTCGCTGCGATCCACGCGTCATCTGCATCCGCGCCAACAACTTCGCAGACCTCGATTGGGGTTGTCTGACCAACGACAACCACATGCCCAAGCGGTCTCAGTTTGATCGACGGGTTTCCTCCCTGCGCCTCAATGCCTCGGCGGGTAGCGCCGTCGATCAGAATTCCGGTTCCGAATTGTTTATTGGCGCTCTCCAACCGAGACGCCAGGTTGACGACATCCCCGATAGCCGTGTAGTCATTCAAGTGCGGCGGAGCGCCACAATCGCCGACGACTGCCATTCCCGTTGCGATCCCCAAGCGAACCGAAATCTTCGGCGCATCCGAAACCCCTCCAGCCTCGGCGCTCTTGGCAAGTTCTTTCATGACCGCCTGGCACGCGACGGCGCTCTCGGCAGCGCGAGATTCCTGCCGAGGTTCGTCTCCGAACGCGGACCAGAATGCCATGAAGCCGTCTCCGAGAAACTTGTTGACGTACGCGTCGCGTTTGATGAGTTCTGCAGAGAGCCGCCCGAGATAAAGATTGAGCGTTCGCACCACTCCGGGTCCACCGAGTTGCTCTGCAATCGTGGTGAATCCGGCAAGGTCGCCAAACATCACCGTGATTTCTCGCTCCTGCCCGCTCACGCTGAGCGCGCGTGGATCGTTCGACAATTTGGCCACGAGTTGCGGCGAGACCCGCGCGGCAAACTGCCGCTTGATTCGCGCTCTGTCACGCGAAGCGAGCACTGCAACCGCAGCCGTGCCGTTCGCCCATGCGACAATGGGTGCGAGCGCCGGCGCCACCAGTGGAACGATGGCATGCCAGTCATTAAATGCGATCCGACCCGCAGTCCAGAGCCAAATGCCCAACAGCCCGATCGCCGCGGTCGCGCTCAGTCCAGTACCAAACCGCGCGGCGCACAAAGCGGCAAGCCCACCGAGCAGCAGTATCGAAGCGGGCTCAGCCCATCCCGGAGTTGGCTGCCGCGAATGACCGCCAATCACCATGTCAGCCGCGACCGCATGGACGAAGACTCCCGGAGTCTTTGGGTCATATGGGCTCGGCACAAAATCAGCAAGCGCACCCGTCGCGGTCCAGCCGACAAAAACGAGTTTGCCTTTGAACTTCGTCTGCATCTCCGCAGACCGCGCGGCGATGTCAGCTGCGCCGCGCTGCACCTCTTCGAAGAGTTTCAGGAACTCCTCTGCCTCGGGTGCTGCTTCGGGCGAAAGTTCGTCGTTCATCCGAGCACTATCGAGCAATTCTGCGAACTCCCCTGCTGACTTCGCTGCGAACTCAGGAGTGGACAGACTCGGTGCCTTCGCGGAGACCGCAGCGCGCGCTTGATCCCGCAGCACCTCGTTCTCGCGTTGTTGCTCGACGTCAAGCCCGAGGTTGATCAACTCGCCGATCGAGACGACCGCGCGCTCCGATCCAGTCATCCCTTCTTGGCTCCACTTCGCAAAACCCTCGCCGAATGTTGACGTCGGCCAATCCAGGATCATGACTCCGCGGCGGAGTGGGATCACGGTCGACCCAAGTTGAAGGCGGTCGTCGC
This sequence comes from uncultured Singulisphaera sp., assembly GCA_964356445.1. GTDB lineage: Bacteria > Planctomycetota > Phycisphaerae > Phycisphaerales > SM1A02 > F1-60-MAGs104. The sequence goes on along the minus strand of CAYHHO010000110.1, from coordinate 5,955 downwards.
TCACGCCGAAACTGTCAGGCTCGATCCCGAGATGGGTCGCTGCGGCAACGAGACCAAACTGGTGGCAAGTACCACCCGGCACGGTCCACGCCGTGCCAGTTCGCCGCTTCGCTCCGTCTACATCGTTGTGTTTGATTTCGTTGGTAACAACGCCGATGCCCGCCGCAGCCTCTGCAAGCTCTGGGATCGGCGGGTCATGATCGTGCCCACCGATCAGATCCGAGTGCGAACCCGCACGCACCATCTCTTCTTGAACCATTCGCCAACTCTGTGCGCGCTCGAGGAGTTCCTCGATCAGGTCCCGTTCGGGAAATTCGCTTGACTCGTTCCCTCCGCGCAGTTTGAAAATCAACTCGTCAAGATTGGGGATCGGGCCGCGCTCCGCCTCCTTCCAGAGAAGCGACCACACGGCAATTCCCTTGAACCAGAGCGGTTCTTCAAGGAACGACACGCGGCGAGCGCCCTTCAAGTTCGCTTGATTCGCGGCCTCAAGCGAGGACATATCGATGTGGGAGGAGAGCACCTCGATGATCGCGGCGAGATCCTTCTTGCCTTCAGGCGTGCGCCACTCTGCTCCAAGGGCAGTCTGGCTTGCAATGTCAATCCCCAGCACTGTTCGAAAGTCAGCCATCGCACGCGCAAGCGCGACGTCACCACCAGTTGTCGGATCGCGCTCGCTCAACAAGAGGTCGAGCGCAACCGTTTTCGCACCTGCGCGCTTGAGTTCGCCGAGCGCGGTCGCGAACTGATGGCGAGGCCACGGCCATCGCCCAAACGCCTCAAGCGACTCGTTGTCGATCACAACGAGCGCGACTTCGGGAGAGAGCGGCTGGGGGTCGGAACGCGCGTGTCGATACCGCCAGTCAACCGACCGGAGTTCGAGATTCTCAAAGACACCAAGCCACGCAAGGGTCGCCAACAAGAGCGTCGAGGCGAATCCCACGGCGAACGCTACCCACGAGAAATTTGCAGCCCGCTTCACGATGGCATTATGGCGGCGAGGAGGATTTCGTGCCGCCCAAGGTCACGCAGACGCGGCAGTCCGTTTTCCGGTGGAGGCCACCCGAACACCATCGATCGCCCTTTCATGCGAGGCGGGCACGACCGTCAATTCACGGGTGGAGGCACGAGCGCGAGCGCAGCGTTGGCGTCAGTCCGAGCCTGCGCGGCGGCCGCGATCGCGGCCGTTGCGAGAGTTTCAGCCGAAACCGCCCGCGCGACCGTGTCTGCTGCGATCTCAGCCGTGCGAGTAAAGACGAGGAAGTCACCCATCGAGCGAGCCGAGTTCGCGGACGCCTGAGCCGCCTGCTGTGATGTAAAGGCACCATCCCTCTGGATCGCTGCGTTGTTACGCGCAGCAATCGCAAGGCTCTCGGCAGATGCTGCGGAGGTCGTCGCGATGAGGGCAGCGAAGTTCTGCGCTGCCGAAGCGAATGCCGCAGCCTGTGTTGCTGCGTCCGAAGCACCCGCGTGGGCTGTCCCTGCCGCGAGGGCTGCCGCGTCCGCCGCGCCAGTTGCATTCGCGTAGTCGACTGCAGCCTGGTTCGAGATGTTGGCCTGCTCCAAAGCCTGATCGGCGTAGCCGCGTGTCTCGACGGCAAACCCGTTGGCTTGGGCCGAATGCTGTTGGCTTTGGGTTGCGCTCGAATCAGCTGAATTTGCGTTGAGTGCAACATCAGTTCCACCGAGCGCAGTCAAGTAGAACGTGTGAGTCGCATCGCTGAAGCTGATCGCCTGATCGTGTGCAGCCTGCGTCGACTGGAGCGATACACCAGCCGCTGCGAAAAGTTCGGTGACATTGCCCAGCGCGAGATTGTGATTGTCCACGGCACTCGCTGCGAGTCCGTGAGCAAAGTTCGCATTTGAGAGTGCGAAGTCCGCGTCGAGCCGGAAGGCGATCGAGTCGGACTCGGCGGTGAATGAACCGATCGCGGCATTCGCGAGGTTTCCGTGGAGTGCTGCCAAATCCGCAAACGCGTCGGCCGAATTCGCGAAGTTGTTGGCCTCCGTCAGGATGCCTTGAACCGATGTGGCAACGAAGCCAGTCTCGGAGAATCCAGCCTGTTGTTCGGCTGAACTTGCGAGCGCCAAACGCCCGTTCGCCTGATCACGTGCGGCGAGTGCTTCTTGTGCACGCTCGAGGGCAGCGATGCTGAGAGCAAGTGCGCGATCAGCGAACGACTGCGCAAGTGCGGTATCAGCCTGGGTCGCTCCGTTCTGCGAAAGTTGTGCAGCAGATCCTGCGGACGATGCTTCTTGTTGAGCGTTTCCAAGGGCGGTGTTCATTCCAGCCTGTGAGGTCGATGCCTCGCTCAGGTTTGTCGAAGCGATCTGCGCTTGGGTCGAGGACGTCGATGCAAATCCATTCGCTGCAGTCGCATGCTGCCCGACCTCAAGGCTGGCTCCAAACGCGAGCTGGGAAGCAACCTCCGCGGAACCAGAATTGTTTACTGTGAGAGTGAGCAATCCTCTTGCGGAACTCGTATCGCCTGACTGCCAGAAGGCCACGCCGTTGTCGAAGTTTGAAATCGCAAGCATGCTTTCGTTTTCTGCCGTGTTGCGGTGCAACATCGTCTGGTCGCGAGCATCGCTCGCGAATGTTTTTTCGCCAAGCGCGCCTGCAAGCGCAGCGTCATGCGCGCTGATCGCCGCATCCACTTGGGATGCATTGATCACAATCGCATCGCGCGCGGATGCGACACTTGCCGCATGCTGAAAGGTCTCAATCTTGTGAAACAGCGTCTGCACAGCCTCGCCCGAAGCTGCGGCTTCGCCTTCTCCGCGGGTGTATGCCGCCTGCACTGCGCTCGCTGAGGTTTCTGCTTGGAGCGCAGCGATCTCGGCGAGCTGAGCCGCAAGATCGATGGCGCCAGGGTTTGTTGCGTCAAGTCGGACCTGGAGCGCGCTGACCATTCCAGCGGCCGACGAGGCGACTCCGTTGGCTTCACCACTCGCTGTGTTCGCCGCGTCTGCGAAGGCCGCAGCAGCACTGGCAATCTGGTTCACGCTTGCCGCTGCAGTTGACAAGCCGGTGATTGCCGCCGCTGCGAAATTTCCAGAGGCAGTCGAAAATCCGCCGGCGAGATTCGCGTGACTCAAACTGAGATTCGCGGCAACGGTTGCATCGGAGGATGCAACGGACGCCACTCCTGCAAAGTCGGATGCATTGCCAACGAGCACGTGACCTGATGTCGCATCGACTGCCGCAGCGTCGGCTGCCGTCCTCGAACTCGCTTTCGCGGCATTCGCAGCCGTGACTGCAGTGCTTGCGCGCTGCTCAAGATCGGACGCGTTGAGGGCGTCGCGGAGTGCGGTCGCGGCTGCAAGGTCCTCACTGTTGAGCGCGTTGAGCATCGTCGCCAACTGAGCGTCGAGTTCGACGATTACGTCGCCGATTGCGCCTTCAGCAATCCCTGCATCAGCTGCAGAGCCCTGCGCGGAATCACGCTGACCAACAGCATGAAGGGAGGTCGCGTCAAACTGGTCAAGCGTGGAATTGGCAGCGCTGCCGTCGCTCTGTGCACTTGAAGCGAGCGCCTGTGCGCTGTTTCTCGCACTCTTGGCCGCGATGGCTTCACCAAGCGCGCCCACCGCCGCTTCAGCCGTGCCCGCCTCTGCGTCGGCGACTGCGGCGAGGCGTGCCGCTTCGATTGCGGCTGAGTCTGCAAATCCAGCATCGTTTCCAGCATCGATAGCCGACTGTGTTGTTGCTGAAAAATCAAGCGCCGCGCCATTGGGTGCGGTGACAGCAGCGAGGGCACCTTGTGCTGCTGTATGTGCAGCACTTGCTGCCTGCAAATAATCGCTTGCATCCGTTGCGAGCGCGATCGCGCGATCCACCGCGTGGAGCGCCGCGGCTGCTACGTCGATGCCGTCTGCCTGCCCCCCAAACTGAGCCGCGAATTCATTTCCGTTCGTCTGAGCGACACCTGCGGCAATTCCTGCTCCAGAGGCCGCACTCGCGGCTGCACTTGCACTGTCAGCGGCCGATTGAATTGCCGCACGAATATCGGCAAGCCGCGCCAGATACCCACCAAGCACATCGCCTGCCGATTCGACTTGCACTTGTGCGGCCGCGGCCCCTGCTGCAACCGCGGCATCATCAGCCGACTGACGCGCAGCGCCCGCATTCACCCCAGTCAGGTCGGCGAATCCGCGAGCCGCGATCGCCGCCGCGTTGGCGGCATCCTCGTTCGGAATGGACTGACCCAGGGCCGCGAGGCACGCCTCCATCTGCGCGGTCGTCAGACCACTGTTGAGGATGGCATCGTCGAGGTGCCCGAGCGCCGCAAGCAGATCCGTGCCAGCGGTAATCCGGGCATCGTGCGCAATCCCAGCGGCGCCATTGTGAAGATCGATCTGCGCCTGCGCCTCCGCCTGGTTGAACTCTGCGATCTGGCGAAAACTCTCTGCTGCAATCTTTGCTGCAAGTGCCGCACTCTCTTGGTCCTGTGCCGCAAGCATCGCCTCGATCGCAAGATCCAACTTCGCCATTCCGGACTGCGCATCATCCGCTGCAGCGTCGGCCTCATTGGCAGCGTTGAGCGCGGCCAGCGCATCCTGAGCGGCAGACAGCGCGGCATTCTGGGTCGCCTCAAGGACCGCGACCTGCGCTCTTTCTCGTGCCTCGGCTACAAGTGCAACCGCTTGGTCGCTATTCGCGTTGGCCTCTAGAACTGCCTGCGATGCGATCTCAAGGTGACCGAGAACTGTCTCGAGCCCGTGAGCAATCGCGGGCAGCGGACGACCAGCAAAGATCTGGGCAATTCCTGCACGCGCTTCGCTGACAACAGCGAGATATGCCCGCGCATTGGCGGCAGCAGTTGAAACGCTGCTGCCGTTGGTATCCACGGTCTCGGCTGCGCCAAGTACATCCAATTGTCGCAAGATCGCCGTACTCAGCCGGTCGAATGCAATCCCGCGAAAGTGCTCAGCGCCATCCGAACCATCCTGAGCAGCATTCGCAGATCCGCGCGAGAAGCCAGCGTCTGCAATCGCAGCGTCTGCAAACTCGCGGACCGTGCTGGCTCCGCTCCCTCCACCGCCCTGCACGATGTTCGAACCGCTCTGAGTTCCCCCCAATCCACTCGCAAATCGGTCGAACGCGTTCTTCGCATTGTCGATTGCGCTTAAACGGAACCCTCGCGCTTCGCCGAGCGCGCCGATGTCGGCGCCCGCGCCCTGAACTTGCGCCAAGAGTTGAGCGACAGCAGCAGCCGCATTGACTGCGTCACTCTCTGCTGCGTGAAACGCCACCGAGGCGATTCGCGCATTGATGAGCGCCGCTTGCGCGCGGTCGAGAGCTTCGATCGCGACCCGAAGTTCTGCGACCGAGCCCGCTCTCGCTTCGCCCGAAGCGCCCACGAGTCCTTCAACTGCCACGAGATCCGCGACGATCGCACCGATTCCATCACCATCTCCATTCGATTCACCGCTCTCCGCCTCTGCAACTTGTTCAACGATGGTTGCGACCGCAGCGACAGTGCTCGTGGCCTGCGCCTGAACAGGCGTCTGGGTCGTGCCCTGGGTTGCCGAAACCTCGCGCTCTGCAGCGCTGGTGCTCGTTCCAGCCATCGGCGCCTGACCGATTGAGGCGATGAGCGCACTCGTGGCCGGCTCGGGCAGCGCAGAGGAACTCTTCGCTTCACCACCACCGCCGGAGAGTTCGACTGTGTGCGTTGTAGCCGCATATTTCAACTGAATCGCAGCGATCGCGTTGGTTCTCGCGCCCACGACCTCTGTACCACTTTGAGCGCCTGTCGTCACGCTAAAACCAGTACCGCGGACGGCGAGCGTCGAACTCGGCGTCACAACCTTGAAGTCGTTGCGCGCGCCAACTTTGTCGACCTGAAAATCCGCCCGACCCGATTTCATCTGAGCAACCGTGCGATAGACATCGCCGTCATTCTCCTTGACAAGTTCCGCTGTCGGAAGCGCAAAGTTTGAATTGCTGTC
>CAYHHO010000109.1:0-9890 GCA_964356445.1 uncultured Singulisphaera sp. | reverse complement strand
ACGTTTTCTATCTGCATTCGCGTCTGCTGGAGCGATCCACCAAACTCTCCAAGGAAAACGGCGGAGGTTCTCTGACCGCACTTCCGATCATCGAAACTCAGGAAGGCGACGTTTCTGCATACATCCCGACGAACGTGATCTCGATCACGGACGGTCAGATCTACCTGCAGCCAGAACTCTTCTCTGCAGGCGTGCGACCCGCGATCAACGTGGGTATCTCCGTCAGCCGAGTCGGTGGATCTGCTCAGATCAAGGCGATGAAGGAAGTCGCTGGATCGCTGCGACTCGATCTTGCGGCCTACCGTGAACTCGAAGCGTTCGCGCAGCTTGGAACGGAACTCGATCAGGCAAGCACCCGCCAACTCGCGCGCGGCGCACGCATGGTGGAGATCCTCAAGCAGGGTCAGTACACGCCATTCGACACAATCGATCAGTGCATTTCGATGTTCGCTGGTTCGAAGGGCATCCTCGATGACGTTGCGCTTGACAAGGTGAATGCCTTCGAACGTGACATGCTCTCGTACTTCGCTGGTCCGCAGAAGGCGCTGCGCGGCGAATTGAGTGCTGCGAAGTCGTTCAAGGGCCTTGAGGAGAAGTTCCTCACAGCGTTGAAGACCTTCAAGGCTTCGTGGAAGCCCGCGTGACAAGCAGCTGGCTTGACCAGCATCGATCGGCATATGTGAACAGAGCGGTCTGCGTCACGGGTGGCGCTGGGTTTATCGGTTCGCACATCGTGAGCGCACTCGACCAACTTGGAGCGAAGGTCACTGTGATCGATGACCTCTCGAACGGTCGGGCGGAAAACCTCGCGACTTGCTCGAAGGGGGTCGAACTGATCGAGGGGAGCATCCTCGATGCAAGTTCGCTTGAGCGAGCGGTGCGTGGAGCGCAAGTCGTCTTTCACCTTGCGGCACTTGGTTCAGTTCCCGCTTCACTCGTGACGCCCGAGCGCTTCCAATCAGTCAACGCGACGGGAACGATGTTGGTCTTGAATGCGGCCCGCACCGCCGGATGCGGTCGAGTCGTCTATTCCGCATCGAGCAGCGCATATGGCGACACGCCGACACTGCCCAAGATCGAGACCATGGTGCCTGATCCGCGTTCACCCTACGCGGTGACGAAGTTGGAAGGCGAACACCTTTGCCGCGCCTGGGCGATTTGCTACGGACTTTCGACGATTAGCTTGCGCTACTTCAATATCTTTGGCTCTCGGCAGCGACCAGACTCGCAGTACGCAGCGGTCATCCCAAAATTCGCTACGGCGCTGCGCGCAGGGAATCAACCGACGATCTTCGGCGACGGCGGACAAACTCGCGACTTCACGCATGTTGAAAACGCCGTCCATGCCAACTTGCTCGCCGGGTCATCCGCGACTGTCCTGCGCGGAGAGATGGTCAATATCGGTTGCGGCGCGAAGTTCTCGCTGCTCGAACTCCTTGAACGCATGAGTGCGCTGCTTGGAGTGAAGGCGAGCCCACACTTTGAACCAACGCGGCAGGGGGATGTTCGAGACAGCATGGCGGCGATTGGTGCAGCGAAGGCGCTCATCGGTTACGCGCCGGTCGTCCACTTCGAAGATGGATTGCGCGCGACGCTTGGCGTGAAGTGATCGCGCGGGACCAGCGCGATGGAGCGGAGACGCTTGGCGTATCGCGTGGGACGCCTCGCGTGAATTGAAGCGGTCCGCCGATGCGCGGCCTCGTCGCTGCCGCGCGGTCACTCCCCGATGTCTTCAGCCCAGAGGTCTGGCTTCTCGCGTTTCATGCGTTCCATGAGTGCGATACACCGCGGGTCGTCAAGAACAGTCAACGCGATCCCCGATGCGCGCATCCAGTCTTCGGCGCCGAGAAATGTCTTGTTCTCGCCGATGACAACACGCGGGATCTTGAAGAGGATCGCAGTGCCAGAGCACATCGGGCAGGGTGAAAGGGTCGAGACCAGCGTGAGTTTGTTCCAGTCGCGTCGCCGCCCAGCCTTGCGCACACAGTCGACTTCTGCATGGGCGGTCGGATCGCCCGACTGCACCCTCTGGTTGTGGCCACGCGCGACAATCGTTCCAGCCTCGTCGAGCAAGGATGATCCAATCGGAATGCCGCCTTCGCGCCAGCCTTTCTCGGCTTGTTCAATTGCCGCAGCGAGGCCGCGCTCGATGATTTCGCTGGAGAGTGGGTGGTTCATGCTTCAATCCCTGCTTCGTTCTCAGCTTCGTTCCTTGCATGAACGCGCGCGGTCCTTGCGTGTCGCCTCGATGGCTTGACGCCGATCGGCTTGCGCTCACGCGGGAGAGTCTTGGGTGCGCGCATGCTGTTGAGGATTCCCGCTGTCAGCAGCGCGCCGAGCGCGGCAACCGCTGCAAACGGGAGTGCCGAAAGTGCGCCGAGCGCGCCGATTTCAGTTGCTCGAAAGAAGAGCGGAAGTGCGACGAAGAACGAACTTGCAGCGAGCATCGAGGCGAAGAGACCCGCGCGGTCTGTCAGTCGCGACTGGAGTGACTGGTTTGCGGACCACCAGACGATCGCCGAGAGCGCGAGCGAGATGCTGCCGCAAACGAGAGCAGGCGAGATCACGATCGGCAGCGTTGCAGGGAGCGCGACGAGCAGCGATGCGGCTGCGCTGAGTCCGGATGCGCCGATCACCGCGCGCTGCAGTAATCGCTCTCGTCGACGAGCTTCGACGGCGCGTTCCACTGGGGCGATCGTCTCGCCGCACTCGTCTCGCTCCATGTGCGATGCATCGTGAAGGAGCGTGGACATCTGTGCCATTCCCTTGAACGCCCAGCCGACGAGGAGTGCCCAGACTCCCGTCGTCGCGCCTCCAATCGCCACGAGGGTCGGCATATTTTCGGGCACGGTATGGACATTGAGCGCCAGACCTGCGATCGAGAAGATGATTCCCAGAAGAGTTGCGAGCGCGCAGATGACAATCGTGTCCTGATGTCGACAACGCGACGCAATCAATGAGGGCACCCAGAGCGCCAGCCCGAGAATGGGACCAACGCTCAGCGTGAGTGGGGCGCTCCGCGTCGCACCCGCAACGGCGAGGCAGCCGATGGCGATCGTGACCGCTCCCCAAGCAGTTGTTCCACAGGGATGCACGATTGGACGATGCGGCGAGTACTTCGCCGTTCGCTGGATCGTGACAAGCGGGGTCGGAAGATCAAGTCCTCCTCCCGGACGTGCGAGGAGTGCTGCGGGAGTTGGAAACCGAACGAAACGGTCTGCAAACATTGTGATCCCCGCGGCAACACAGACGGCAGCGTGTGCGCCGATGAGCCCGATCGCGAGTGAGGCTCCGATTTGGACCGAGAAAACGAGCCCGACGAGCGCGCTTGCAGCGAGTGCGATCACGAACCAGATCTCGAAGTTTGCGAGCGATCGCAATTGGCTTTCGGCGCGGCGCGATCTTCCGCGCGCGAGGTGAAACGCCGCCAGCGCAGGCATGAGCGGCAAGACAGCGCAGCAGAACATGGTCCACGCAGCGTGAACCCTTTCATGGGCGACGAGTGCTGGCGCATCGTCGTCGTTGGATGCGGCGAGCGATTCGGCGACCTGGCCCGGCGTGCACGCCGCCGAGAGCGAACTTGCAGCGACGGCGCACCAAGCAGCGAGGAGCGCAATCCACGCAGTCGGCGCGATCGTCGCCACGACTGCAGTTGCTCCTTGCGCAGAGGTCATGCCACAGAGAAGCGCCGCCATCAGCGCGAGTCCTCCCCATGCGGCGAGCGGGGCATACGTTCGTAGGGTTGGAGTGAGCGCGCACGCGATCATCGAGGTGAGCAGTGCGGCGAAACATCCTCCTGTTGGCGAACCGATTGCGGACGCGCTCCCCAGAACCCACGGCGCGAATGCAGCAGCGATGCCGATGGCGCCAAACACAGAGCAGAAAATCGAAGCAATCATTGCGCGGCGGGTCAATGATTCGGCTGCGGTTCTACGACCGTCTGGCCACGCCGCGTAGCAGATGAGCCACGGAATCGACGCGGCACCCACAAAGATCAACCCGCCAACCCATGGCGATGAGTCGGCGACGAGAGTCGCAAGTGGCGCGAGCAAGAGCATGATCGATGCAAGGACTGGGATTCGCCGCGCGAGCATGGGCTCGCATGACTTCGCTGTCGCATGGACGACCGAGACGACTGCCGGTACTGCGATCACCCAAGCAGCAATGCGCGTGAAGGCCGCAGGAAAGTTCATCGCGGCAAACTCAGGGATGGCGGCGATCGAGGCTGTGAAGACCACTCCGAGTGCGGTCAGTGACAGGAGTCCGACGATGCGCGAAGAACTCTCTGCTGCATCGCACGTGCTGTGGTCATCGATCCAAGCCTCGTCGATATCGGCTCCAGCGCCGGTTCTTCGGCTCTCGACGGGTGGGCGCGTGGTGGAAGTGTGCGCGCGCGGTGCCTTTGGAGTTGCGCTCGGTGCGCCGATCTCTTGGGATGCACTACTGGATTCATCATCCGACGACGCGGACTTGCCCCCAGCGTTCGGCTGGGAGACTCGCTCGCGCTGCCCGCCAGCTCGCGCGGGCGCCGTCGGTGTCGGAGTCCGAGCCGATTGAGGGCGCTGGGTCGCTGGCTCGTCAAAGTCGGAGTCAATCATCCGAAAGTTTGTCGGTGCTGCCGGCTGACGCTGAGAATCCACGCGAGGTGCATGGGCTGCTGGGACTCCCAGAGCCGCTCTCGGCGCTGCCTGTGCATCAGTCGCTGCAACTGGCTTGGCTTCTGCAGCAGCCTTGGTTGCCGCAGCCACTCTGAGTGATTCTTCTGCCTTTGCCGCTGCGTCGCGCGGAAGCAAGGGAAGCCCTGGGAGCGTTCCACCTGATTCGATGACCTTCTTACTGGCTTCGGCGACGAGTTGCTCGAGCGTGTCGACTTCCGAACGGGACTTGGTGTAGTCCTCATCGAGACGTTGCTTCACGCCGTTGAGTGCCACCATGGCCACTTGGACGGCTCGCTCATGCGTCGTGCGCGCTTCGCGCTGCGCCTTTGCTGCGCGCTCGTTCGCCGCTGCGATCTTGTCCTCGGCTGCAGCGCGCCCTGCCGCCTCATGCGCAGCGCGCTTGGCATACGAGTCGCGGTCACGAACGATCGCGCCGCGTTGCTCATCGAGGTCTGAGTACTTCTGCGCAGCACTCTTCGCTTGTGCATCGGCCTCGGACAACGCTGCAACCGCTTTCACCCCATCGGTGCGAAGCGTTTGGATGGTGTGGTTTGCTTCGGTGAGCCTGATTTCAAGATCCGTGATTCGACGCCCCGTGTCATCGGCGAGTTTTTCGTAACTCGCAAGCAACTGCCGAGAACTTCCTTCCGCCTGATCGCGCAGGCCTCGCTCGGCTGCGACCTGCTGCTCCCGCGAGGTGATTGCAGCGTGGGCGGTGGCAAGGGCGATGGACAGTTCATCTCGTTCGCGACTCGCAGCGACGAGCGCGGCGCGAGCGGCCTGTTCCAGATTGGTCAGTTCGTCGGCGCGTTTGCTGGCATCTGTCACCTGTGAGTGCTGCGACGCACTCACATCTCGCGCTTCCTGCAGATCCCGCTGGAGCGCGGCGACCTGCGCAGTGGCGTCATCTGCGCGGCGCTGCTGCGTGTCGTGGTCGGCACGGAGCGCGGCGAGCGAAGCGCTTTGCTTTCGATTCTCGGTCTCACGCTCTTCAGAGCGCAGCGATTCTCGGAAGATGAGCTCATCGCGGGCGACGACACGCGACCGCTCTTCGGCGAGTTCACGCTGGGCTGCTGTGACTCGCTGCGCCTCAAGGACGGCTGATTCTCGGACCGACGCGAGTTCGCGCTGCAACTCCTCGGCGTCCACACGCGCAGAGTCTCGAGCATTCGCAAGATCCTTGGAGGTGAGTTCGAGAACTTCGAGCCTCTGCTGAAGTTGCTCGCCGCGAACCGCTTGTTCGCCAAAGTCCCGAGCCGAATCACGCGCGGAATCTTGCAACTGACCAACCCTTTCGTTGGCGGATGCAAGTTCGAGAGCGAGTCCATCGCTTTGGGCTCGCGTGGCTGCAGTTGCGCTCTCAAGTGCAGCAGCACGGGCTGTTTGTTCGGAAAGCGCGGCGCAAGCCGACTCAAACTCGCCGCGGAGCGATTCGAATTCCCGTCGAACGCGGATCAAGTCGGTTTGCGTCGCACCAACTGCCAGCCTTGTCGAATCCCGCTCCGCAAATGCGCTGTCGCGGTCTGCGACTGCGCAGTCACGAGCCTTCACTGCGATCTCGCATTGCTCCATCGTTCTCGCGACGGCCGCGTTCGCATCGGATTGCAGCTGTTGTTCTCGCACGACAGAAGCTTCTGCTGCCTCGGTGCGAGCGAGCAATTTCGAATAGGCCCCGCGCAGGTCAGAGTCCGATGCGCGAAAGCGCTCGATCTCGTTGCAGTGCTCCTTCGCTGTGATTGTGAGAGAGGCAATCGAAGCTTCGAGGGCACGCCGCAGTTCATCACCTGCTCGAACAGCATCCTGAGAGTGCGCGAGACCAGCGAGCAGCCCGTCTCGTTGCGCGCTCACATCATTCGCGGTCGCCTGCGCTGCGTCGCGCGATTGAACCGCCGCTTCGAGTGCTGCGACGATGGATGGATCAGGTCGGGTGCGCAGTTCGTTGGAGAGGGATTCCACCTGACTTCGAACCTGTGTCAGTTCGATTTCGTGTGCGATGTGCGCGTCTCGGGCGGATACTGCTGTTGCCGCAACCTGTTGGCGATACTGGGCGATCGACTCCGCGGACTTGAGTTGCGCCATGTCGCGCTCCCGCAGCGCGGATTCCAAGGCATCGATCGCAGACTGCGGTGGGCGGGTTTCGAGTTCTGCTGCGATTCTGGCGGATTCCTCGCGCAGCGCAGCGATCTCGCGTTCGTGTGCGACGCGAGCATTCGCGATCTCGCGCTCGTGTGTGGCGCGAGCATTCGCGATCTCGCGTTCGTGTGCGACGCGAACGCTTGCAGTCTCGTGCTCGGAAGACGCAAGCTGCGACTGGTACTCGTCGAGTTTGCCTGAGGTCAGTTCGTGCGCGAGTTCCTGCTCCTGAATCGTGCCTTTGAGTGCGTGGATCTCTGAGTGGTTCGGGCGTTCAGCCAGTTCGTCGGAAAGGGTCTTCACCTGAGTCAGCAGGGTCGCAGTCTCAATCTGGTGAGCGATGGATGCTTCGTGGGCGCTCTCAAGGTTCGCACCGAGTTGCGCAGCCAGTCGTTCGCTCTCGCTGCGCGACCGAATCTGCAGTGCATCGAGTTGCGCTTGATGTTCGACCGCGGCACGCTCTTGTGCCAGTGCGACCGCCTCTGCTGTGCCCTCGAGCCGTTCAATCGTTGCTCGGAGTTCCGCGTTCGTTGCCTCCAGTTCCCGCGCGCGCTCTTCGGCTTGTTCGGCCATGCGATCGACCACCACCACGGGCTCTTCATGTACCGCTGCCACCACGGGCTGCAGCACTTCACGCCGCGTTTGAATGGGTAGCCCGGCGAGCGATGATGCCGGGCGCCAGTGATCATCGCCGCAGCGGCAGATCATGTCATCGGCAAAGAGGTCGTTGGCAACGGCCATCTCGCGAATCTGCTGGGGGCTCCTTGCATGGAGCACAGTGCCATCAATTCGACGGATGTCGTACGCGTTGGTTTGAGTGGAATTGGGTTTCGCGATCATCGAGTCAGCCTTCCTTGGCGAACGCGCTCAGCATCTTCTCATTCAATCCACGAGTGCGAGAAATCCGTTTCAAGCCAATCGCACCGAGTCGCGTTGACACCACTAATGACAGCGGTATTACACCCGATCGGCGGGAAATAACAAGACCAACAAGAACTTTCAAAGGAAAAATTCAAGTCGAGGCGCTGACTCGATCGAGCGCGCGGTCACTCGTCGTCAGCAGACTCGCTGGCAGGTACTGCAACTTCCCCATCGGCGTCGGATTCGCCTGCTTCCATCGCCTTCATGCGAGCCCAGTCGTCCCCAGTGATGAGGACTTCACGGGCAACCGACCCCTTGTGGTCGGAGAGGATTCCGGCCATGGACATCTGGTCAACGAGCCTCGACGCGCGCCCGTAGCCGATGGCGAGCCTGCGCTGAAGCAGACTGACCGATCCGCGACCAGTCTCAATGAGGATGTCGACAGCCCGGTCGAACATTGGGTCTCGTTCATTGGGGTCGACGTCGCCCCCTTCATCCGCGTTTCCGCTACTGCTCGCGAGCGCAGAACTCTTGACTGCAAGCAGACTTCGCTCAAAACTTGGCGCCGCAACGTCCTTGAGGAAAGTCACCACCTTGCGGGTCTCACTGTCGGTCACGAGCGTTCCTTGGCAGCGGCGAAGTTCACCGCTACCCGATGGCGTCAGGACCATCATGTCTCCCTGACCGAGGAGGAGTTCCGCGCCCTTTTGGTCGAGGACGATTCTGCTGTCCATTCCACTTGCGACCTTGAAACCAATTCGGCAGGGCATGTTGGCCTTGATGAGTCCTGTAACGACATTTGCCTGCGGACGCTGTGTCGCAAGCACCAGATGGATCCCAACTGCGCGAGCCTTCTGCGCGATTCGGACGATGTGCGTCTCGACCTCTTTGTTGGTGAGCATGAGGTCGGCCAATTCGTCGATGACAAAGACCATATATGGCAATTTCTTTGGGATTCTCGCCCTCGCAGCATCGTCCGCCGGCTTGAGGCGCGCGAAGAGTTCTTCTTCTCCGAGCGCGTTGTAAGCCGCGATATCGCGCACTTCGGTGGCGCGAAACATCTCGTACCGCTCCTCCATTTTCCCGACGGTCCACTCGAGGATGCCGGCAGCGTGGTTCATGTCCGTCACGACGGGAGCCATCAGGTGGGGGATGCACGCGAACTGGCTCATCTCAACCATCTTGGGGTCGACGAGCACGAGTTTCAATTCATCGGGGCGCTTCGTGTAGATCCACGACATGATGATGCTGTTCATACAAACGGACTTTCCAGAGCCCGTCGTTCCAGCGATGAGCACATGAGGCATCTTGGTCAGGTCGAGCACGAGTGGCTCGCCCGAACTGTCTTTGCCGAGGAACATCGGCAGCCTCATTCCTTCGGCGTGTCCGCTCGACATGAGTTCGCGCAGCCGCACCTTTTCCTTGGTTCGGTTTGGAACTTCGATGCCGACGGCGGTCTTGCCAGTCATGTTCGGGATGATGCGAATGTTTGGAGCGCTCAGCGCGCGGGCAATGTCTTTCGAAATGGTCTCGAGTCGCGCGACGCGTGTTCCGGGCGCAAGTTCGACCGAGTAGAGCGTGACGACTGGACCACTTTCGATTCCGACAACTTCGCCATCCAACTGGTATGTGCGCAGCGTCTCCGTGAGCACGCCGGCTTGTTCGCGAACGAAACTCTCCATGCGCTGGGAAAAGTTCTCCTCGGGATCTTCAAGCATGTCGAGCGTCGGAAACTTGTATCCCGTGTAGTCGACTTCACGAGGGATGTCTTCATCGCGGGCAAGAACCTTGGCTTGGCCGGCCATGCGCACTGGCATGCGGGCGATCCGCTCTCGCAGTTCTTTCGAACTCAGGGCGGGGCGAACCACAACGGCGTCCTCTTCGATTTCCGCTTGTTTTGTGTCGTTTTCGCTCTCGTCGGCGGCAACTGCGGCGCTCGAGTAGGCATCTCCCACATCTTCGTCTTCGGTCGCTTCGATAACAACCCCGCGACTGGCCGCCGCCGCCGCTTGGCGCGATTCTCGCACCAAACGACGGCGACGCTCCAGCGCGCTCTCCGCAATTTCCTTTTCCTCAACATCCGCCCCATCATGCGACTCGCCAACCGCGACCGCTGGTTGGAGACGAGTCTCCCTGCGTCCAAAGACCCAGATCGGAAGAGCACACGTCTGCTCTTCCGATCTTGGCCGCGCTGCTCGATCTCGAGGGCATCGGGGAATTGACGCACGCTGCGATCCT
>CAYHHO010000108.1:0-9915 GCA_964356445.1 uncultured Singulisphaera sp. | reverse complement strand
TAACTCACCCACGCTGGGGTCGGCAACATCACTTCGTCACCGCGGCCTGGCTCGATCATCGTCTGGAGCGCCATATAGACCGCGTGCTTCGCTCCGACGGTGATCGTCACGTCTTCGAACCGGCACGGGATCCCATTCTCATCGCGCAACTTTCGAGCGATCGCTTCGCGCGCCGGCTTGTCGCCAGCAGTCGGCGCATACTTCGTCATGCCTGACTCAAGTGCCTTGATCGCGGCTTGCTTGATATTCGCAGGGGTATCGAAGTCAGGCTCACCCATGCCAAACCCAACAACATCGACCCCTTGAGCCTTCAACGCCGCAGCGCGCGCACCTGCAGCAAGCGTTGCCGATTCCTTCATCTCCGCGATGCGGCTGAAAATGTGCATCTGCCAAGAATAGCGATTCCCCCACTTCATTCTCGGATGCGCTAGAGTCGATGCCTTCCATGAGCCCAGAGTCCATTCGTCGAATCGGAATCCTGACAGGCGGCGGCGACTGTCCTGGATTGAACGCAGTCATACGAGTTGTCGCCAAGACAGCCATGCTTCAGTACGGCCTCGAGGTCTTTGGCATTGAGGATGGGTTTCAGGGACTGATCGAGAATCGCGTGCGCCCGCTTTCGTTTCGAGATGTCTCGGGCATTCTCACGCGAGGCGGAACGATTCTCGGAAGCAACAACCGCTGCAATCCGAGCCGCTATTGCACGTCCATGGCAGCGGATGGGAGTCCGATCTTTTCGAATGTCACGCCGACCTGCTTGGAAACAATCCGCAAGAACAGGTTGGATGCAATCATCGTGATCGGCGGCGATGGCACAATGAACTGCGCTGCGGCGCTGGTCGAGGCTGGAATCAACGTCATCGGGATTCCCAAGACCATCGACAATGACTTGTACGGCACAGAGATCACATTCGGTTTTCTCACCGCTGTCGCGACGGCAACTGAAGCCCTTGATCGGCTCCATTCCACTGCGGATAGCCACCACCGCGTGATGGTTTGCGAAGTCATGGGACGCAATGCGGGGTGGATCGCATTGACGGCTGGAATCGCGAGTGGATCCGACATCATCCTGATTCCAGAGATTCCCTTCGAACCTGACGCTGTCGCGGAGTACATCACACGGAGAATGACGAGCGGCCCAGGGTTTGCGATTGTCGTCGTTGCTGAAGGCGCTACCCCGATCGGCGGAAACCAAGTCATCGCTCGGGTTGACCCAACGAGTCCAGACCCGATTCGACTCGGAGGGATCGGGGAACGGGTCGCGGATGTGATCGCTCGCCGTACGAAGGCGGAGGTCCGCACGACGTCGCTCGGGCATGTGTTGCGAGGAGGCATGCCGATCGCAGCGGATCGAATTCTCGCCACAAATTTCGGATACCACGCGATCTCAATCCTCATGGAGGGAGCAACCAACAGACTGGTTGTCCGCGAAAACAACATCTTCAGCGATGTCGATTTGCTGATTTCTGCCGGTCGCCAACGACTGGTTCCCACCAATCACGCCCTTATCACTGCTGCGCGCGCGCTCGGGACATCGTTCGGTGATCGGCTCGGCCCGACGAACTCGAACTGCGCGTCGGCGTCCGTCGTCTGACCTAGATCAAGTCAGGTCTGCGCCGAGAACTTCCTTCGCGTTCATCAACTCTGCGCCGCAAGCCAGGATCAGATCGGGGAAGCCGAACCTCGCAAACCGTGTAGCCCGTCGAAAGAAGGTCCCGCGCGAGTTGCGGAGCCGGCAAGCGTCCGCGCCGACTCGTACGTCTAGCGCACTCTTGAAATGGTGGGTTAGTGTCGAAAAACGACACTAACCCACCATTTCAAGGGGCAACCCAGCACCGGCGGCTCCCAGAGTTCGTCGCGCGTCACCAACCGTGTAGCCCGTCGAAAGAAGGTCCCGCGCGAGTTGCGGAGCCGGCAAGCGTCCGCGCAGCCGGCGAGCATGTTTGAGCGCCGGGAGGTCCTTTCGCGGGCATCGCCGTTCCGTGGTTCGTTAGTGGTTCGTTCCGTGGTTCGTTCCGTGCTCCGCTTCCGTGCTCCATCCAACAGTTTCGATGACCACTTCATCATCGTGCTAGCCTTGAATCTGTGAAGTGCGCCGTCTTTCTCGATCGCGACAACACCATACTTTCCAACGACGGAGATCTTGGCGATCCATCTCTCGTCAAGATTATTGCCGGTGCTGCGTGGGGCATTCGCGCGCTCTGCGAAGGTGGATACACGATTGTCGTCGTGACCAACCAAGGAGGCGTCGCTCGCGGGAAGTACTCCCCAAGCGACGTCGATGCCGTTCATGCGCGCACCGCTGAACTGCTCACGCGGGAGGCCGAGTGGACGCGCAACGAACCGCTCGTCACAAAGTGGATGTCCTGCCCCTATCACCCTGAGGGAACGATTCCCGAATTCCGGCGCGAGCATCCCTGGCGCAAGCCTGCACCGGGCATGCTCGTCGATGCCGCGAGCGAACTCTCGATCGACCTGTCGCGAAGTTGGATGGTCGGCGATCAAGAACGAGATGTGGAAGCTGGGAAAAACGCAGGGTGCAGGACGATTCGGCTTCTCCAGCCATCACAATCGCACAGCGCGGCAAAGGCCGAGAGCGGCGCGGACTTTGTCGAGAGCGACTTGCTCCATGCGAGCCATCGGATTCTGCGCACAGATGGCCACGATGGCGCGCCCGTGTGGACCGCCACCAGTTCAACTCGGATCGCCGCAGCACCGGGACGCCTCGACGAACGGGAGACGCGACGCGCCGTCGAAGTCGCTGCGATCGCGCTCGCGCAGAGTGCCGGAATCCGAATCGCCCGACTCGTCGTGGATGAATCAGGCGTCGAGATCGAAGTGCTCGCCAACGAATTCGTGGCTGTGGGGCTCGCGGCGGAACTCCGTCGCAACACGAATCGATGGGCCGCCGCTCGTGGAGCACCTCAACTGTGGGTGGCTGGGTGACCGATCCCGATCGCACACCGCGCTCTCCCCTGCTGCCATCGGATGCTCGTCGCGTCCTGATCATTCTTCCATCGTGGGTCGGCGATGCGTGCATGGCAACGCCACTGCTTCGGCATCTCGCAGAGCAGCGTCCCGACTCAAAGTTCTCCGCATTCGGGAGACCCAGTTTGCGCCCCTTGATGGATGGGCTCCCTTGGATCACACGTTTTCACGCTGGGTCAATGCGCGCGCGAGCTGCGCGACGGGAGATCCAATGCATTCGACGCGAGCAGTTCGATGCAGTCCTCCTCCTGCCCAATTCATTTCGGAGCGCACTCTTCGCGCGACTGACCGGCATTCGGCACCGCGCGGGTATTTCACGCGACGCGCGAGGCTGGCTGCTCACTCACCGACTCGCTCGACGCCAGAGCGGTTCGCATCGAGGCACTCCTCGCAGCGCGCTCGACGAATACGCATCACTCGCAGAGTGGTGGACAGGAAAGCCGCTGACGGATCGGCGGGTCGCACTGCGGGTCACGGATTCCGAACGTGCACAGGCGAGCGAACTGCTGAAGGGTTGCCTCGACTCCACTCGCAACGACCTGATCCTGCTCAATCCTGGTGCAAATCGAACGGACAAGCGCTGGTCCGCTGCCAACTTCGCTCGTGCAGCGCACGCCTTGTCACTGTCGCGTCCGCCCGGTGATCCTCCGCGACCGATTGCGGTGACTGGCGGACCAGCCGAAGCACAACTGTGCGCTTCGGTTGCGGCGCAGTGCGATGGGATTGATCTCTGTGCGCGCGGCATTTCGATCGGATCGCTCAAGGCCGTTCTCGAGCGCACCGCGCTGCTCGTCACCAATGACACAGGACCTCGCCATATCGCAGCAGCACTCGGCACGCCAACCGTCGCGCTCTTCGGTCCGACCGACTGCCGCTGGACGCCTCTTGATTATCCAAACGAACGCCGCGTTGTCGCGAATCCGTTCCTCCCTGAAGAATCGATCGCCGACGACCACCCCGCACTCTGCTCGATCGACAAGATCTGCGTCGAGGATGTCCTGCACGCAGCGCACGCGATCACCACACCGCGCGTGCATCGGTAAGATTTCTTCGTGAGCGCTCCACTTTGGGTCGTATGGATGGCGATCGGATTCGTCGCCGGCAGCATTCCATTTGGAGTGATTCTCGGTCGCGCCAAGGGTGTCGACATTCGCGCGCTGGGCTCAAAGAACATGGGCGCCACGAATGTTGGACGCGTGCTAGGAAAACGATTCGGCGTCCTCTGCTTTTTCCTCGATGCACTCAAGGGAGCGATACCCGTGCTTTCCGTTTGGCTCTTGCTCGTGCGCGCACATCCTGACCAGACGAGCCTCGTCGGCGTCCTGATGCCGCTCGTTGGGATTTGCGCGATCCTCGGTCATGTCTTCTCCCCGTGGGTCGGATTTCGAGGCGGCAAGGGTGTCGCAACGAGCTTCGGCGCACTGATCGCGATGTGGCCACTCATGACATTTCCTGCGATTGGTGCACTTCTGGTCTGGGTGACCGTCGTCAAAGCATCTCGATTCGTTTCGCTCGCGTCGATCTGCGCAGCGGTGTCACTTCCACTCCTGCTGATCGCGCGAGTCCTGATTCCCATCGACGGATCAACGATTCGCGCCGAGGCATTTCTGCCGCTGCTCGTCTGCGTCACCGCGCTCGCAGTCCTCGTTGTCTGGAAGCATCGACCCAACATCGCACGACTGCGCGCGGGAACTGAGTCTCGCGTCGGCCAGCCCAAGCCCTGAACTGGCGCGCCTGCTACGGGTTCCTGCGATACGCTGCGGTTATGACCTTGGACCCAGCGACTCACGGGTACCGATCGCCGCTTGAAACTCGAAACGCGTCGAAGGCGATGCGCACCATCTGGAGCGAGCACCACAAGTTTTCGACGTGGCGGCGTGTGTGGCTCGCGCTGGCACAGGCGCAGATGGAACTTTCGCTCGGACCTACTGCAGAACAAGTGGAAGCGATTCGCAGAGTGTTGGACTCAGTCGATCTCGACGCTGCAGCGAAACACGAACAGCGACTTCGCCATGATGTGATGGCACACGTCCACGCACTCGGAGATCAAGCGACTGCAGCGCGCGCGATCTTGCATCTTGGAGCGACGAGTCAGGATGTGGTCTGCAATGCAGACGCTGTCCTTCAGCGCGAGGCACTCTCGCTGATCGCAACCCGCCTCGCACGGCTGATCGACCGGCTTGGATCGTTCGCTGCGAAATGGCGCGATCTTCCCGTGCTCGGATTCACGCACTACCAGGCAGCGCAGCCGCTGACGATGGGCAGGCGCGCTGCGCTGTGGGCTCAAGAATTCACCGTTGCACTGACGGAGATCGAGTCGCGACGCGCCACGCTCCAACTGCGCGGTCTACGTGGAGCCACCGGTACTCAGGCGTCATTTCTCACACTTTGCGGCGGCGATCCGAAGCGCGTGGATCAACTCGAGCGTCGGTTCGCAGAACTTTTCTGGGGTGACGCAAAGTCGCTCTGGTCGCTCACGAGTCAGACCTACCCACGCCTTTGGGATGCCCAGATGCTCTCATCACTTGCCGTCTGTGCATGCGCGGTTCACAAGTGCGCCAACGATATTCGCCTGCTCTGCAACTTGCGCGAAATCGACGAACCATTCGAGAGCGAGCAGATTGGTTCCAGTGCGATGCCATACAAGCGCAATCCGATGCGATGCGAACGCGCCACAGGACTCGCACGATTCGTGATTTCGCTCGTGCACAACGCCTATGACACCGCAAGCACGCAGTGGCTCGAACGAACGCTCGATGACTCGTCGAATCGGCGGCTCTCGATTCCAGAGTCCTTCCTGGCACTCGACGGCGCGATCGAAGTCATGACAAACGTCGCAGGCGGGCTCGTCGTTTACCCAGGGCAGTGTGCAACTCGCCTCGAGTCAGAGTTGCCGTTCATGGCGACTGAAGAGATTCTGCTCGCAGCAGTAGCCAAGGGGGCAGATCGACAAGCCGCGCACGAATCTCTCCGCAAGCACTCGCAGGTTTCGGGACAGCGCATCAAGTGTGAAGGTGCGCAAAACGACCTTCTTTCGCGACTCGCGCAAGATCCCCTCTTTGCAGCCATCGACTTTGCATCCATCGTCAATGCGAAGCAGTTCGTCGGTCGGTCGATCGAGCAGACCGACTCGTTCATTGCGAACTGCGTGGATCCGATTCGCACGCGCTACGCAGGATCCCTTCGAGAAGAACCAGATCTGCGCGTCTGAAACGAAAGCACCTGATGCCGATTCCAAGACTTCACGCTGATTCGACTGCACTCGTCGTGATCGACATCCAGGATCGGATCATTCACACGATCCATCAACACGAGGCAATCGTTACAAGGTGCGCCGCGCTCATCCATGCGGCAAACGTGCTCAAAGTTCCAGTCTTCGTGACCGAGCAGAACCCCCGAGGCCTCGGTCACACGGTCGCGAAGATCTTGGAAATCCTTCCACCAGATTCGTTGGTGAGCGAAAAACAGTCGTTTAGCGCGTTCACCCCCCAAGTGAAGGAACGGCTCCGTCAGTCCGGTCGACGGGACTTGCTCGTCTGCGGCATTGAAGCGCATGTCTGCGTTCTCCAAACCATCCTGGATGCCTGCGCGCAAGGAACCCAGACATTTCACGTGACAGACGCGATTTCTTCAGGGCAGCCAAACCAGATCGAATCTGCGTTTCGCAGAATGGAAACCGCGGGAAGCATTCCAACGGGAGTCGTTTCTTCGCTCTACGAAATGATGGGGACCTGCGACCATCCTTCGTTTCGAAGCATCTTGCCATTTGCGAAGGCCGCGGTTGCGTCCGCCCCACTTTGACCACTTCTGACTGTCGCATTCCCAACCGGCGATCTTGGGAATCGCGTTGCGCCGGTCAAGGTCCCGCACGCGATATCAGGACAAAAATGACAGCACGACCACGAACAGGTGCAATATCGGCACCATCGTCACACCGACTACGACCTCGAAATCAGGCCTTCGGCGGTTCGGTCCGAGCGGTGAGGATCGCGTTGCGAACATCCTGCGCAGCGGAACGGACTGCCTGCATGTGTTTTCGCGCACGAGTTCCTGCGGCCCGGTTGCCCCCAGCCGCCTTTTCAACATCCTCACGAGCTGCATTCATAACCGCAAGCAACTTTTCGTAACTCTGCATGATCATGGTGAAGTCCTCCTATTGACTCAGAATTGTATCGAATTGCTATCTTCATGCCACTCTAGCCTAGAAAACACACCCTTGGCAGCAACCCTCCTCTTCCCCATCGACCAAATCAACAAATCCGTCACCCTCTTTGGCAAGGAGGAGATAGATCGTTATCTCCCCCAATCCGGGCACATGAGGATGGTCGACCGAGTCCTATGGATCTCGGAGTCTGGAACATCCATCGTCGGGGCTCGGATCATCCGAGACGATGAATTCTGGGTCGCGGGGCACATTCCAGGGAGACCCCTCTTCCCGGGCGTCCTCATGATCGAAGCGGCGGCGCAGGTCTGCAGCATCGCGCATACGAGGCTCGGAAGGACAACTGGTTTCACCGGCTTCACCCGATGCGACGATGTCGTCTTTCGCGGTCAGGTTGTGCCGGGCGACGAATTCGTGCTACTGGCAGATGAAATCGACTTCAACCGACGCAGGTTCATCTGCCGAACGCAGGGTCTCGTGAAAGACAAACTGGTCTTCGAGGCAACGATTACGGGAATGGCGATCTAGCGAGGTCGCTCATGTTCGAGCTTCAGCCCTTCCTCGTTCAGCCGATCTTTCGCACTCGCGTCTGGGGGGGAACGAAGTTAGGACCTTGGGTATCGCGAGATGCTGCCGCAAGTGACCAGTTCGTCAAGAAGCGCACGGCTGGAAAAGTTGGCGAGGCGTGGCTGCTCGCTGATCTTCCTGCAACTGTCCTTGACGGGCGCACTTCCGTTTTCAATCCGAACGCTGGGGTCAAGTCGCTTCACGATTTGATGTGCAATCCGCCGATCCGCAGAGCGTTGTTGGGGCGCGCCGCGCCTGCGGGAACCGACGCTTCGCCGATGTTCCCGCTGCTACTGAAAGTGCTCGATGCAGGTGAAAACCTTTCGCTGCAAGTGCATCCGGATCCAAAGTATTCCACGCGCAACCCCACCGCGCTCATCAAGAACGAAATGTGGTTCGTCCTTCAAGCCGACGAAGGTGCATCTATCTACCGCGGGATTGACCCGGCCATCTCGAAGCAGGAATGCCGAGAGCGAATTGAATCGAACTCGCTGCTTGAGGTCATGGTGAAGACTCCAGTGCGGGCTGGCGATTGTTTCTGGTTGCCAGCGGGAATTTGCCACGCGCTTGGTGCAGGATTGCTCGTCGCTGAAGTGCAGACTCCAAGCGATACGACCTTTCGAGTCTGGGACTGGGGTCGCAACGACTCTGCACGCCCGCTCGATATCGAGAGCGCGCTCGAATGCATGCTGCTCGGAGACGAGCAGAATCTCGATGGGCTTGATCGACCTCGCATTCGAAACACCGTACGCACCGAATCGATCTCGATCGAAGGGCTCGTTCGCTCGGAGTGGTTTGATGTGGAGCGCTGGGTCGTTGCCGCAGACACGCCTCTCCAACACGACGCCATCGGTGTGCCAGTCGTCTGGACGATCCTCGCCGGAGAACTCTCGTCTGGCCAATTCGCCAAACCACTGACCCGCTCAGCGACACTTGTCCTGCCTGCGCACCACACTGGGCTCGATGGACAGGCGGGTCCCGATGGGGTCGAAATCCTCGTGACGACGCTGGACGATCCAGCGAAAAGGCGCGTTGATTTCGGCGGGCTTCGCCTCGCCTGAGCCGTGGACGAGGGAGCCTTCCCCCGCTATTCTGTGCCCCCTTCGGATTCGTCCACAACGAGAAACATATGGCAACAACAGGCACTATTACGCAAGTCATCGGATCGACCTTCGACGCGCAGTTTTCTGAAGACGCGCTCCCCGAAATCTACAACGCCGTGCAGGTCGACTTCGACTTCCGCGGTGTCAAGACAACCCTCATGGGAGAGATCGCCAAGCACCTCGGCGGCGGCGTTGTTCGCTGCGTCGCACTCGCGTCGACTGACGGATTACGCAGAGGTGATGCTTGCATCGACACGGGATCACCCGTGAAGGTGCCAGTGGGCGAAGCAGTCCTCGGCCGCGTGTTCAACCTACTCGGTCAGCCGGTGGATGAACGAGGTCCATGTGGCGCAAAGAACTACGCGCCGATCCACCGCGAGCCACCGAAGTTCGTCGACTTGAATCCAAAAACTGAAGTGCTGCCGACCGGCATCAAGGTGATCGATCTTCTCTGCCCGTTCGTGCGAGGAGGCAAGATCGGACTCTTCGGCGGCGCAGGCGTCGGCAAAACCGTCGTCATCCAGGAGATGATCGCCCGAGTGGCGCGAAACTTCGGTGGATACTCGGTGTTCGCAGGCGTCGGCGAGCGCACGCGAGAAGGAAACGATCTCTGGCTCGAAATGCAGGAGGCCGAATACACCGACGCGACCGGCAAGAAGTGCCATGTGCTCGATAAGGTCGCCATGGTGTTCGGACAGATGAACGAGCCGCCGGGCGCACGACTTCGCGTCGCACTCAGCGCGCTCACGATGGCAGAGAACTTCCGCGACGAGAGCGGAAAGGAGACCCTCTTCTTCGTCGACAACGTCTTCCGTTTCACGCAGGCTGGCTCTGAAGTGTCTGCACTTCTTGGTCGCATGCCCAGCGCCGTGGGATATCAGCCGACGCTCTCAAGCGAGATGGGGCAGTTGCAGGAGCGCATCACTTCGACCAACAAGGGCGCGATCACATCCGTGCAGGCGATCTACGTTCCTGCAGACGACTTGACCGACCCTGCGCCGGCGACGACGTTCAGCCATCTTGACGCGTTCATCGTGCTTGAGCGCAAGATCGCAGAAAAGGGCATTTATCCCGCGGTCGATCCGCTTGCGTCGA
>CAYHHO010000107.1:0-9970 GCA_964356445.1 uncultured Singulisphaera sp. | reverse complement strand
ACTGATCGGGCGCCTGCCAGTTGTCTGTTCACTGCTTCCCCTCAATCGCCAAGCGATGATTCAAATTCTGACCGAACCAAAGAATGCGTTGGTCAAGCAGTACCAACACCTCTTTCGACTTGAACACACCCAACTCGAATTCACAAGCGGTGCGCTCGAAGCAATCGCCGACCGTGCGATGGAGCGCGAGACGGGTGCGCGAGGGTTGCGTGCGGTTGTCGACGAATTGATGACAGACCTGATGTACGAGTTGCCAGAACTCGACAATGCCAACACGATCTATCGAATCGACGAAGAGTCTGTTCGCAGTGGCAAGTTGGTCGTTGAAAAGGTCCGAATTCGTGCCCGCGAGACTGCGTGAGGCATTCGACCGACCCACGTGATTCAATGATCGACTGGGCTGCACTTCATATCTGCGCCGTTGATATCTGCGGCAACTTTCCATCGAGGGACGATCGCATGTCACGACTCGTCGATGTGCTTTGGGAGAGCCTCTCTCGGGCTGGAGTCTCGTGGGTCGGCTTCTACATTGACCAACTCGGTCAACCGGACGACCGGCGCCTCATCCTCGGGGCGAGGCGCGACAAAGCAGCATGTAGCCCGATTGGGCTCCATGGGGCCTGCGGACAGTGCCTTGTCTCGGGGAGGTTGCTCGTGGTCCACGATGTTCGAGAGCTTGGGGACCGATACATCGCCTGTGATGCTCTCGACCAGAGCGAAATCGTCCTCCCCTGCGTCGGTGAGGATGGGCGGGTCTGGGGAGTGCTCGATTTGGATAGCCACGAGGTAGGGCAATTCACCCAGGAGTACCAGGATCACCTTTCCCTGCTCCTGATCGAAGCCGGTCTATCCGTCAGTGTGAGCCTCGATTCACATTTCAATCCGAATTGATCATTCTTCGCGTGATCGCTTGCAATTATTGTTGGAGATCCCTAGAATCCGCGACCCCTCGGAGACTCTCACATGCCACGCGTTTGCTTTTTTACTGGTGCACGAACAACTTCTGGAAACCGCATCACTCGACGCGGAAAGGCGAAGTACCTCGGAGGGGTCGGCATCAAGACCACCAGCGTCACGAAGCGCAAGTTCAGACCGAATCTGCAGAGAGTAAAGGCGGTCGTCGATGGGAAACCAGTCCGACTGCTGGCAAGCACTCGAGCAATTCGAACCGGACTGGTTGTGAAACCGATTCGGCGAAAATTTGCCTACACTCGAAAACTCGCCGTTTCAGCCTGAATTTCAGACTTTATTGGTCCGGGGATGGTCGATGCTGGATGCGTGCGCTTCGTCGGACGAGATCTGTCTCGTACTGATCCTGAAAATTGCGCGCGAATTTCTTGACTCTCACGTTTTTTGGGCTAGAATGAGGTCGCTCGCTAAGGACTTCAAGCCCTTCAAGTCAACATCGGTGTGCCATGGCTGGCAGTCGAGACTTGGGCAACAACTCCTAGCGGGACCGGTGTACCGGTGACATTGGTTCGGATGGTCCGTCGCTTCGGTGACGATTTAGTCCAAACCGCCGTTTTCTTGAGTTTGGATCCAGCGGTTTAGGTTTTGGATCAGCAGTCTTACTCGGGGTTCCAGCCATTTTTGGTGGCTGGCTTTGTGCGATTTATTGCACATTGATCGACTGCTCATTCCAAGTCTTGGCGCGCTGTCTCCAAATGACATTTTGAGAAGTGTCTCGGCGGAACGCTTTTTCTGTATCCAAGGTGCCAAATTTTGGCTCCTTTGATTGGAGAGGCGGGATGACTGGAAATCGTTTCACTGAATGAGTTGACGACGTAGTAGAGCAGTTGATTTGGATCTGTTGGACAGGTGTTGCTGCCGTGCGTTCGTTGAGAATGGCGTTGATCTGTTGTTGGAAATGTTCGTAATCCCATTTGATGCCTAGGCTTATCTGCTTAGGAATTTTGCTTGAGACGATGTTTTGCGTCGCCAGCGGCGCAGACCTCGCCTGATTCTTGATTGAAGATCTTGGTTGAAGACTTGGTTGAAGACTTGAGTTGAAGACTTGAAATGATCCCCTCCCGCACCGATTCATCTGATCGAGACCGTGTGCTCGAACTCACCGACCTCGTGTCCCTCGTGGGCGAGTCGGTTGTGCTGCGCCCGAAGGGGCGCGAGCATGTGGGGCTCTGTCCATTTCATGAAGATCGGCGACCGTCGTTTTCAGTCGTCACGCATAAGGGCAATGCCTTTTACAACTGCTTTGCATGTGGCGCGAGCGGGAACGCAATCGACTTCATGGTGAACTACCACCGAATGGATTTCCTCGAAGCGCTTCGGTTCTTGGCGCAGCGCGCAGGGATTGAACTGCGCGCACGCGCTGTCGATGGACCTCGTGCTGCCGACCCAGATAGTCCTGCATCTCTGCGGCGTGCTCATGATGCAGCACTTCGGTTCTTCGTGCGGACCCTCGGCGATGCTGCAGAGGGGAATGCCGCACGGAAGGCGCTCGCCGACAGAGGCATTGATGAGCAGATGATCGAGCGATTCTTGCTTGGTGCCGCTCCCGCTTCGGGAGACGGGCTCGCGCGCTATGTTGAGAAACTGGCTGAACATCAGGACCGTGCAAGCGAGGATTCAGTCGAGCCGGCCGCGATCCGCGCAGCGTTTGAGGCTGCAGGACTGCTGCGCCGACGCGGTGGTCTCGTGGATGGATTTCGCAATCGGATCATGTTCCCGATTGCTGATGAACTTGGGCGATGCATCGCATTCGGAGCTCGCGCGATCGATCCGAACGATGAACCGAAGTATCTGAATAGCCCTGAGAGCGCACTCTTTCACAAGTCCAAGGCGTTGTACGGGATTCATCTGGCCAAGCGAGCGATCATTCAGTCGAGGACGGCGATTGTCACCGAGGGCTACACCGATGTGATTGCCTGCCACCGAGCGGGGATTGAGAATGCCGTCGCGACGCTCGGGACTGCGCTGACGCGCGACCATGCACGCGTGTTGCAGCGACTCTGCGACACAGTTGTCATCCTCTTCGACGGTGATCTTGCGGGGCAGCGGGCTGCCGATCGAGCTCTCGAGGTCTTCTTCGCAGCGCCAATTGATTTGAAGATCTGCACGCTCCCAGACCAACTTGATCCTGACGAATTGCTCCGTCAGCCAGGGGGTCGCGAACGATTCGATGCTGCTCTCGCTGCATCGGAAGACGCCCTGACTCACCTCGTGACGACGTTTCGACGCGACCTCGACGCTCGTCCCGGTCTCTCCGCACGACAGCGGACAGTTGAGGCGATGCTGACGAAGCTGGTCTCGTTGGGGCTCGGGACTCTCGAGGGCATCCGCCGCCGCTTGGTGATCGATTCGATTGCCTCCGCGAGTGGCATACCTGTGAGCGAACTTGAGGGAGTGCTAAAGGCGCTTCAGCGGCCCGCGGTGGCTCAGCGCGACCAGCCCGAGGCAATCGCTGTGGTTGAGATCACACCTGCAACGCCGCGTGGTAGCGCCGAGCGGGACTTTCTCTCGATCCTGCTTGCGTGGCCGACTTCTGCAGATGTCCGCATCGCAAGTGAAGATGGAGATAGCGCGCCACTTGGTGAATTCGTCGTTCCTGCTTCCATCGAAGATGCGGCCGCGCGAGCGCTCTACACGCCGATCTTTCACTGGCTTGAGGATGGAAAATCCTTCGCGATGCAGGATGTGCTCGCGGAGTGTGCGGACCCGCCGCTGAAAGCGCTCGCAGTCGAACTCTTCGCGCTCGGCACGAAGCGTTTCGAGAAGGAGGCGGATGCGCGCAGCGGCCTCGTGATTGCGGCACAGTCGCTTGACCGTCTCTCCCGCCGGATTCAACTCGCCCAAACCGCCACGGCGACGACACCCCAAGAACTGGCCCAGCGTCTGGACTTGATCCGCGCCGCTGGACCACGACC
Source organism: uncultured Singulisphaera sp. (assembly GCA_964356445.1). Classification (GTDB taxonomy): domain Bacteria; phylum Planctomycetota; class Phycisphaerae; order Phycisphaerales; family SM1A02; genus F1-60-MAGs104. Next base: position 6,086 of record CAYHHO010000107.1, on the reverse strand, counting down.
TTCAGCCATCGCCAGGTCGGCGAGGAGTGCATCATGATGATTCGAGTGTTTTCTTTCCATCCACCCACCCAACCTAGCCCGGAATTACTGGCTGGCTTGAATGAGGAGTACTGTCTATGAGTCTCGTCCTACAAGAACTTCATCCCGTTCTCCGTTCACTCGTGCACGCTGGCCGCAAGCGCGGTTGGATCAGTTACGAGGAGTTGAATACCTGCCTTCCCGACGATTTTGTGGATCCATATCCACTCGACGAGTTGCTTGTGCTGCTCGCCCAGAACAACATCGCTTTGATCGATGAAGTGGAGATGCGTCGCGCTGGGCACCGTGCATTCCCAGCACAGTTGCAGACCGATCTGCGGTTTCTGCGCGACACGGACAAGAAGGTTCGTCGAAGCGCATCCACTGAACAGCCGTCGCCGACCGCAGCAGCTGTTGCGCCGACACCTGCGGCGCCCCGTCCGCTCGTTGGAGCCGCCGCTGCGGCCGTTGCGGCCGCTCGAAACAAGATCCGCCAACAGGATGCTGCGGCGACTGGCGAGACTGATGCGCCAGGGGTCGAGGACGATGGACTCGATGATGATCTCCAGAGTTCCCTTGAATTCACAATGGCGGAACCGAATCCGGTTCGCATTGATGATCCGATTCGCATGTATCTGACGCAGATGGGATCGATTCCCCTGCTCACCCGCGAAGAAGAAATTCGCCTTGCGAAGAAGATCGAGATGAGCCGGTACATCTTCCGGCGAATGGTGCTTGAGAGCGAGTACTGCGCGTCGCAGGCGATTGACATCCTTCAGCAGGTCCACGAAGGCACTCTGCCGTTCGATCGAACCATGCGAATCTCCACGGCAGAGTCCAATGCCAAAGACCGGATCGCAGCGCGCATTCCGTACAACCTTGCGACCATTCGCATCAAACTCGATCAAAACAACAAATTGTGGAGTCAGTTGGAAGCGGGGCAACTCACGGAAGACCGTGTCGAGTCGATCCGGCAGAAAATGTGGGCGAACCGCCGACGTGTTTCGACCATGATCGAAGAGTGTTGCTTGCGGACCGGACGCATCCAGCCGCTCATGCGCAAGCTCAATTCTGTGAACCGCAAGTGTGAAGAATTGAGTCGACTCATCGAGCGTGCGGAGAAGAACCCAGAGCGATATGAGATCGAAGACACGCAGATCCAGCGCGAAGAACTGGTCGGACTACAGCACCTCGTGTTGGAAACCCCTGCAGACCTGGCAAAGCGCGTGCGTGCCATCGGGCAGATTTTCGTCGAACACGAACTCGCGAAGCGTGCGCTTTCGGGCGGAAACCTTCGACTCGTCGTCTCGATTGCGAAGAAGTATCGAAATCGTGGGTTGCCTTTCCTCGACATCATCCAAGAGGGCAACACCGGACTCATGCGCGCCGTCGACAAGTACGAGTACAAGCGTGGATACAAGTTCTCAACGTATGCCACATGGTGGATTCGTCAGGCGATTACGCGAGCGATCGCCGATCACGCACGGACAATCCGCGTGCCCGTGCACATGATCGAGACGATGTCGAAACTTCGCAACATCCAGAAGCATCTGCTGCAGGAACTCGGGCACGAGCCGAATCACGACGAGATTGCTGCACGGGCAAAGATGCCTGTTGAAGAAGTCAAGCGTGTGTTGAAGATTTCGCGTCATCCGATTTCGCTTGATCGCCCAGTCGGCGAGAGCGAGGATTCGCACTTCGGCGATTTCATCGAGGACGAACGGCAAGAGGCACCGAGTATTTCTGCTGCCAGCGAAATGCTGCGTGCCCGAATGAACGACGTCCTTAAGACGTTGACCTACCGAGAGCGCGAGATTCTCAAGCTTCGGTACGGAATCGGCGACGGCTACACATACACGCTCGAAGAAGTTGGGCGAATCTTTAAGGTCACCCGCGAACGCGTGCGTCAAGTCGAAAGCAAGGCTCTCCGTAAGTTGCAGCATCCTGTCCGGCGGCAGCGCTTGACGAGTTTCATGGAAGGCGACGAAGGCGAATCGGAACTTCCACCGACTGCAGAGTGAGAATCGGATCGTCGTGCGGCAGACGCGAGCTGGTGACAGTTCGGCTGCCGCACGCGCATATCCGCCCGGCGCCGATCGTTCCTGCTGTAGCCGACCAGTCGCTCAATTTCGCGTGATGATCATTGGCCCGCCGCGCAGTGGTATTTCCAGGAGATGTACTCCTCGAGTCCCCACCTTCCGCCTTCGCGGCCGAATCCAGACCAACCGCGTCCGCCAAATGGAGCCCAGGCATCGCTGATCACGCCAGTGTTCGTGCCGACAATCCCGTAGTTCAATGCTGAGGCCACGCGCTCCAGCCGCGCTGGATCAGACGAGAATGCATAGCTCGCGAGACCATAGGGAGTCGCGTTTGCGACTGCGATCGCCTCCTGCTCGCCATGGAAACTCATGACAGGTGCGATTGGACCAAATGACTCTTCGGTGAAACAGCGCATGCCTGCATTCGCGTTTGCAATCACTGTTGGCGCGAAGAATCGATCGAGGCATCCCGAGACTGAGACCGTATCACCACCCGTGACAACGGTTCCGCCTTTCGTGAGCGCATCACGCACCTGATTTCGAATGCGAGCGACTGCACTGTCGCTGATCAGGGGACCAATCCGAACCCCTTCGTCTCGGCCGCGACCCACGCGCAAGTTTCGAGCGCTCGCAGCAAACCGAGCGACGAACTCGTCGTAGATCCCCTGTTCGACAATGAAACGGTTGGGGCAGACGCAAGTTTGACCCGACACGCGAAACTTTCCAGCCACCGCAGCTGCGACAGCGGCGTCGAGGTCGGCATCAGCAAAGACGACGAAAGGCGCGTGACCACCAAGTTCGAGGGAGAGCCGAACGACCTGATCTGCAGATTGTCGCATCAGCAGCCTTCCGACCCCTGTGGAACCCGTGAACGACAACTTTCGAACTCGTCCATCTCCAAGCCACGCTTGGGCGATAGCGGACGGATCTCCAGTGATGATGTTCACGACTCCGGGCGGCAGACCAACATCAAGCAGCAGTGAGCCGAGGGCCAGCGCCGTGAGTGGAGTCGACTCGGCTGGTTTGGCCACCTGCACACATCCGACTGCGAGTGCAGGTGCCATCTTTCGAGCGAGCATCGCCAGCGGAAAGTTCCATGGGGTGATCGCTGCGACAATTCCCATGGGCTCTGGAATCGCACAAAGGACTCGATCGGCGCGCCGCGAACGAATGGATTCGGTGTGGAGCGATTCCGCTTCATCCGCAGCGGAAAGAAAGTAGTCCGCGCTGTAGTCGACCTCCCCTGCCGCCTCGTCGAGTGGTTTGCCATTCTCCGATGTGATCAGGGACGCGAATTCGGCTTTGCGGGCGCGAAGAGCCTCTGAGATTTCTCGCAAGATTCGTGCGCGCTCGATCGGAGCCCGAGTCCGCCAGCCCGGTAGCCCCCGCTCTGCTGCGTCAACGGCTTCGATGGCTTCGTGCGCGCCACATTCTGGTACCCGTGCCAACTCTTCCCCCGTTGCCGCGTCCGTCACCGCAATCGTCGCGCCACCTCGCGAACCTCGCCAGCAACCACCGATCAGCACGCGATTCTCCATTCGAACAGGCTAGCACCGCTACACTTTGGTCATGGCGAAAGCAGTTGTCGATCCCAACGAGCTGAGGCGTTTCGCTGCGGACCTTCGGAGGTTCAATCAAGACTTGCAAGGGGGAATATCGACAATTGGTGGCCGGATGAACACCCTCGCGCAGACTTGGCGAGACCAGGAGCAGCAGAAGTTCGCCGAGGAGTTCGAGCAAACTCTCAAGGTCTTGCAGCGGCTTATGAAGGCGAGCGAAGAACACATTCCTTTCCTCATCCGCAAGGCGGACAGGATCGACGAGTATCTCCAGCAACGTTGAAGGGTGCTTGAATGGAGTCCGGCGCAAATCTTCGAGATGCCCAGACATTGATGGCGGCGAAGGCTGTTCTTGTAAAGGCGGCACGAGGATTTGCGACCGCGATCGAGGAGGCGACTTCGGAGGCAGAACGATTTGCGATGTGGCTGGGTTCAGAGGGACCAGCGCACTGGGAGCGCCAGCGGCGCATGCGTACCGAAAAACTCAACATGGATCGGGGCGCGCTCTTTCGCAAGCAAATGCAGCCGACTGCGGATGGTCTCCCTCCATCGACGGTCGACGAACGCAAGCTGGTCGCACGATCCGAGCGCGCGGTGCAGCACGCCGAGGAGTGCCTTCGGCAACTTCGAAAGTGGGCAATCGAATACCAGCGTCAACTGGCGATTTTTCGGGCAGGGCTAGGGCCTTTGTCAACTTATGTCGACAATCAGGTACCCAATGCGATCTTGTCGCTCAATCGGATGGCGCAGGCAATCGACAGTTATCTCACCACGGCACCCTCGAAAGTTGATTCGGCGATCGGCACCAGCCCAACGGCCGAGAGCACCCCAACGGTTGACCCGTCGAGCGGCGAGATGCGTCGTGGTGGAACCGATCAGTCATCCGAGCAACGCCCGCCATGAGCGTGACGACAAACAAGGCGAAGATCAAGGACACCCTCCGAGTCCTCCACGAACAGTGGGCGTCGCTGCGCCACGGATGGAAGGATTCGGCTGCAACGTCGATCGAGTCGGATGCCGTCGCGCCCGCGGACGATGCTGTGAGGATCGCGATCCTCGCAATAGACCAATTGTCCGAGTCGATCGAACGAGCCCGTCGCGACTGCGATGCGGGGTAGTAACAAGCATTTGCTCCGGTCATTTCACTTATCATTCTTGAATGTCGCCATCGACACAGGAAAGTCTTGCGATCCGAGGACAGGACTTGCCGATTCTCGGAGAGAGAATCGCTCGAACGATCCTGACAGAACCTGCCAATAGAACCTCGGCAGAGCATTCGCTGCAGCAGTTTCTCGATGAGTCGACGGGGCCAGAGTTGGCCTTCCACTCCGCGGAACTGAAACGACTCACCGCCGAACGCAGCGCAGAGCGTGAACGGCTCGTCGAGAGCCACGCAGAGAGTCGCGCGAAGGCCAAGCGACGGATCGAAAGGCATCTTGCAAAGTTGGACGAGAGTGAACGCACGGGACTGAGTGCCGCTGAGTCTGTGGCTGAGTCCAAACTCGACAGCATCGAACGGAAGGCGGAGGCGTCCAGTTGGACGGCCGATGCGGTCTTCGAGGCGCTCGAACCTCGCCCCCGAGAAGAGTTCACGCGTATTCGCGAAGCCCTTCAGCTCTCAGTGGATGAGATCGGAGATCACGCAGCGAAGTTGGAGCGTCTCCTCCGCAACGCTCGGATTCGTGCGCGACCACGCAACGATTCAGACGGGACCGAGTCGCTCCGTGCAATGGTCAACCCAGAGGTCTGCCTCGCCGAGCAGCTCACGACCGTTCGAATTGCGCTCGAGCAACTCAGGCGGCGACCGTTCAGCTTGATCATGAGGAACTGGGCAGCACATCTCGCGACATTTCTGTTGTTGACCTTTCTCGCCGGTTGGATCGTCACGGCCGCAGTCGGACCTCTTCGTCAAGCCGATCAACTGGCCCCAGAATCGATCCGCGCGCTTCTCTTCATGCAACTGGGAATCGTTGCACTCCAACTTGGCATCTGGATCTATGCAGGTGTGCAACTCCGCGGGTATGCGAGAAGTTTGATGCATGTCCGTGTTCGAACTGAAGCAGCGCAGAACCACGCAATCGAACTTGCGGGTGAGCGGCGAACTCGAGACGAGAGATTCATCAAGGCGAGATACCTCGCCGAGCGACAGGCGGCGGAGGACGCGCTTCGCCCCAAACGGGGGGACGTCGAGAGTCAGATGCTCAACAGGAGAGCAGAACTGGGAGATGAACTCAGGCGGCTCCGCGTCAATGCCACTGCTCAGTTCGAAGCCGCACTTGCAGAGGTGGAACAGTCCGCGACGACAGAGTTTGAAGCCTGTCATGTCAAGTACGACAAGCTGACAGCGGCTGAATCGCAGCGCCACGAATCGCGGCTCGCTGAGATCGCAGCGGTCCGAGCTGCACGCAGTCACGCCCTCCGAGAGCGCTGGAAGAGTGCACGGGACCAGCTCTTTGCCGATACGAAATCT
>CAYHHO010000106.1:0-10086 GCA_964356445.1 uncultured Singulisphaera sp. | reverse complement strand
TGTTCGATTGTTGGTTGATCATGCTGGTCTCGAGCCTCCTTGTGGATAGAAACGGAGGCGAGTTGGGATTACCGTCATGCCATGCCCAAAAAGAAAACCTCGGCATGCGGGGGTTCCGCACGCCGAGGCATAAGGGGTTGAGCCGCGGTGACCGCGGGGTAAGTCAGTGCGTCCAGGCGAAGAGGACCGCCGCGAGGTCGCCACCGTCGAGCGAACCCGAACTGTCGAAGTCGTAGTCGGGATTGAACCCGCCCCACATCGCGAAGAGTTCGACGAGATCGCTCGCGTCCACTACGCCGTCGCGATTCGTATCAGTCGGCTCGAAGTTGACTGGTGCCGTTGAAGCGAACGCCTGTGTCGTTGCGTCGACCCAGAAGTCGATCTCGACAAGGAGACTCGTGATGAGCTGAACCTTCCACGAGAGGTCTCCATTCTCGACCTTCAGTTCGACTTCATGGATGCCGGATCCTGGATGCGTCGCTTCCGCCTGTCCAACGGCCGCGGACATCCCAACAGTCATGTTCGCAAGAAGCGGCAGGATGGCCGAAATGCGAGAGGCCTGGCTGGCGCCTGGCGAGAATGTCTGCGAACCCAGCACGACGCCGGTGAGACCAACATCGACCTGCTGTAGTTGCGATCCATCAGTGTTGAAGAACGTCACTTCAACGCGATCGACGCCGCTGGAACTCGAGCTTGATTCGTCTTCGGCTTCGGCCTCCCACGCAGTCCAGCCTTCTCCAACAAACTTGGTGGCTGCACCGATCGCAGTTTGGAATGCAGCGGCTGGAAGGGTCTCCTCCATGTCGTCGCCCTGGTTGTGATGTGGGATGATTCCGCCAGTGACCGAGTCAACATAGATCTTGCTGAGATCGAAGTACTCGACTTGGAATGCGAGGATTCCTGCCTCGATGTCGAGCGCGATCTTCTGTGGAGCGGATCCAGTCGATGCCGCGTTGGCAATTTCCAGAGCAGCTGCGAAATCCAGCTGCGCATTCGGAAGCATCGCGAAGATCTGGGTCAGGTTGGACACGTTCGACTGATCGACGCTGTCGACATCAACGAGGATGAGCGCGCCAGTCTCTGTATTGAATCGCGGATTCCAGTTCGTGGTCAGCGCGGTTGTGTACATGTCGCCTTCATAGACGAGCACGTTGTCGCGCTCGCGCAGTTCGACGCCGAACAGCGTCGCTTCGGGCACTGCCGCACGCGATGCATCGACTGCCGCGGAGAAACCAATGTCCGCCGAAGCAGAGAGGGTGATGGCGCCGAGGGTCAGTGCGCCGAGAACCGAAGGAATTCTGAATGTGTGACTCATGTTGTTGTTTCCAGTTTGGGGTGTTGTGAGTAGATCTGCCGTCCCTAGACAGTGCCCCTGTTCCCACTGCAGATACAAGAATTGAAGGCTGTTTCAGCCTGATTCCGGCGAGCGCTAGTTCCAGCCGGTCAAGATCCAGGCGATGTCGCCACCATCGACCGTGCCGGACCCGTTCAAATCGGCGAAGGAATGAACGAGTCCCCAATGCGCGAGGATCACAAGGAGGTCTTCGCCGTTGATCGAGCCGTCCGCGTTGAGATCGCCGAGCGCCGGTGCGGGTGGAGCGAGCATCACGGCAGCGAGTGCATTCAACCTCCCCGAACCGAGGCAAGCCGCATGTGCTGGATCCGTGGTTGCCAACGAATCGCAACTCGCAGTCACAGCAGCCTCGACTGCGTCAGCAGTGATCTCATCACATGGCCAGTCGGGATGCTGCGCACGGACGAGCGCGACCGTACCCGCGACGATCGGTGCGGCGACGCTGGTTCCTTGCGCTGCTCCCATGCGTTGATCGGGAAGGCCGCTGATGATCGAAGTTGCTGGAGTTGGCAATGGACCAAGCGCGGACGCTCCGGGCGCTGCAAGCGTGACCCAGTCGCCGCAGTTGGAAAACGTCGCCTTCCGATCGAGGTGGTCTGTAGCGGCGATGGCAAGAACATGCGAGTGAGCAGCTGGGTAGAGCCTCTCCGCGCCACCGCAATTGCCCGCGCTTGCAACGATCACGATTCCGTGGCTCCGCGCCTCGAGGATCGCCGACTGCACCGCTTGAGACGAGTAGGTTGAGACGACGCTGAGATTGATGACTTCGACGCCGCTGTCGATCGCGTGGAATATGCCCCGAGTAAGCCCCCACAGAGTGCCGCCGCCATCGGAGTCGAGCACTCGAATGGGAAGAATTCGCGCCCCAGGTGCTACAGAAGCAGCCAAAACTCCCACAAATGTGCCGTGTCCAGTCATTTCGTTCGCGACGCCGTCGCCGTCGCTATCGCTGCCATCGGCGCGGTCGTTGACATCGGTCGTCCAAGTCACGAAGTCGAACCCGCCGGCAGCGATCTGTCCCGCAATCCGCGGATGGCTCACGTCGATTCCGGTGTCGAGAACAGCAATCGTGACGCCTGCGCCACTCGACATCGCATGCGCCGCCGTCGTCTGAGTGCGTTCGAAGGCATACTGGCTGTCGATCGAATCGAAGTCTGGCAAGAGGTCTACGAAGATGCTCCCAGTGCCGCCTTCGGGCACACGATCGCCGTAACTGATCTCAGCCCAGAGCGCGATCGGACTGCCCGAGGTTGCAACAGAATCCGCCCACGCTTCACACGCAGTCGAGTCCCAGCCTTGCGGCCAGTGCACTTCGAAAAGTGTCATCGCGCGCATCGGGACTTGGTCGACTTCGACGAGCGACATTCCGGGTGCGGTTGCGACAAGCACTTTCGCGGCACTCGCGGCCGACGATCCAACCTGATGGCTCACGATCAACCGCCCGTAGTCGGCGGGGCTGTCGACGTTGCAGACATCTCCAGATGCCAGCGGCACGACCAATGAGTAAATCGCCAAGCCCGCAAGGGCTTTCGTCACGCGTGAAAGAAGTCGGACATCACAAGACATCGGGTTCACCATAAAGCACGAAACTCGACCAGTCAGCAGGGTGCGGATAGGTCGTGCGGATCGAAGCGACCGCATCGCCCCAGCCAGCGCCGAGCCCACCCCTACCACCACTCTTCCACCGAGAGTGGAGGTTGTCCATCAATTGGATACAAAAATCGTCTCGAACGGTCCACATTGTTGCCAAGACCGCCCGCGCGCCAGCCGCCAGAAACGCCGACGCCAACCCCGCAGAATCGCCCCCTGTGGCTCCAGGGCCAGTTTCACAGGCCGAAAGCACGACAATATCGGCATCGAGCCGAAGTGAGCGAAGTTCCCGTCGGTTGAGCCATCGGTCCGCCAGCCGCAATCCGCTCGTCTGCGCAGACGTTGTAGCGCACCACCCGTGGCAGGCGAAGTGGAGGATTCGCGCTCGCGGTGCGCGCTCCCGCACGAGATTGGTGGTCGCGTCAGGACCCGCGAGCGTGGAGGCGCGAGATCCCCAAATGCGCGCAACGCTCTCGACTTCGCCAGTCACACCCGGAATCGCACCATCGTCGAAAGCGACCGCGAGCACGTCGCTCATCGCGGAAGCCTGTCGCTCAAATGTGCGCGCAGCAATCGTCACAGTTGGTGCCAGGCGCAGTCCGCCGGGAATCTCTGCGACCGAAGGCAACGCCATGAACGGAATCCCGGCGACCGAATCGGTTGGAATGACAAGTGGGCGAGTCCCTGCACGGGGATCGAGCCACGCCGAGGAGAGTAGGTCGTCCGCGCGCGCAAGCAGAGAACGAAGCGAGGAGGAAGCACTCCGCAAGTTCCCCGACCGAATTGCTTCCCTCATCTGAAAGTGGATCGCGCGGGAAAGGCGCTCGAAATCCGCGCGCACGCCGAGTCGACGCAGCGTCCGTGCGCCGTGCGGTCCCGCGATCACTGCGAAGATTTCCCCGTCATGTTCACCGAATCGGATGAACGCTGTCGTGTGCGCGAGCGACTGCACTCCATCGGCGCCGATGCTGCGCAGATCGCAGTATCCCGATCCGCGCTGGCGCTCCATGCGATTCTCAACATCGTCGAGTGACCCTTCGAGTGCAGCGAGTCGGCTTCGCCAAGGCACCTGCCGCGCATCACTGCCACGAGTGTCAGCGACCATCGAGCAAAGCGCATTCAGTTCTTGCGCGAGACGCGCACGCTCGGCGAGCAGGGGATCGACAGTAAGACTGCGCGGATCCGCAAGATCCACACTCAGCGAGTCTTCAAGGAGCGCCTGCTGTTCGATTGCTTCGATGGCCGCAATCACCGCGAAGGGATCACTTCGCGGATCGTCGAGCAGCAAGCCAAGGTGAGCTCGATGCGCTCTTGCAGCGTCTGGGAACGCAAGGCGAAACTGCCTCGCTGGGAGCGCTCCCCGCACACGATCGAGTTGCACGCACGCGGCGTGGCTGCGTCTTGTGGCCTCTGCGAATCGATCCTGCGACTGCATCGCCTTCGCGGCGAGGATGTCTGCAGCGGCCTCGACATGGGGAACACCAACCGCCACAGCGCGCGCGAGGTCGGCGTGTGCGATCGCCTCGTCCGGCGAACGGGCGGCACACGCAACTTCTGCGAGAAGCAACTCGCATCGCGCTCGATCGACTCCGATCATGTTCGCACCTGCAAGTGCTGCGTGGATGAGCGGCGTGGATTGCAGGGGATCAGTCGCCAGGTGGATCTCCGCGCGGTCGAGCAGCACCCGCGATGCTTCGAGGTGGTCGCCGAGCGCATTGAACTCAGCTTGCGCTGCAAGCAACGCGGTGCGCGCCTGTGATGATTTCCCAGCAAGAGCGCACGCGCGACCGAGGGCCGCTCTCGCACGCGCTGCCTCGCGCCGCAGCGAATTTGCGTCGAGTTCGGCGACAAGGGCCTCGAACTCGGTGCACGCCGAATCAACCAGCCCCATCGCCGCGGATGCCTCGGCGCGTTCCGCGCGAAGGCGAAGTTCATGACCAGGACTTACGACTTCGCGCAGTGCAGCGATCGCGCGATCAAAGCCCAGAATCGCTTGCCCCCAAAGACCCATTCGTGCGTCGAGGTCGGCGAGATTTCCCTCGGCAATCGCCGTTGTCAGCGCAGCCCCAGCCTCGCGGTTCATGTCGCGCGCGTGTTCGAATGCCGTTCGTGCATCGGCGAATCGGAAGAGTCGCAAGAGGGTCTCGGCCCGATTGTTCTGTAACTGGGCACCGATGAGCGGCTCGGCGACGAGAGCGGGGATCGCACTGTCGAAGCACGCCAGCGCATCATCGAGACGCCCTTGGCGATTGAAGACGATGCCAAGATTTATCTGGGCCCTTGCGACGAGGCTTGGAGCAGGAATCGCAGCGAATCCATCGCGGGCCAGTTCGCCCTCGGCGAGCGCCTCGTCAAGCCGGCCGGTCTCCACGAGTGCGTGCATTGCAGCAAGGCGAGCACGCCCGCACTCCTCGCGCAATCCGGTGGCGGCTGCGTCCTCGACGGCTCGCCGCGCACATCCGAGAGACTCTTCGTACTGCCCTGCATAGGCAAGTGCACGGGCGGCGCTTCGAAGCGCGCGTGCGGCGATGACGACATCCTTGGCGCTGCGCGCCCTATCGGCAAGCGCGCGCAACTGAGTGGCAGCGGTCCGCGGATCATGAGATATCGCGGCCTCCTCGCGAGCGAGGGCTGCGGCAAGGTCCGAGGATGGCTCAGGTGTTTTCACATGAGTTCAAGGCGATCGACCAGCACCAGACTTTGACCATCCGCGCGTAGCGCGACTGAAAGGACTCCAGCCGAGACGACCATGTCGAACATCCCGAGGTCGTCAAGCGAGGCTTCGTTCGCGGTTCCATCGGCGCTGGTCATGACGACCGAGACGTCCGCTGGGAGCGCAGTGTCGCTAGAGAGTTCTCCAAAGACTCGCCAACCCTTCCCAGCAGCGCATCGCTCGCACTCGAAAAGAATCCGAGTAGCACCCACCGTTTGTTCGACTCGAACTCGGTCAGCGTTCGCAGTCGAGCGAACGGCGAGATGCGCTGGCTGTGGCTGCTGCGAGCCTGACGCTCCAAACTGCGCCAGCAGCGAGGCAAGCCCGTCGATCCATGACTTTCCAAGCGGGGCTTTCGGTGCCGCAGCGAGTCGCGCACCAAGTGCTCGCGCGTTGGCGAGCATCGCCTCGGTCGGTGTTGCGGTCGCGAGTGACGCGAGTTCTGAGCCGACCGAAGCAATCGTTTTCTGGTCTGCGCCACCCTCGCTGAGGAGTTGCCCAAGGCGGGCGAACTCGCTCTCCCTCGGGGTTGGCTGCTGAGATGGATGGTCGTCTTCCATGAGTGTCCTCTTGTTAGTGCACGACAGCGGGTCCTAGATACGCGATCATCGTGTTCTGCCAATGCCTTTTTTGAGGAGCAGTTGAGCGAGCCGATCGAGGCAGCGCTGCCGAGTCGGGCCAAGGCTGCCCCGAGGCAAACCAAGTTGCTCGGCAAGCGCGTCGTAACTTGGCGTCGCGTTGCTCCCAAACAATATGAGAAGCAAGTTGCGGCAACGATCGGTGAGCTCTGCGAGCGCCCCGCGCACGATGAGGCGTACTTCCAAGGATTCTGCGCCGAGCAGTTCCACGGCTCCCTCTTCGACGAGCGATTCGGTACCGACTGCGGCGCGCCTCTCGCGCATTCGGATTCGCAGGGCAATGCGATGGGCAGTCGTCGCCAGCCAGGCATCGAATCGAGTTGGATCCTTCATTCGAGTGATCGCGCCTGCGGCTGCCGCGAATGTGTCCTGCATGGCATCCTGACAGGAGTGCTCGCCGAGCCCGGTATCGCGCGCAACGCTGTACACGAGCCGTCCATACCGCGTGACAATTGCATCCCACGCTGACTGATCGCCAGCAGCGCACCGATGGACGAGATCGATCTCGTCTTCGGTCATGGTTGTCCGGCCGGTCGCATGCGGTGGCATTGGGCACAATGGGAGCACCTTTGGATGCGAAGGTCAAGCACTATCGAGCGTGCGGGATGTGTCTCGCCAGATACGAGAAAATCAGAGGATTGTCAGAGGGCGTACTCGCGCCGTCGTCGAGTTCGCCCGCCACCCAACCCCATCGCTCCCAGCAGCGCAAGCACTCCTGGCGCGGGCACCGCAGTCCCATGCACCATGATGTTGTCGATGCGGTTGGTGCCGGTGGGGGAGCTCGCGTTGGCTGTCGCGACGAATCGCAGCACGATGGAGTCCTGCGCGCTGAACGCGAACGTCATCGTCGGAATGATTGTGAACTGCGCCTGGTAGGTCGTCGAGTTCCATGTCGTCGTGCCGCTGCCACTCGCGCCCGCTTGCTGCACCATGTATGGAAGGAAGGTCGTGAAGGCTGCGCCATCGATGCTGCGCTGCAACTCGAAGCTCGACGGTCCAGTGCTGCTGCGAGTCTGATCCCACGAGACCCACAGGTCGCTCCACTGGGCAGTCAGGTCGATCGAAACTTCGTAGTAGTCGCCAGCGAGCCAGTTGTTGCTGCTGAAGGAGTACGGCGATCCGTTGCCGGTTGGCGATGAGACGGCGGTCGAGGCGCCCGCGTGCACCGACGAGAGTTGCGAGTTCAACGCCGACTCGCCTTGGTCGGCTGCGCCGTACACGTAGTTCGCGCCGCCGCTACCCGAGGGAACTGCAGCCGTCATCGACCATCCAGCGATCAGTGCGCCGAAAGCGGGGGATGCAGTGGCGACAACAGCCAATACGGGGAGCAGGAATCCGCGGAACATGGCTGAACTGTAATCCCAAGCCAGCCCGATGCAAGTCGAGGTTCCTCTGCGCAGGTCCGAATCTCGGAGTCAGTCGCGCTGTTCGCGCCCAAGCCCGTTTATCTCACGCAATCGCGCCTGTCGAGGCTGGCCCACTTGGGCGCGTCGTCTGGGGAGTGTGCCGCGCGCATCGCATCGACCACGACCTGCTGCTTGTCGGCGCGCGCGCTGGCTGCCACATCGCCGGTTGCTGCGAGCGCGAGGAGCGTTCCAGCCAACTGAGTCCCGACGATCCACCGAGTCTCGGACTCTATGGGCCGCTCGACCTGCGCCGCATCCTGCGCCTTCTGCAACTCGGCAGCAGCATCCGCAAACTTTCCCTGCAACGAAATCGCCTGCGCGAGATCTGCGGTCAGATTCAGCATCGTCACTGATCCCGGACTCCACTGGCTTTGCACTCGTCGAGCAACGACCGCGCGCAACACCTTCTCCGCCTCTTCGCCGCGCCCCGCCTTCACGAGCAGCACGCCCATCGCCGTCTGGATCGCGAGCGCGTCGTCTCGCTGAGGGGCAAGCCGAAGCGTCAGCGTCTGAAATGGAACCCTGCAACGCGCGACCATCTCCTCGGCGCGTCCGCGGCGATCCTCCCATGCAGCGGCATCGAGGCATCCGCCTTCCAATTCGGTGACCGCCCAGTTCAGTGCAGCAACCTGCACATCGCTGGGCTGCCCAGCCAGTCGATCGGGTACGAACACTTCCGCTGGCCAGAGCGCTTCCGCACGAGTGAACGCAGCGTCCGATTCGGCCTGGGTCAGCCCGCTGGGTTGCTGCGTCAACTCGATGGCAAGTTCGTTGCGGCTCTTCATCGTTCGAGAATCGCCGAGTCCAAGCCGCTTCTCATCCGACGCAACAGCTTCTTCGAGGAGCGCGATGCCCTTGCGCCAATCTGCGGGCTCATGCGTCGAGCAAAGCGTTGCACCGTGCAGCAGCAGCCAGTCAGAAAGCAGCTCCGGACGCAGCGAAGCCAGCGCTCGGGCAAGCGGCTCGCCCGCTTGATACGCGGCAAGCGCTCCCGCGCGGTCGCCGGTGATCGCGAGGCACTCGGCCACAATGCGCGCATCGTTCAGCGCACCCATGCTGCCGGGCGCGTGTCCCTGCGAACGCGTCGCAAGCGTGCGCGCGTCCGCAAGCGCTTCGGCAGGATTCACGCGAAAGCGAGCCTCGACGAGTGCCCGAAGCGCGTCGATCGCGAGCGGATCCTCTGCCCCGCGCAGACCCTCGATCTTCGCGCAGTAGTCGGCGAGTTCCTGAAGCGCTCGAGCGTCGCGCTGCTCTCGCTTCGCATCGTCAACTTCAATCTGCTGCGCGCGTGTCCGCGACTGCAACTCTGCAGTGCGCGCACGCAGCGTGCGCGGGTCGTTCGGGCCGAAGAGCGACTCGTATAGATCGCCCGCCTCCTTGAAGAGCGGTCTCGCAGCTTCTGACCGACCGAGATCCTCGTAGACATTTGCGAGCGTCATCAGCATCCCAGCGCGAACGCGCGGCTCGGTCGCTGGCGCATCCTGAATCGACTTGAGCGCAGGCTGCACCATCGTCGAGACCACGAATTCGCGTGCGAGGTCTGCGTGGTTGAGCTGTGACAACTGTCGATCGAAAACGCGACCCGCGTCTTCCCCCGCGCCAATCTCTCCCGCGCGGCGCTGCACTCGCTGGTATTCGCCTCGAATCACATCGGCCAGCGCCGCTTCTGCGCCCGACGCTCCTGCGTTCGCCATCACCCCGCGCTGGAACTCGAACATCGTCGCAAGTTCGCGCTCGCGCGCCTTCGCCTGCGCGAGTCCCCATAGCGCCGCTGCGAGTCCGGTGACGAGCGCAACGAGTACTGCCGCGCTCGCGATGACCGCAAGCCGATGCCTGCGATAGAACTTTCGAGCCTTGTAACTCGCCGACTCCGGTGCAGCCGAGATCGCCTTGCCATCGAGATATGCGCGCACGTCCTTCGCGAATTCAATCGCCGTCTGGTATCGATGCTGCGGCTCTTTGCGCATCGCCTTCAGTGGAATCCACTCGAGTTCGCTGCGAAGGCGCTTCACCAAATCCTGCGTGCTCACTTTGCGGGTCGCTTCGATGCGGCTGCCGAAGTCGCGATCCTTCGTGGCGATCGTCGAGAGTCGCGCACTCGGTATCGGCGGGTCTTCTTCGCGAATCACGCGCTGGATTTCGCCGTACGCGCGCCGCCGAAGTTCGCGCGGATCGAAGGGCAGGGCTCCCGTCAGCAATTCGTACAGCAGCACTCCAAGCGAGTAGATGTCGCTGCGCGTGTCGATGTCGGTTGCGCCGGGGAGCGCCTGCTCGGGGCTCATGTACTCCGGTGTGCCGATCATCTGGCCTGTCTCGGTGAAGATCGCCTCTGTCGACATCGTCTGGCTCATCGCCTTGGCGACGCCGAAGTCGATCACCTTCAGG
>CAYHHO010000105.1:0-10139 GCA_964356445.1 uncultured Singulisphaera sp. | reverse complement strand
TCCGGCCTTCAAGATTTCTTGCCCGAACGGATAACCGTAGCCCTGCCACGGCTCGGGCGTGAAGACTGCGATCGACCGAAGCAAACGCATCGATGGGACGCCAATCACGAATACCTGTCCGCTGTGTCCGCCTGAGGAGAACATCAAGTATTCGTCGAAAGTTCCGGACGGGGTGTAGGTCTTCAGTGCTGCAGTGACATCCGCCGGAGAGAGATTGCGCTCTGCTGCGATGGCTGCTGCTTCGGGGGGAATCACTCCTCCCTTGGCATTCTGTGGCGCCGCCGAAGCGGCAACCGCGACTGCGGCCGCTGCCACGAAGGGCAGGGCGTGGTGCGTGAGGGTGAATCGTGTCATTGTGGGTCCTCCTTGGGGCAGTTCCGGGATGCACCGGCATTAAATCTAGACATCTAGATCCAGATATAGAGTACGAGGCAGGAGAACGAAAAGCAACCCCCTTCTTTGGGGGCTGTGTACCCGGCTTGGAAACAGCAATTTCTTGGCTCTTACACCTTTGCCAGCGGCTCGGACCGCTTCGTCCGCCAACTCAGGATGTAGTTCGGGTCCTCGATCGACAGCGCCAACTTCGTCGCAAACAACGGTCGGAAGGTGTCGCACATCACAGCGATTTCGTTGGTCTCGCGCTGATCTTGTGTCGCCTCGATCGTGCCTGGGTGTGGTCCGTGGGGAATGCCCAGCGGATGCAATGTGATCGAGCACTCCTCGATTCCGCGCCGCGCCGTGTAGTGCCCCTCCGCATAGAACATCACCTCGTCTGAGTCGATGTTTGAATGGGCATACGGAACACGAATGGCATTCGGGTGGAAGTCGAGCGGACGTGGGCAGAAGCAGCAGATCACCGCATTGTGCCCCTCGAAAACTTGATGCACCGGAGGAGGGAGGTGGAGCTGCCCAACAATTGGCGCAAAGTCCAACGCATTGAACGCGTACGGCCAGCAGACGCCGTCGTAACCCACGATGTCCATCGGGTCGTGTTCGTAGTAGTAGCGATGCATTGCGCCGCGCGCCTTGACGATGATCTCGTAGCGCGAGCCATCCTTCGCACTCTCGGGTGTGCCAAAGGGTCCTTCCGGCGGACGGATGTCCCGCTCGCAAACTGGACTGTTCTCAAGAAACTGCCCAACGCCCCCCTGGCGATAGCGCTTCGGCGGCTGCACATGCGATCCGTTTACAAACTCCATCGTTAGAAAGCGCGCACCTGGAGCGTCGAAGTCCATCCGATAAATGGTGCCCTTGGGGATGACCAAGAAATCGCGCACATCGAAACTCACTCGACCAAACAGAGTCGTCAACACTCCCGAACCACGCTGGATGTAGAGGCACTCGTCAGCCTGTCCATTCTTGTAGAGGGTCGGCATTCGCGACGAAGGAATGCACATCGAAATCTCGACATCGGAGTTCCCGAGCAGCACCTTTCGGCCAGTGATCGGGTCGCCATCTGGCGTCATAGATCCTGCGCGGAGGTGACGCATCTTGAGCGCGCGCTCCTCGACGTAGGTTGGTTCAACCACTTCACCGATCTCGCACGAATCAACTGCTGTCGGCGGATTGCGGTGATAGATCGTGCTCATCGTCCCTGAGAAACCTTCGGTCCCGAAAACTTCCTCATAGGTGAGGCGACCGTCAACGATGTGGCGCACGTGGCGCTTGTGTGGGATCGAGCCGCGAGCGATGTAGTAGCACATGGGTTTTCTCCGTTGTTTCTTGCCGATTAGAGGTTTCCGCGCCGCTCCTGTTCGAGTTCCAACGCCTCGAAGAGCGCCCTAAAATTGCCTTTCCCGAATCCAGTCGCACCCTTGCGCCCAATGATCTCGATGAAGAGAGTTGGACGATCCTGCACGGGCTTGGTGAAGACCTGCAGCAAGTAACCCTGATCATCCGAGTCGAGCAAGAGCCCAAGTTCTTGAACAAGGGTGTGCGGCTCATCGATCGGACGCCCAAGTGCACCCTCGACACGGGCCCAGACTGCTTCGTAGTACGTGGATGGAAGACCCAGAAATGCGACGCCGCGCCGTCGCAGTTCGCGCACGGTCGCAAGCGCGTCCGCGGTGCGGAAGGCGAGGTGCTGCACACCGGCGACGCCACTATGCCAATCGAGGAATTCCTGCACTTGACTCTTCTTCAATCCCGGCGCTGGCTCATTGATCGGAATCTTGATGATCGACCGAGAACTGTCCATCACCTTCGACATGAGCGCGGAGTACTTGGTTGAAATGTCCTTGTCGTCGAAGTGCTTGAAAAGCTTGAACCCAAGGATCTCGCTGTACCAATCCACGAGCGGGTTCATCTCCCCGAGTCCGACATTGGCGACGCAGTGGTCCAGCGCGCAAAGTCCGCAAGACTTCGTGCGATTCGCGTCGTTCACTGGATCAGAGGTAACTGGTGCGAATCCCGGCGCAAAGAGCGTCCCCATGGCACCCTCCGCATTCCCGCAGCGACCACGCCGACTCACGAACGAATGAATGACGCGACCAAAGGCCTGAACTCCCGCGGTGACGACCGAGTCTTGCCCCTCCGAGCGCACACGCGGCTCATATGCGCTCTTCGCGCCATTACGCAGCGCCTGGTGGTAAGCCGCTTCGGCATCGGCAACCGTGAACGCGATGTCTGCCACACCGTCGCCAAACTTGCCGACGTCACGGCTCGCCGGATGGTCGCTGGTCATGCCGCTGGTCAGCAGCAGCCGAATGTCGCCCTGCGTCATCAAGTGCGACGCCTCAGCGCGGTTGCCCGTCGTCAAGTCGTCGAAGGCCGCCGCCATGAACCCATAGTGGGTGCCGTAGTAGGAGCGAGCCTGAAGCGCATTTCCAACATGCAGGCGAACATGATCAACGGCGAGTAGCGCAAGCGGATCTCGCAGCAGAGGCAGCGATGCAACCGATGCGCCCGCATGGCTCTCATGATCGTCCTTATCGTTTTCGCAGGGTTGTCCGCACTTGCATTGACCGTTGCAACCGCGGGGCTTCGGCGATTCTTTGTCGAGGTACGCGTCAATCTGCGCGAGGTCCTCGATGACGAACAGTTTGGGCTGAAAGTGATCGATTTCAAACTTGGTCCCTGCGACTGTCTCAGCCACGAACGGAAGCCGTGCGACCTCTGCAGATTCCAAGCAGTGATGCGACTCGGCAGGGCTCGATGCGAGACCAGCGCCGAGGATCTTGATCTTGCCATCCTCACGAATGAGACCAAACTCGATCGTGAACCAGACCATGCTGGTGAGGCGAGCGCGCAAGTCGGGATCGGCGTTCTCACCCAACTTGCCCATTCGCTCCATGAGCGCAGCGATCAGCGGGTGCGCACAGAGCGGCACGTGACCGAAGATGTCGTGGAACGCATCCGGTTCGGGGAGATAGCCCTCATGTTCAGGATCGCGAACGAGAACCGTGACGGGCATGATCTTGCGCGCAAGCGCGCCAAAGAACGCGCGCGGTGGGAGGTAGCCAGTCACTGGGCGCAACTGCCAGCCGGTGATGGACTGGAGTTTGCGTGAGACGTCACTGACAACTGGCACGTGATGTTCATCGAGTCCGATCGCTTTGTAACCATCAAGCCAGATCTTGCTGGCACTCGTGGGCAAGTACGCGGCCTGCCGCTCGCAGAGGCGCCGCCAAATTTCGTGCTCGCGTGCTTCATACGCCGCGGAGTTCTGTGTGACGAAGATCTCATCGAGGCACGCACGACCAGTAGCGCCATCCTCGAACTGTGCGAGCGCAACCTTGGCAGCGGCCACCTCTCGTGGATCAAGAACGTGTGGACGAACGGCAAGCGCGGTGTTTTTCATGGGAATCTCCTTGTCGGCGACGCATGACTCGCGTCAGAGGTGAGGGTAGCACGAATTCCCTATCTCCTATTCCTTATTTAGAGAAACCTCGGCGCTCAGTGGGGCATTTCGGCACCTTTGTCGCAATTGCGAGTGTCGGCAGATCAAGGATGTCGCAGCGTTGCCAGACAGGTTGGCTCAAGGGTTGATTCGAGATCAGTCGCGAAGGTCCCAGGTGCGAACGAACGAACGAACGAACGAACGAGCGTTCGGTGGAGACTCGCGGCGCTGCACTTGGCACTGCAGAACGGCGAAATTGGCTCTGGGAGGTCTTCCTAGGCGGTTCAGAGGTCGATTATTGGAATGTTTGGATGGAAGTCGTATATATTTCACTGGTCCAGCTGCTCTGCTCTGTAGGGCGGAGTACTTCGGTGAGTCAGACACAAACACGTTGAGAGCCCCAATATGCCCCAATCCGCAGCGATCACACTTCTGTCATTCGTACGGGGCGCAGCGCTGGGGCGCCACATCACTGCGCCGAACTCGACTGGTGCGAAGACCGAACCACGCGGGCTGACTTTGCTCGAGACCCTTGTGTCGATCACCTGCGCCTTCGTGGCACTCACACTTTTCAGTGGCGCTGCAATGATGTTTCGGCGAGGCAGCGGCGAGGACGTCTCGAAGAGCCACATGGTCGCGCTCTTCCAGGCGCATGAGCAATACGCGAATTCCAACTCGGGAAAGCAATGGTGCGCGCACCTTGATAATTTTGGATCAGCCGCATCGTGCTCGCTCTACCTCAGCCAAAATCCCTGCCCACCTCAGCAGATCTTGGGATTCGATGCGAATGGAGGCGAGTGGGGTTTCTGGCTCGGCGGCAGTTGCGCCCCTATCGGCGGTTGCTGGAACTGGCCGGCGTACTTGCCCGGACTCAGCGGCTCGTCAGACTGGACTGGAACCTGGACGATGATCAACGTGCGCTCGTTCCATAACTATCTCGACGGACGCTTCTACGACGAGACTTTCTACGCACCCAATGACACGGCGACTTACGCGGCAGCTGCTCCGTATTTTTCGAGCACGGCGGAATTCTCTTATCCGCCCTCGACGGTCGTCTGGTCGAGTTACGCCATGTCCTTGGCCGCGATGTGGCATCCCGATGTGTTCCGCGGACCGGCGAATGGCGGGTATCAGAGCCCAACCAACTTCCCGAGTGCCTACACGCGATCGAATCTTGCATCGGCTGCGTTTCCAGAACTGAAGTCACTCATGTTCGAAAAGAACTGGAACCAGTCGCCACCGGCGGGCGCAGTTCGCCGTTACAACGCGAGCGCAGCAAGCCGACCGGTCACACTTTTTTACGACGGGAGGGTCGGGAATATCTCGAATCTCATCGCGATCGTGGACGACGCGCGCGTGAGCGGGCAGAGCAACGACAACCTGTGGTGTCGCAATTCGCCTTCCTTCGACGGCTACTACACCACCGACGCCGTCGATGGCACGCGGACCAGCCACTCGGTACTTACAACCCGCGGCATCCTCGGGCGCGATGTCCTCGACACGCGATGCCGAGTCGGCGCCAATGAAATCGCGCTGCTCTTCAGCAACTGGGGAGGCACCTACCCCGACATCATGCCCAATGGGATCGTCGACGGCGCTGACTTGACGCGCGTCCTCGACTGCTGGGGCAGTTGGAGCGGCTGCGAGGAGTGATTGAATTTGACGGGCGCTGGACTGGCGCAAGAGAGAAATCCTGGGGCGATCCTTGTTCGCCTTCCACCAAAGATGTCTTGCAAATTACCATTTTGATGTTATTCTGCAAGGATGATTCGCCGCCTCGCCAAGGACTCGATCCGCCGCGCCCTCGGGAACTATCCCGCGGTGACGCTTGTCGGCGGCCGCCAGTGCGGCAAGACGACGTTGGCGAAGTCGTTGAAAGGACGCTACTTCGACCTTGAATTGGAAGCAGATCGGATTCGACTCGACATCGAATGGGACGAACTCGCAAGCGGTCGGGAATTGGTGATCCTCGACGAGGCACAGGGCGCGCCAGATGTCTTCCCACGTCTCCGGCGGGCAATTGACGCGCATCGGAAACGCAACGGGCGATTCCTCACACTTGGGTCTGTTTCACCGGCGCTGATGCGTTCAGTTGGCGAGTCCCTTGCCGGTCGTAACGCCATCATCGAACTCTCCCCGCTACTTCACGGCGAGTTGGCAACTCACGCGATGCGCGAGCGCCTCTGGTTGACCGGCGGATTCCCCGACGGAGGCGTGGTGCGTGCGTCGGCGTTCCCTGAGTGGGGCTCGCACTATGTTCGACTCCTTTCAGAGCGTGACCTCCCCACCATGGGGATTCCATCCTCACCACAAGTCACACATCGCCTCGTTCGAATGCTGGCGGTCATGAACGGTCAGCCCTGGAACGCCTCCGAGGTCGGACGCAGCATGGGGCTGAACTACCAGACGGTTGCGAAGTACCTCGACTTCATCGAAGGTGCATATCTCGTGCGGCGCCTGCCCTCGTTTCACTCAAACCTTCGCAAGCGGTTGGTGAAAGCGTCGAAACTTCTTTGGCGCGACACTGGACTCCTTCACTCGCTGCTTGGGATCGCCACGCGTGATGCGCTCTACGGACATCCGATGGTTGGGGCGAGTTGGGAGGCCTTCGTCATCAACCAGGTTCTGGGAACGCTGTCCGCCCGCGGAGTCGCACACGACGCCTACTACTTTCGAACAAGCGACGGCTACGAAGTTGACCTCGTCCTTGAGTTCGCACGCGAGCGATGGGCGATCGAGATCAAGTTGACGTCTGATCCGACGCAGCGCGCACTCGAACGGCTTGAGTCGTGCGCGTCGATGGTGAAGGCGACGCGCAGCATTCTTGTGTCGCGCGTCGCGGATGATGCAGTGAGTGCAAGTCGCCTGTCGTGCGGCATCGACCGATTGCTCAAGGAGCTCGCCGCACACAGCTCGGAGGCACGTCGCCGATAGGAGTCTAATCGTGGCCGCGATGGCTACCGCCGCACACGACTGCTCCCCTACTCCTGCTCTGCCATCAGCGCCGCACGCGCTTCTATCAGTTTCGCCAGCCGCGCCGGGTCGACTTTCGGATAGTGCAGATCGAGTCTCGACAGCGTGTCAATGATGACGCCGCAGACTGCGAGGCGCGTGTACCACTTGTTGTCGGCTGGAATGACGTGCCACGGCGCGTCCTTCGACGAAGTCGTGCGAATCATCGACTCGTACGCGTCCATGTATTCGTCCCAGTGCTGACGCTCGGCGACATCGGTCGCAGAGAACTTCCAGTTCTTCTCGGGGTTGTCGATGCGCTCGAGAAATCTCTTCTTTTGCTCGGCCTTCGAGACATTCAAGAAGAACTTACGCACAACCGTGCCGTTGGCTGCCATGAATGACTCCATGTCGCGGATCTCGGATTGCCTGCGCTTGTACACATCCTTGTCGAGCAGAGTCGGAGGGATCTTCTGCGCCTTGAGGATCTCGGGATGCACGCGTACGACGAGGATCTCTTCGTAGTAGGAGCGGTTGAAGATGCCGATCATTCCGCGGGCGGGCAGGCGCCGCATCGAACGCCACATGTAGTCGTGGTCGAGCTCTTCGCTCGACGGCGCCTTGAAGGACGTCACTTCGCAGCCTTGGGGATTGATGCCCGACATCACGTTCTTGATCGCGCCGTCTTTGCCAGCGGCGTCCATCGCTTGGAAGATCAGCAGCAGCGACCAGTGATCCTGCGCGTAGAGCATGTCCTGCAGTTCGGCCATGAGGCGCACGCTTTCTTCGAGGAGCTCCTTGGAGTGTTCCTTGCGCACTCCAGGAAGCCCGTCGGTGTCCCGCGGATCGCAGTCCTTCAGCCGAAACGAATCGCCATCGGTGACCGCGTGCCGTTTGCGCAGCGCCTTGGCCGCCCCGAGAATTTCAGCGTCGTTCATGCGCTGCAGAGTATCGGAGTGCGCCAAGCGCTCGCTACTTGGTGTCGCGAGTCTCCCCCGTCACTGAAGGCGTACGCGGCGTCACCCGGATGTGCGTTCGAACGCATTGCCGGTACTCACTGGACAGCGGTACCGAGCCATACTCGCAGTACTCGCCAATGATGTCTTTGCAATCTTCGGGCGGGCTGGGTCGTTCCATCGTCTGCGCCTCATCGCCGCACATGCATCTGCATGCGGGCCGATGGGTCACGCCGAGCATTGCGTCGTCGCCGAAGTACAAGCCTTCGGTGGAGGCAAGCGTGATCCACGCTCCGCTCGTCAGCAGAACCGTAACTGGCACCGCGAAGTCGTTGACGATCACACCGTGATCGATCCTGTGACCGACTTCGACAATCGTTCCCGAGTCAACTACAGCATCGTTGACACGGGCTTCGCCACGAGTGCGAAGGTCAACCGCACGCGCTTCACCTCGAGCGTCCACGACCCAGCATCCCACGATCGCCTGCGGTGCATCGACCGCCACGAGGACATCGATATCCGGCGCACGCCAGCCGACGCTCTTTCCATCCCCTGCGCAAACCAACGTCACCGCACCGCACGCCAGCGCTCCAATCAGTGACACATTGAAAATCATCCCAGTCGCTTTGACAATCATGTTTCCTCCGTTCGACTCAGTTCGAGTTCCTTCACCACACTGACAGCGGGCAACACGCCCGCACCGCAGAGGTGTATGGCGCGGCAGTCGGCAGTCTTGAACTCGCCCCCTTTTTCTTTCGCCCCCCCGGAGATCGCGAGACGCTACTGGTGCTGCTCGTGCTTTTTCTGCTGCGTCGGCAGCGCTGCAAGCCTGGCGATGAACACGATGCTGAGGAACACCCCAATAACCGCTTCCATAACACAGGCAGACCGCGCCCAAGTCGACTTGGGGTAGATATCGCCGTATCCAACTGTCGTGATCGTGCTCAGCGAAAAATAGAGCGATTGATCCCACGAGAACTCGACGGTGTCCCCAGCGAGCGGTGTGGAATACGCATTCGCATCGAGCGCCGAGATGTGCCGATGGACGCTCGCGAAGAGCAGTGCCGTCAATAGATAGATCGCAAGTCCGCCATAGACACGATCGTCGATCAGCGCAGTGTTCCTGAGCATCTCGCTCGAGAGCGCGACGATGGCATAGAGGTAATAGATCCACGCGAGGTAGGCGACCGGGCTCTTCGCGATCTCAAATTGGTTGGAGCGGTACTCCACCCATCCCCACGCCACCATGACGACGAAGATGACCGCAAGTGGAATTGCCTTCTTCCAGTGCCCGATCGCGATGATCGCCAACAGCGGGATCACGATCACGAGTACGGGGAAAATCTTGTCTGCAAGTTTGCTCTCATAGACGAAGAGCGGATGCAGACCAATGAGCCCCACCAGCGCGATCAGCAGCGGAAGGCTTCGGTTGCGAGCCCACTTGATTGGATTTTTTGGGATTGAGATCACTCGGGAACACCTACTTCGTTGCCGCAACCATACATGACCGCGCACCGACCAATAACCACAGAAAACCCGCGGAATTCGGTCACTTGCGCCGGACCCTGTTGGTGCACGCGGTACAAATCTTGGGCGCTGCGTCGAAATGACCGCGCGCGGTCGCCAAGTGCAAGACACGAGTTGGCCGACGTGGCGTGAGCCTCGCGAGTCGGTTCATATAGTGGATCGGTCGCACTTCGTTCGGCTCTCCGTTCGCGTCTCGTTTGTTTCAACGACAATTGTTGAGCCCCTGCGCTAAGTCGCACGCCATGCGACGTCTTCATTCTCTCCGACCGGATGGCAATTGCGTCACGAGGAAGAGCTCTGCATGATTCCGCAGCCGCGCGCAGTCACCTATGTCGAAAGAGATTGGTGTTATCTGACATCGGCACGTCATCACAACACCTGCTGGATTAGAGCGCCGTATTGAGTTGTTTCGTTGCGTTCAGCGCGCGAAGCCCAGGCCCACAACAGCGAAGACGTTGGTTGCGGATGCGTCGTGCGTCAGCGCTTGCCGAGTCACGGAGAGCCAGATCTCATCGGAACAAACTGCGATCAGAGTGTGCGATGTGGCGAGAAACTCCAGAACATAATTCCGTGAGCACTTTGAGAAATTCGGTGGTATTCCAGTGGAATTCCATGCAGCAGGATGCATCTATTCACCGCAGTCTTGGAGAGTTCCGAGACTCGGACGACCGTCACTCGTGTCGACCGATTGGATCGTAGTTCATCCATCAGCACGCATCGCAGAACAAGTTTCTTCCGGGTCGCAAGGCAGCAGTCTCGGCAGTTATCGATCACGACCAAACTCTTGACCAAGGACTCCATCATGAAAACATTGGGCCTTCGGACTTTCGTGTGGGTAAATCCTAGCCAATTTCCCGGATTTCAAC
>CAYHHO010000104.1:0-10248 GCA_964356445.1 uncultured Singulisphaera sp. | reverse complement strand
ATCGTCGGCGGCGTTGGATCCTTCCCCGCCATCATCTCACGTGCCTGCCGAAAAATCCACGGATTGCCAATGCATCCCCGCGCGATGCTCACCCCCTGCACGCCACACTGATCGAGCATCGCAAAGACATCTTGGACATTCCACACATCGCCGGATCCGAAGATGATGCGATCGCGGTGTCGGGTTGTGAGATCCGTCAAGAACTCCCAGCGTCCTGGGCCCGCGTACTTCTGCTGCACCGTGCGGCAGTGCACCGTCGTCCATGCGTACCCGCACTCGTATGCGGCGTCGAAGATCCGCTCGAAGTTTTGCGCCATCTCGGTCGTGTCATCAAATCCTCGACGCAGCTTCACCGTGCATGGAACTCGCCCAGCGACAGCCGCAACAACCGACTTCAAGCTTTCTATCGCTTTTTCAGGATGCGCGAGAAAATGACCTCCACGATTGTTTGCACTGATTTTCTTCACGGGGCACGCAAGATTGACATCAACGACATCGTGACCCATCGTGACGATCAGGTCAGCCGCGCGCGCCATCTCGTCGGGCTTCGATCCCATGATCTGGCCGGCAAGCGGGTGGTCGTCGACGGTGGCGGCAATGTTGTCTTCGACCTCGCCCATACCGCACTCCGTCGCGATCAGGTCTGGGTCTTCACGAATCTTTCCCTTGCCCCCGTTGAGGAGCGTGCGATCGAGGAGCGCTTCGGTCACGCAGAACGGGCACCCATGCCGCCGCGCGATCAGCCGCATTGCGCCGTCGGAGTACCCAGCGAGTCCCGCCTGAAAAAATGGCGCGTCAAATTTCGGCACGAGCGCTTGAACGCGAGGATCGACTCGCGAAATTCGCGCAGTCTCCGCTGTAGAACGCGACAATGTTCGCCGTGGTAACTCGCTCGGCGTGAGTTCAACGCTCATGAGGCAAGTCTACGGAGCGATCTCCTACACTCAGCGCCGATGCTGAAGAGACGGATCCATCCCATCATCGCCGCCATCGGCGCCTCGCTGGCCTCGATGTCTCTCGGCGGTTGCGCAGCCACGCTCTACGACCCCGCGCTTGCGACGCGCAAGTACCCCGAAGAGCTCTCGCAGTCGCAGGTGCTGCAGATACAGGCTGTCCCGCAGGCCACGACGCTGCAGGTCATCAATGCAACCGCGACAGATTTCAGCGACTTCGATATCTGGGTGAATCGACGATTCGTGCAACATGTCAATTCGATGCAAGCGGGCAAGACGATCGAATTGAAGATCGAAAAGTTTCGCGATGTCTGGGGACAGTGCCCGCAGCCCGGAGGATTCTGGAGAACGCGCGCGCCGACTCCGCTCGTTTTCGTTCAGATCCAGTGCAAGGACGCGACGACGCTGCTTGGCCTCGTCGCCGTCGTGCCTGAAGACGCGCGGTACTAGCAGCTGCTGAAGACGGCTCTCACGTGCGTGGAGGGCGCGCTCGCGCCAACACCCAACAGGTGATTGTGCTTCGCGCTTCAGTTGAGGCACACAGCGTGCGGCACGGCGGAATGCAAACCCCCGGGACTCAGACAGTCCTCGGCGACCGAACCCAATCAACAAGCAATAGTTCCAGTGCAAGTGCCGTCGGTCGCCTGCGGAACTCGCCTGGAGCTTGATTCCGCCGCGCCGCAAGTCGAGAACCAAACGACGAAATCGAATCACGCAAACCGTGTAGCCCGTCGAAAGACCTCCCTCGCGAGTTGCGGAGCCGGCAAGCGTCCGCGCAGCCGGCGAGCATGTTTGAGCGCCAGGAGGTCCTTTCGCGGGCAACTCGCATCTGTGCTGTGCTTCGTGCTGCGCTGCGTGATCGCCCCGTGTGTGTTCCCTCAGAAGCCTCAAAACACACCAAAAAACTTGCGGACAATTCCAGCGTTTCACTGACCCGGCGTCGCATGCACAGCAATCCCCTGCGGCGCGACTGGCACCGCGAATCCCAGCTGCGCGCACTTCGTCTCGAACTCCGCGATCTCGCGCTTGTTTGTGGTCTGCAGGGGCTTGCCTGACTTGATCGCTTCGATCTCCAACTTGGTCAGGTGCATCGCGCCGAGTCGGTAGTCCTCGAATGCCTCGCACGAAATCGGGACGATCGGCTTCATCAGTTCGTACATCGCATCGGCGAAGACGCGAATCTCATACTGCGCGTGCGGATCCATCCGAAGCGACAGAAAATGAAAGAGATTGTGCAGGTCGCACTTCCAGTACCACTCGGTGTAAACCGAGACGGGAAGTGCCGCGCGCGCTAACTCGCGTGCGACCCCCTTGTCCGTCAAGCTGAGGTAGTCCTTGTAGAGATCCTCCGCTCTGTCGAGCAGGCCGAGAAATTCCTCCGCCGTCCCGGCATCGACGAGACCATCGCCTCCCTGCCGATTCGATGAACTCTGCGCACGAATCGACTCTGGGGTCGGACGATAGAAACGATCGGGCACGATTGAATATCGAGCGCTGTATTCGTTGACATTCGCTGTCCGATGTCGGATCCACTGACGCGCCACGAAAATCGGCATCGCGATATGAAACTTGAACTCCACCATCTCGAATGGTGTCGTGTGGCGATGACGCAAGAGGTATCGCACGAGCCCGCGGTCCTCGTTGACTTGCTTTGTTCCCTCACCATAGGAAACGCGCGCGGACTGCACGATGGAGTAATCCGCAGTTTTCCCTGCTGGCGCCAATCGCGGCATGCAATCGATGAGCGCTACAAACCCGTGGTCGAGAACGCGACGCTCGATGCGCGCCGCACCGCCCATCACATCGTGCATGGGGGCTTCGGGCATCACTCGGGTCTCTCCAGTTGCCACTGCTGCCGAATTCGGGACCGCGTGCGTCGTCACTTCTGAACTCATATGGGTCACTTCGCCGTTGAATGGTGTCCGTACGCAGTCAACCAATCGTTGACGACCGCTAGCGTATCGAGTCCGCTTGGATTTCCGCGTGCCGTGATCCGCGGCGATTCCTGCCGATTCGGCGAAAATTCGACAGCGCCGATCTTCAACGCATCATCAGCGCTCGATGGTGCAGTCATTCCTGCAAGCGCCTCCACACGAGTCGCTGGCCAAGCGCCCACAATCGGAAGGTTGGCCTGGTTCCATGCATCCCCCGCAGCAACAAGCGATTCCTGCGAATCCGGCCAGGCTCCGCTGCGGTCCTGCGCATAGCACAGACACGCCCACGCAAGTGAGCGAAGTGCTCCGTCCGTTTCCTTCGCCCGCGCACGAACCTTGTTGGCGACCGAGAATCCCCAGACGAATGTGCCGACTGCGACAACCAGAAATGTGGCAAAGAGCACCTTTGCAGCGGTGCGCGACCCAGGATGCGGCGCCCGAACTTGCGCGCCAGGTGAACTGGTCACATCTTCATCCCTTCTAACTTGACGCGCGCTTTGCGTCGCATCGGATCGGCCTCTGGAACCGCTGAAAGCAGCGCCTGTGTGTAGGGGTGCTTCGGCGAGCGAATGATTTCGTCTCGCGTCCCCTGCTCAACGATTTTCCCATTCCACATCACGATGATTCGCGCACACGCATGGTGAATCACCGCCATGTCATGGCTGATGAACAAGTAGGACAACTTGAATTCAGATTGAAGATCAGAAAGCAGGTTCAAAATCTGGCTCTGAATCGAGACATCAAGCGCACTCGTTGGCTCGTCGCACACGATCAGTCGAGGTTCGAGCGCGAGGGCGCGCGCGATCCCGATGCGCTGCTTCTGTCCGCCCGAGAACTCATGTGGATATCGATCGGCAGCACCGCGCCAAAGTCCGCATCGCTCGAGCAAACTTCCGACACGCTCTCGAACCTGATCCTTTGGAACGATGGAGTGCACTTCGAGAGGCTCACCGATGATGCGGCCGACCCTCATCCGCGGATTCAGCGATCCACCTGGGTCTTGAAAAATGATCTGCATCTGCCTTCGCAGTTTGCGCAGGCTCGTCGCACCCTGCGCGAAGACATCGACGCCGTCGAAGTAAACCCGTCCGCCTGTCGCGTCGATGAGCCGCAGGATCGCACGCCCGACCGTCGTCTTGCCGCAACCAGATTCCCCGACAAGCCCAAGCGTCTCGCCAGGGTTGATCGAGAAACTGACGCCATCAACCGCGCGGCGATAGTCGACCGTTCGCTGAAGGATGCCGCGCTTGACGGGGAAGTGCACCTGAAGATCCTGGACGTCTAAGAGGGGTTTGTTCATCGTGCTCACCGAAGTGGTATGTCAAAATCGCTCAAAGCACCAGACGGAAGGGCGATCGTCAAGATCGCGCTCGCGCGGCTCGCCGCGCCGCGGACACCGACACCTCGTCCGAGCCGGACATAAAAGTCTTCGATCGATCCGACGGATTGCCCACCAACTGCGACGATGATCGACCCCGCAGGGACGACTCCATCGAGCTTCGATCCCACCGCGACTTCCTCGACAATCACGCCTCGGCGGTGCGCGACTCCGAGGGGCGCGCAGTTCTCCTTCGTACACGTGGCGAGTTTCGAGAACCCATAATCATGCAGAATCCCTGCGATGTTGGCTGCTTCCATCTTCGGGTCGCGCTTGATCAGCCCGACTTCAAACTTCAGTTCTTCGCCGATGCCTCTGTCGAGTTGAGGCCGCCACACGTAAAAAACGATCGACTGCCCCGGGAGACGCGTCCCAATGATCGAGGGCACGCTCTCAGGGTCTGTGATTCGAACGCCGTCAATCGACGTGATGACGTCGCCGACTTTGAGCCCCGCGCGGTCCGCAGGGCTCCCGAGTGTCACACGGGAGATAACAGCGCCATCTGCCTTGTAGTTCTCAGCAACGAAACGAAAGACGGGGTCGCGCAGTTGCGGGCCATAAATGGAACTCACTGACTGGACCGCTACACCCGAAAATCCTTTTGCGACTTCGCCGGATTCGATCAACTGCGCAACGACAAACTCGATGATGTCCATCGGAATCGCGAGCCCAATGCCCCCGAACTGCCCCTGCCCGAGAGTGCTGCCGCGTCCGGTCGCGATCGCAGTATTCATCCCAATGACCCGCCCGTAAATGTCCGTGAGCGGTCCACCGGAATTGCCTGGATTGATCGCGGCGTCAACTTGGATGAAATTCTCGTACTCCACGTCGGAGAGTCCAGCAGTCCGACCGACACCCGAGACGATTCCCGCACTCATCGAGAATCGGAAATCGAGCGGTGAACCGAACGCAAACACCATGTCGCCCTGTGTCGGTATGTCGATCGATCGCTGTGCGGGAGTGAGATCGTCTGCCTCGATTCGAAGCACGGCGATATCCGTCTTGAGATCCAGCCCGATCAACTGCGCCTGAACGATTTGACCACTATGAAACTGCACATCAATTTGGTCTGCGCCATCGACCACATGTCCGTTCGTGACGATGTGCCCATAGACATCGTAAATCCACGCCGAACCCGTGTTGAGGAATGAGGGACCGCCGCGACCAGCATGCGTTCCCTTCGCAGTCAGCGAGAGCACCGAAGGCTCGACGATGCTTGCGATATCCCTCGTGGCTTGATTGAGTTCTTCGAGCGCCGTTGTGCGCGTCACTCGGCTCTTCGCCGCAACGAGTTCCGCCTCGACCTTGGCATGGTTCATACTGCGGATGGCGCGCGGAGTCGCGAAGAGGACGAGGAGTGCCGCCACTGCCACGACCGCCGCGGGGAGAAGCGTCTGAACTCTCATCGCCCTCGCTCGGACGCACGCTGCTTGATCGCACTGGCAAACGCAGCGCGCTCTGAATCCGTCATGATGTAGGGGTGCTCGCCGAGGTTGCCCGTCGAAACACGCTGCATCCAATCTCGCGCCGCCTCAGAAATCTGCCGGCCGACTTGCGCAGTTGGGAGCGCAAATGCTGGCTGCCATGCGGTCATCCCAAGAAGGTCCTGCAATACCACGACTTGTCCGTGACATGAATTGCCGGCACCACAACCGATGACCGGAATGTTTGATTCGCGCACGACTTGCTCTGCAACTTCGGCGGGAGCGGCTTCGATCAGCAGCATCGTCGCGCCCGCATCGATCATGGCCGCAGCGTCGTCGAGCAGCGCGATTGCGGCGCTCGCACTCTTTCCCGCCGCGTAGTAGCCGCCGTGCATCTTGACGTGCTGCGGGCGCGATCCGATGTGTGCGACAACTGGAATTCCGGCACGCGACATCTTCGAAACCAATCCAGCAAAGGAGCGATCGACTTCGATCTTGACGACGTCTGCGAGCCCCTCCGTCATGAAGCGGCCCGCGTTGCGAACTGCCTCTGCGTCGCATGCTTGGTAACTCATGAACGGCATGTCAGCCATCACTAGAGAATTCGGCGCCCCGCGCTTCACTCCCGCTGTCAGCGCAATCAGAAACTCAAGCGGCGTATGCATGGTGCTCGGGAACCCGAGGATCACTTCGCCCGCCGTATCGCCAACGAGCAGGACCTGCAGTCCCGCGGCCTGTAGCCACCGCGCTGTCGTTGCGTCATAACAAGTGAGGCACGCAAATTTTTCACCTCCGCGAACGAGCTTCAAGAGGCTGCGAAGAGTGAACGGAGTGCCCAGCGCTGGCGAGCCCACCCCCTTGGTTGAACCCGCTGCAACTTGCCCGAGGGTCGTATTCGACTGTTCCGAGTCCGAGGTCATGGCGTGAGCGAAGAGAATAGTGGTTCTTCGCCGAAGAGCGTCACTCGCCCCCTGCAGTCTTGACGAATCGTCCGAACGATCCGCGCATCGGATTGAAGACAACATTGTCGCGCCCGAGCACGAAAACATCGGCAATCTCGATCGCCTCGGCAAAGGATTCCTGGGCGCTCTTCAAGTCTTCGCAGGGAGTCGTGATTCGACCTGCCGCGAGATGTTCCTCTGTTGTAATGGCATCACCAGTCACCAAGATGGTCGACGACGGGATCGACAGCAGGAGTCCAGCGCTCCCTGGCGTCACACCCGGAAGCGGAAAGAGATCGACGCCGTCCGCCAGTCGGTCGGGCGCGTCCTTGACACGCATTCCAACCTCGATCGAGGTCTTCACGAAGTCAATGACCCCGCGCGCCTGAGCATCCTTCGCCTTTGATTCGTCCACATCGGCGACTCGCTGCACCTCTTCGGTGACGGCAGCAAGCCGCTCGCGGTCTGCGGCCGCCATCCACCAAGAAGCCTTTGGAAAGAGGGAGATTCCACGAAAAAGACCGGGGCTCTTGCTCGTCAAAAAGACGTCTGTAATTTCATCTGGTCGCACATTTGTGCGCGACTGCATTCGAGGAAGCAGGATCTGCGGCGGCAGCGATGGATCAATGATGATCTTGCGACTGCCGGACTCAACCAGCGTCGTGGTGGAGTGACCTTCGCGCGCTGGAACTTTCTCGCCCCAAAGCGGGTGAGCGCCAAGCGTGCCGATGGAGATGACTCGAAATTGCAGCATGAGTTTCTTGCCTGCCTCCTTGTGGGCCTTGCCGGTCGTTCAATCAGCCTGAGTTTCAAGCGCCAATCTTGCCAGCGAATGATTCGGGTCATTCAGTTTCTCGCCGATCGCGTGCGCGACATTCGGCGGAACG
Organism: uncultured Singulisphaera sp.; assembly: GCA_964356445.1. GTDB lineage: Bacteria > Planctomycetota > Phycisphaerae > Phycisphaerales > SM1A02 > F1-60-MAGs104. Next base: position 2,731 of record CAYHHO010000104.1, on the reverse strand, counting down.
AAAGGCTTGAGTTTCTCCAGCGACCCGCCGAACGCAGCGATTTGGCGGATGAGGCTCGACGAAAGGAATGCGAATGCCTCTCCAGTCACGACGAATACAGTTTCGACACCTGCAACCTGTCGATTGGTGATCGCGAGTTGACACTCTGACGCGAGATCCGTGACATTTCGGATTCCACGGATGATGCCGGACGCTCCGCAGGATCTCGCAAAGTCGACCGTGAGACCCGAGTAAGTCGCCACCGAGACAGCCGCACCCTGTGGGTCGCGCTGGACGATCTCCGCGATCAGTGGCTCAAGGAGTGCGATGCGCTCTTCCATCGGGAAAAAGTCTGGCTTATCTGGATTTCTTCCCACCGCCACGACAACCTCATCAAAGAGGGTTCGGGCGCGGCAAAGCACATCCAAGTGACCCAGTGTCGGCGGATCGAAAGACCCTGGGTAGATCGCCAAATGGTGCTTCTTCGCATTTCTTGTGGGAGTGCCTGCCATCGAGATGAGTGTAGAGCGCCCATCCCAAAATGATTGAAATCTCTGAAAGATCGCTTGCACTTCGCAGCGGGAATTCAATCATTGCTGTGCAGTCGCTGATGTTTGCGGCTGAGGAGGTAGGGAAAGGGACGCGCGAAGTTCGCAGTTCCGAAGGACAACCCTGGATCGGCCCCGCATCGGACCTGCCTCCCCGAGCGGGGCCTCTTTTTTTGCCTCGGTCCAGTTGCGCTCGTCGCCGTTACTTCTTCGGCAACAGCCCACCCAGAATCGCCCTGAAATTCTCGCCGAATACAAAATTGTGCTCTGGCAGATCCAGCCCGGCTCGATTCTGATCGACATGACTAAAAATGATTTCAGTGCGGCCGATGTCGACCCAGCCACCACCGCGGTGATCGAATCGGCTGATGATCCCCTTCGTCGAAGCTCCAGCGTTGTCGATGCGGTCGATCGTTGCGTCGTATCGGATCGATTGTCCAGGGAACACATCGCACTCGAAGGTCGCTTCGGTCACCTTTGCAAGGATCACCTTCTCCGCGAAGTTCCTGACGCTGCCCACCAAGATGCCGGCTGTCTGCGCCATCCCTTCCAACATCAAACTCGCTGGCATCATGGGCTGTGCAGGACCATCCGCGCCTTCAGCGAAATGCTGATGCAGATGATCTTCTGCGAGCGAGACATTCTTGATTGCAACGAGCCGCGTGTTCGGCTCATGAAGCAGAATCGCATCAATCCACAGCCAGCGCATGATTCCCGCCGCGCGTCAGGCGGGCGCGCCTGCTTTCAGTTTGTTCGACACAAAGTTCACGAGACTGTTGACCGTGAAGACTTCCGAGACCTTCTCAAGCTTCGGATTCGCCGCGAATTCTGTGAAATCAACGTGCGGCATGCGATCTTTCAGTAGCGCGAGCCCTGCAGCATTCACCATGCCATCGTTGATGTACTTCGGATCGTTGATGTTGTCGGGGAAAAGTTCCCCCTGTCCGATCTTGAACCCAAACGCCTTCTCAATCCTGAACACGATGTCAAGAAAGTCGATCGATTCCGCATGGAGGTCGGTCGTCAGCCGCGCGGTGGGGGTCACTTCGTCATCATCGACGCCAAGCGCATCAACCAACACCTCGCGAACCTTCTTGAAAATGTCATCGTGACTCATGGACAAATAAAACCTCCTGTCAGGGTTGAAGCATCCGTACTGGGCGCATTGTAAAGCGTCCGCTCACTGCTGTCTCCGACGCCACAGCGACCACGCCTGGAGTCGCAACCGCTCCACATCGAACCACGGTCGCGTTTCCCTTGAAAATGACGCCGCCGTCATCCAACTCCTTGTCAATCGTCACTTCGGTTCGAAGCGCTTCGCCTGGTCGAACAAAATTGCCATACCGAAGCGCTCGCACGCCTCCCAGGACCATCCGTTTCGGCACGCCACCTGCGACTGCCCGGTCTCTTTCAGCGAGAACGAGCCTTGCAGACTGGACCAAGGCCTCCAGCATGAACACACCAGGGAGAACATGAAAGCCGGGGAAGTGATCCTGCAGATATTCCTCGGCCAAACTCACATTTTTGACCGTAACCGCCCTGCTCGGGCTGCATTCCAAAATCTGGTCGATGAGGCAAAAGTGCATGAAACCCAAGGGTAATTGATTCGGGGCGGTCTGTCCTGCCGATATTTGGCTATGGCAAGGAAGTCGCCTATGGCTATCGCACGCCCGAGCAGCAATCCCGGGCAACTCCCTCCCGCATCGATCACACGAAAGGTTGTCTGGCTGGCATGCGCTTCTCTGTGGCTCTACGCGACAGCGAGCATGCTGAGTTTCTCAAGCGCTGACTGGCCAAGCCACAGCGTCGCTGTCTGGCAATATCCACCAGAGAATTGGGGAGGCCGCGTCGGATCCGTCTTGGCCTACGCGATCTACGAGGGATTTGGCATCGGGTCTTGGGTCATTCTGCTCTGCGGCGGCTACGCGCTTGGTGTGATTGCGACTGGTCGGGCGATTCCGCATCCGATCGTGCGAACGGTCGGTGCGCTCATCGCTATGCTCTCCGTATCAGCGCTGCATGCACTCTGGTTTCCTCATGCGGGAGCACTTGCGGGTGCAGAAGCAGGATTGGTACCGACATGGATGGCGGATCAGGTTTGGGGGCGCTTTGGGCCGATCGGTTCCAACATCATCGTTCTTGCAGGTTGCTTGATCGGATTCATCGTCGCTATCGACGAAGTCGTGATGGCTCTCCCGGGTGCG
>CAYHHO010000103.1:0-10341 GCA_964356445.1 uncultured Singulisphaera sp. | reverse complement strand
CCCTTCCATCGTGGGGAAATCTCGCGGCGGAGGGTCTCGCCGAGGTCAACACCATCCGGAGCCGCTGGTGGCTTCTTGCTTGGCCCTGCATCTCGATCGCTGGCACCTTGCTCGCGCTCAACTTTGTCGGGGATGCGCTTCGAAACTCGATCGATCCTGCGTCTCGCCAGCGAGCGTTGGGGTCGTGATACGCTCCGAAGACTCCTATGCAAAATCGATTTGGAATCAAAGATTTCATCGTTGTTCTGTTGCTCTTGATGATTCTTGGGACGCTTTGGCTGTCGATGATCCAGCGCGATCGTCAATGGCCGCTCTTGCAGTCGATCTCTGAACAAGGGAGCAACCTCGAGGAGAGACTTTCGACGATCGAAGAGCGCTTGCGGAGCGGTGGCGCGGTCGTTCCATCAAGCGCGCAAGTCGAAACGGCCGTGCCAGCGAAGCGGGTCGATGACTCTTGGGCGCGTACGGGCGTGGCGATTTCGTGGCAACCCGCGCCTTCCTTCGCGAGCGACCCGACCGCCGTCCCCGGCTTCAAGGCGGGTGGCGAGTTCGTTGAGATCTTCGAGGGGCAACCTCAGAAGGTGACGCCGTTCCTCTACGCGGATGTCTATGGATCGCGAGTGGTCGACAAGGTGTGTGAGTCGTTGGCCACATTCGATCCGAAGACGATGCGGCTGGTGGGTGTACTCGCGGATGCATGGCAGATTGATCCTGATGGCCTGTGGATTCGTGCGCACATCAATCCAAGCGCCGTGTTCAGCGATCGCTCGCGGGTCACAGCAGAGGACGTGCGATGGACCTTCATGGATTTCATCTTGAATGCGAGCATCGAGGCGGATCGAACTCGATCAACGATGGTGGATGTACTGGATGGGGTTGATGTGATCGATCAGTCGACGGTCGAGTTTCGGTTCAAGGACGCGCTCTTTTCCAACATCCTCATGGCGCTGGGGAATCCGATTATCCCGAAGAAGTACTTTTCGCAGTTCGAACCAGCCCAGATCAACCAGTCGACTGGTCTCCTGATGGGGTCTGGTCCGTTCATGTTGGAGCGGTTGCCCGCTGGAACGCAAGATCTCGCGACGCAATGGACTCCCGGAAACGACCTCGTCCTCGTTCGCAATCCAAACTGGTGGTGCGGACGGGTTCCTCTTGAGAAGCATCGCTTTCAGGTCATCAAGGATGATCTCGCGAGGCTCGTTGCCTATCGCAACAATCAGGCTTCGATGGTTCTCCCGACGTCGCCGCAGTTCAACTCGATTCTTCGCGATGAACCAGACTTCGAGAAGACGACCTACGCATTGAAGTGGGTCAACATGCGAAGTGGATACTCCTTCATCGCTTGGCAGTGCGGCCCGCGCGGAGAGACTGGGCGAACGCCGCCGTTTTCTGATGTGCGTGTTCGGCGTGCGATGGGGTTGCTTCTTGACCGCGAGAAGATGATTCGAGACATTTGGGATGGCATCGGAGTCGTCTCGAAGGGTCCATTCAACCCCGAGGGGCCTGCTTCGGATCCATCACTCTCTCCGCTTCCTTTCGATCCTGACGCTGGCATCGCTCTGCTCAAGGAAGCTGGCTGGGAGGATCGAAACGGGGATGGAATCATCGAGGATGCCAACGGCGTGAAGTTCGAATTCGAGTTCACGTACGCAACCGGCGGCGAAATCATCGAGCGCATTGTGCGGTTCATCGGTGACGCCTACAAGAAGGCGGGAATCGTCATGACAACCCGTCCGATCGACTGGAGTCGCTTTCAAGACATCCTGAAGGCGCGTGATTTCGATGCGTTGACGATGGCTTGGAGCGCATCTGCGCCCGAGAGCGATCCGAAACAGATCTATCACTCCGAGAGCATCGCGAAGGGGCGGGACAATTTCAGTCAATGGTCCTCGCCGACAGCAGATGCCCTGATCGAACAGGGTCGGCGGACTATGGATGAGAAAACTCGCATGCTCGTCTGGCAACAACTGGAAGCGGAGATTGCGAAGGAGCAGCCTTACACATTCATCCGAGTCGCGCCATGGCTTCGTTTCATTCGACGAGACTTTGGAAATGTGAAGATGTACAAGACGGGGTTGACGCCTGAGGAGTTCTTCTACGGCGGGACGGTTGTTCCTTCGCCAGGCACCTGATTGAGATCGACCGATGCTTCCCTACATCAGTCGTCGACTGCTGCTCATGATTCCGACGCTCATCGGAATGACCTTCATGGTCTATTGCCTTATCGCTTTGGCGCCTGGAGGATTTAGCGCGAGCGCATCCGCAGCCGGTGGAGGAGGCAGCCCTGTAGGAAGCGATCCGCGCATCGCGGAAGCTCGATTTCGGGATCGCTTCAGGCTCGATGAGCCGATCGTGACGCAGTACCTCGGTTGGTTGAGTCGAGTCTCGCCGGTCAAGTTTGGTGCGCGGGCGCTGATCGATTCGACAGGAGAGCGGATCTATCGACCTCGGGGCTTACCGCCGTTCATGTCGATTGGATCGACCCAGTCCAGCGCGTTGGCTGCCACCGCAGCGCGCGATGCGACTGCTGCGTTTGTGGCTGATGCTGAAGGCGAGGCTCGTCAGGCGCAATATCGAGCCCTCGCACGGGCGAACAGCACCGCGCGGGATGCGTTTGTCTCGGCGTTGGCGGCGTTTCGGATCGCGCTTGCTGAATATGCGCAGGCGACCGATCAGGGATCGCTGGTGGATCGCCGCGGCGAGTTGCAGGCTGCTCAACTTGGTGCTCTGAAGATTGACGAGAAGGCACCGAAGTGGGCGGCGGTCCTCTCGACCGCTGATGTTGCGGGGACGACATTCGTGAAGGCCACCGCTGCACGAGCTTCTCTCATCGCATGCTTTGAAAGTGTGCCATTTCGCCAGGCAGGAATCGGCGTCATTCCGGGAATCGTCTCGATTGGTGCACCGGATCTTGGATGGAGTCGCACCAAGAATCGGCCTGTCGCGAGCCTCATCATGGAGGCGCTGCCGATCACGATGTTGATCAACCTTCTCGCGTTCCCGCTGATCTACCTTGTTTCAATACCGACTGGGATGCTTGCCGCCGCGCGCCGTGGATCATGGTTCGATGTCCTGAGCGGGGGACTCTTCATCGCGCTCTGGTCGATTCCAGTCGTGTGGGCTGGTGTGTTGGCGATTGGATTCTTGGCGAACAACCAGTACTTGGGGCTCTTTCCCGTGGCGGGATTGCATGCAACCAACTCTTCGACCATGCAGTTTCTGCCGAGCTCTGGCGCAAACGGATTCGAGCGCGGCTGGCTGCTCGACATGGGATGGCACCTCGTACTGCCTGTGGTTTGCCTCGTCTATGCAGGATTCGCTGTGCTGTCGAGACAGACTCGCGCTGCGATGCTGGACAACTTCAATGCAGATTATGTTCGCACCGCGAAAGCAAAGGGAGTTTCTCGCCGAGACATTGTGATGCGGCATGTCTTTCGGAATTCGCTGCTGCCATTGATCACGATGTTTGTCTCGATTTTTCCTGCAATGCTTTCGGGAAGTGTGATTGTCGAGAAGATCTTTTCGGTTCCTGGAATGGGGTCGTTGATGTTGGAGTCGATCGGCTTGCACGACGCTGAAATCATGCTCGCCAATACGGTGATGATTGGATGTGTGAGTCTGATGGCGCTCCTGTTCGCGGACATCATGTACGCCGTTGCTGACCCCCGGGTGTCCTATGCGTGAGAGTGCCTCCGGATCGAATGAGCCCTCGGCAATTTCGGGTGTCGAGGCGATGCGTGGATTCGGCGCGACGAAGGAGGCGCGTGGATTCTGGGAGGACGCGTGGGTGCGAGTCCTTGGGAATCGAGCTGCAGTCATGGCGATCGCATGGATCGCACTTGTTGGCCTCGCTGCGGTGCTCGCGCCGATCGTCGCAAATGCGAATCCACTTTGGTTGACCGTGATCGATCCGAGCGGTTCGGCTACGAGTCGGTCATCGCCGCTCTGGCAGAGTTTGACAGCCGCGGACTTGCTCTTGTTGCTTGGGCTCATCGTCGCAGTGATCGGAATGGTCATGCCGATGAAGTACGGGCGCGGAGAACGCCTCGGAGTGCTTGCGATACTCGGGCTGTTTGCGATGGTGTCCGTCGTTGCCGCAGCGTTCGCTTCGGACTGGCTCGACGAGCCGACGCGGACAGGGTTTTCACGGCAACTGGGCGTTTGGGTTTCTGATCCGCAGTTCGTCTTTCGTCGGATTCTGCTGGTTGCAGCGATCTGTACACCGATTGCGTGTGCGCTTTCGTGGGTGCCATTTCTTTTGGCACTTCGAAGCCGTGTGATCGTGCTTGTGGTCGCTCTTGTAGCGATTTCGTGTGCGTCGGGGTCGCGGTGGCAGCAACGACCTGTGGACTACGACAAATATGTGCTCGACGAGGCGGCGGGTCGCACACGGTGCGTTTACACGCTGATTCCGTGGAGTCCAGGCAGGCTTCGCAGCGAACTCATCACCGTGCAACCAATGACCGCCGTTGCGGCCGCCGTTGCAGCAAAGGATGCGGCGAGCGTCCGGGAATCACAGCGACTCGCTTCGGCTGGAATGGCGGCGAAGGCGGCAGGTCAGGAAGAACTGGCGTTGCGAGTGCAAGACGACATGGGGCAGGTCCTGCGACAACGTGATTCGCTCCAGAGAGAGTGGAAGCCGCTGTTGGCGAGTCCATTTGCGCGCCACACATTCCTCCTCGGTACCGACTCGAACGGAGTTGATGTGCTCGCGCAGCTGCTGTGGGCATGTCGACTTTCCATCTCAGTCGGATTCGTCTCGACTGGAATCGCGGTCCTCATCGGAGTCACAGTCGGATCGATCATGGGGTATTTCGGCGGGAAGATTGACCTGCTGCTGTTCCGGGTTGTTGAGATTTTTATGGCAGTTCCTGTGTTGTTTCTCCTCATCGTTGCCGCCGGAGTGTTGCCTCGAAACACCTACGTGATGATGGCGATCATCGGCTGCCTCTCGTGGACTGGCGCCGCGCGATTCACGCGCGCAGAGTTCATGAAACTGCGCAATCAAGATTTCGTCCAAGGGGCGCGCGCGTCTGGGTTGCCGCTGCGCTCTGTGCTCTTTCGGCACATGCTTCCCAATGGCGTCACGCCTGTGCTGGTCGACGCCAGTTTCGCCATCGCAGGCGCGATCATTGCAGAGGCCACGCTTTCATACCTCGGGTTGGGCCCTGACAATCAAGCTTCGTGGGGAAAACTCCTTTCGAGCGCAACGGGAACGACTGGAACATTCATCTGGTGGTTGGCGATCTTCCCAGGTGCAGCGATTTTCTTTTCGGTGCTCGCGTACAACGTGCTTGGCGGTGCGCTTCGAGATGCAATCGATCCCAAACTTCGAAAGGCAGCACACTGATGCCAGTTCGCACTTCCCAACCGCTGCTTGAGGTGGCCGATCTTGCGGTGTCATTCGATAATGCGGGTGGGCCGCGAATCCAGGCTGTCGCAGGATTGAGTTTGACGATCCATCCGCGCCAGACACTCGCAGTCGTCGGCGAATCTGGGTGTGGCAAGAGTGTCACCGCGATGACGACGATGCAGTTGATTCCCTGTCCTCCTGGCCGTGTCGACGGCGGGACGATTCTGCTTGAGGGACGCGATCTGCTTTCGATGTCCGAGCGGCAGATGCTGAAGGTTCGTGGCGGTGAGATTGCGATGATCTTTCAGGAGCCGATGACGAGCCTGAATCCCGTTTACACAATCGGTGATCAGATTCTGGAGGCGATCCTGCTCCATCAAAAGGCGTCGCCTGACGAAGCGGTTGAGATCGCGCTGGGGGCACTCGACGAGGTCGGGATGTACCAGCCGATCGAGGGTCGACTGCGGCGCGAACTCGCGGCATTGAAGGGCGAGGTCGAGGCGCAGCGGCGTCCGCTCTCAGAACTGATGGCGGCCGAGGGGTCGTTGCCCAATCGACTGCGTGACGCACGAATGCATCTGCTTGGCGACTATCCGCACAGATATTCGGGAGGAATGCGTCAGCGCGTGATGATCGCGATGGCTCTGGCGTGCCAGCCGAAGTTGCTGCTCGCCGACGAACCGACGACGGCACTTGATGTGACGATTCAGGCGCAGATTCTGGAGTTGCTCGCGGAGATTCAGCGAAGGCGCGGAATGGGCGTGATGCTCATCACGCACAACTTGGGAGTGGTTGCTGAGAATGCCGATGTGGTCTGCGTGATGTACGCGGGGCGGGTCGTGGAGTATGCCAAAGTCGAAGAACTCTTCGCGCGTCCGCTCCATCCCTATACGCGCGGATTGTTCAGGTCGATTCCTGGTTTGCGCGATCACCGCACGCGACTGACCACCGTGGAGGATGTCGTTGATGATCCTGCGGAGTTCAGGAAGTTGCCAGGATTCGAGAAGGGGATCGTGCCGTGGTGGCCGTTCATGCCGAGCGAAGTTCGACCGACGCTCGCCGTTGGTCGCGATCAATATGCGCTTCACGAAATCGAGCCCGATCGCTGGGTTGGATGCTGGCGCACTCCCCATGTCGAAGCGAATCCTTCACGGCGCGCGGACTTGGACTACAGGAGATCCGCGGGCGTCGGTTCGGAAGTCGTAGTCGGCTGAGTCGCTGGCCGAGTCGCTGGTTGAGTCGGTGGCTCACCGGCGGCGTCAGATTGATCTTGGGAGTTGACCAGGATGGCGACAATCCCACCGATGACGGCGAGGAGAAGGACGGCTGCGATCACGAGTCGGAGTCTCCATGCACGACTCCGCGCGCGCGTGAGTCGTTCGACGGTTCCAACTGTCCAGTCAGTGCCACACTCAGGGCATCGAAGTTGGCCGCTTGCAAGGAAGTGGCCGCAGCGACCGCACGCGATGGCAGGAGCATTGGAGAGATCGCGAATCTTCAATCCCGAAATGATCAGCCACGCGATGATTGCGAGCGGCAGGATTCCGATCACGGCACAGGCCATTGCTTGGGGAGGATAGGGGAGTGCCTGTCGTGGCCGGCTGCGGCCGCTGATCTAGACTGCAGGGATGATGGAAATCGAAGTCGGATTTCGAAGGCTCTCGCCGCTTGCGACCGTTCCGCGCTACCAGACGGCATTGGCTGCTGGAATGGACTTGCACGCGGCAATCGAGCAGGCCGTCACGATTGAGCCAGGCGCAATTGCCATGATCCCGTGCGGCTTTGCGATGGAGATTCCTCCGGGGTTTGAGGGGCAGGTGCGACCACGCAGTGGACTCGCGTCCAAGCATGGTGTGTCGATCCCGAATGCACCGGGCACAGTTGATGCCGACTATCGAGGCGAGATGAAGGTTGCGCTCATCAATCTTGGTCGCAGTGCGTTCGTGGTCGAGCCATCGATGCGCATCGCGCAGCTTGTGATCGCACCCGTTGTCCGTGCGGTGATCCGAGAGAGCGAGGCTCTCAGCACGACCGCTCGTGGTTCAGGAGGATTTGGGTCGACTGGCGGTTGAAGAGGCCGTGGTAGGCAGCGCGCCAAAGTCCATCGGCACGCATTCGCGGCTGAAGAAGGGCTCTGCAGACTCAGTGCCAATTCGGCTTCCGAAGTAGACACCAGCGGCATCAAGCCAATCAGGAACGTGGCGATTCTCTGGGTTCAAGACGAATTGACTCGCGTATGCCAGCACTGCCTGCCGCTTCGCGTGCGCATGACCAGTCGTGTCTGCGATCACGCTTGGCGCGGGGACGGATCGCAGGTGAATGGAGTAGTAGTGATAGAGGTGGGGGGTTCGCCACGGTTCGCCGCGCATCTGTGAATTCGAGAATTTTGCCGCGAAGCGCGCGGCTTCAATGAGGGAACACGCTGCGACATGATCAGGGTGAGCATCCTCGGGATGGGGTGCGAAAATGATGTGCGGCTGGAGGGAGCGAATGGCCTCTGCGACAATCCCGCGCGAGGCCAGGTCGGCAGTGATCTCGCGGTTCTTCATCCCCAACTGAAGGCGTGATACGCCGAGGATCTTCGCGGCACTCGCAGCCTCTGCCGCGCGAAGTACAGGTGAACCGTAGGGGGTTGGCTCGCCGTTGGTCAGGTCGACAAGCGTGACATCGTGGCCAGCCGAGGCAAGGCGTGCAATGGTTCCACCCATTCCAAGTTCCTGATCGTCTGGATGGGCTCCAAAGACTGCAACGCGCATTCGAACCAATCTATCAGTGGTCGGCACGGGTGGAGACCTTCGTTGGGCGCGCTCGCGGTGCGACTCACTGCCGAGCAGCGAGTCGGTGATAGAGAGAGTGGAGTTGCTCGGTCATCGTCCGCTGATCGAAGGCGACTCGGACCAGTTCGCGCCCGCGCTTGCCCAGTTGCGCTCGTTCGACCGGGTGAGAGATCATCCAATCCGCGGCGTGTCGAAGCGCAATTCGGTCGCCAGGATTCACGAGGATCCCAGTCACGCCAGGCTGACAGACTTCACGCGCGCCGTCAACGTCGTACGCGATCACTGGCTTCGCGCACAGCAGCCCCTGCACCACTGCACGGGGAAGTCCTTCGCGATACGACGGATGGACCAAGACATCCATCGCTGAAGTCCAGGCTGGAATCTCGCTCGGATCGACGAGTCCCGGCATTGCCACTTGCTGTGAGATGCCAAGCGACTCGAGTCGGGCGATCAGGCGCTCGCGCCACCATCCATCGCCAACCCAGAGGAGGGCCACGCGCGGCGCGCGTGTGCCGGGGATGCCATCGGACGATGGACTCTTGTCCAAGAGGCTCGCAAACGCGTCGATCATGTCATCGTGCCCCTTCAGCTCGGCGAGTCGGGCGACCGTACCGAAGACGACTGTCGATTCACTCCATCCATACTTGGCGCGGATCGAGTCACGGCGCGCTTGCGCGTTCAAAAATGGCTCGACGTTCATGCCGCTTCGAATCGTGACGAACTGCTCTGGGCGTCCGATGCCCCGCGCGAGTGCTTGAGTCGTCATCGCATCGGAAACGCTGACTATTGCGTGACATCGTTTGGCGGCCCATCGCTCCGCGCAGATGTAGGGGGCATTTCGAAACCACCCCTGATAGGGATGAAAGGGGAGGCCGTGAATCGTGTGAACCACAACTGGCACCCGCTCCTTCCATGCTGCAGCTCGACCGAGAATTCCAGCTTTCGACGAGTGAGTGTGAACAACATCGGGCTTCCAACTTCGAATGAGCTGGCGCAGTTCGAGCAAGCACCGTCGATCTCGAAGTGGAGAGATTTCGCGCACGAGGTCAGGCACCTCGAACCGTTCGATGCGCGGGTCCTCGCAGAGCCGAGGCAGGAGCGATCCTTCTGGACCGTAGATCGGGCCATATGCAAGTGCGACTTGATGTCCGCGATCCGCCGCGCCAATACAGGAGAGAAGCGTGTTTTCCTGCGACCCACCAATAATGAGTCGGGTGGAAATGTGCAGGATTCTCATGCGTTTGCGCCTAGGGCAGAGTCGACAGCCCGATCTGCGTCGCCGTAGTGGATCCATTCAAGGCAGAGACCAGCGGGGGACATCGTCGGTCCTGCGCGTCCGCGATCGCCTGACGCAATGATGGCCCCGACTTCAGTCGGCTCAATCCGGCCTCTGCCGATCTCTACGAGCGTTCCAGTCATGATTCGAATCATGTGGTGGAGAAACCCGCTGCCCGAAACATTCAGGCGGATAATCCCCCGAGCTTCTTCGACCACCGTGATCGTGTGAACCGTCCGTACGGTGGTCTCGCGCTGGTCTGGTCCGTGTGCAAACGCGCGAAAGTCATGGGTCCCGACCATTTGTGCGGCGGCCGCTCTCATGCGTGCGACATCGAGCGCGAAGCGACACTGCGCGGTCGTTCGGCGCTCGAACGGATCCGCACGCCCATCGAGTCCAGCGGGTCGACCATCGCAACCATGGCGCAGTCGATAGGAATATCCCTTGCTGACGCAGTCGCGTATGGGGTCGAAGGTCGCTGAAACTTCGCGCGCATCTCGAACTTCCAAGTCCGGAGGAAGGCGGGTGTTGAGTGCCATCGCGACCCGCTCGACGGGAATGCGTGAGTTTGCTGCCGAGAACGCGGCAACCTGTCCGCGAGCGTGAACGCCAGCGTCGGTGCGGCTTGCGCCATTGACTTGGATGGGCTCGCGCATGAGGTCCGAAACCGCGGCCGTCAGGATTCCTTGGACCGTCCGGAGCGGCTCGGTGTCGGGCGGCTCCTGCCGCTGCCAACCGTGGAAGTCCGTGCCGTCGTACGCAAGGAGAAGTCGCAGTCGTGTCACGGCGAATGTGCGCCTGCGACCCTAGTGCTCAAAGAGGGAAGCGGGGGCGAGCATTCCCTTGTCGTCGAAATAGCGGAGCGCTTCATCGACGCTGCGAAAGACCTTGGTCGCGGTCTCACTGATGAATGGGCTGGGGTTCTTCTTTGGTTT
>CAYHHO010000102.1:0-10344 GCA_964356445.1 uncultured Singulisphaera sp. | reverse complement strand
CTTCGCCACTGCGCAGGTATGCCTGCATGGCGAGCCCCGCTTCGAATGGGATCCGTTCACAGCAGCGCATGAAGAGTTCGAGCGTCAGGTCCTTCAACGCGTACTGCTCCATGTCGAAGTTGACGAAGACGCCGTGCGTATGCGCCGTCTGCAGGATCGGCGTGAGCGCATCGATCAATCCCTGCAGCGATCCAGAAAAGTCGATCGGGTCGGTTCGCGCGAACAGGGAAGAAATCTTGATCGACACATTTGTGCGGGCAATGGGTCCAAGGTGGTCGCTCTCAAGTCGCGGATTTGCGGACCATTTCGCAACATCGGCCGGCAGGTTTGAGATGAGATCGAGGTACTTCTCGCGGTAGTGCGCGGCCTCTTCGTCGCTGAGGCAGGCTTCGCCAAGGAGGTCCACGCTGAATGCCATGCCTCCATCCCATAGTTTCTTCAGGGTTGGAAGCGCGCTCTTCGCGTCGCGCCCAGCGATGAACTTGCTGGCCATCGACTCGATCTGCCCAGACATTGTCCTTGCAACGATGCCCTTCGCCAATCCGCCCGCGCGAAGCCCGAGATCGAGCCCTGGCGGAAGATTGAGCCCTGGTTTCGACATGAAATCGACGAGGTGGTCGTAGATCGCGTCCGTCGAGCGCAGTGCAGGGAAGCAGTCGACGAAGTGGAAGAGCTGCACCTTGAAGTCGGGGTCCTTCATGGACCATGCCATCAACTTGTCGCTCCAGAAAGCGGCGCTCATGATCCCGGCGCGATCGGAGCGGGCTGCGCTCAGAATCTCGGTCGCAATTGCGACTGCTCGCGCTTCGAGGTTCGCGTCTCCTGCAACTGGAATTGCCGCCGTTTCAACGATTTGGCTGGTCCCTCGCGATGGGTTGCCGGCGGTGGCGGCACCATGCGGTTGCGCTCCTGAAGATTGAGGTTTCGCCTTCGGTGACTTCGATCGTGTGAACAATCCCATAGAGATCGGTCAGTATAGGAATGCGCGCGCCCTGCAAGCTTGCGGGTCGTGCGAGCGGCGGCTACCGCGCCGTAGCGCGGGGTCCATGGTGCCCGATCACTGCGAGCGCGCTGCGATACGTCTCCATGCACCGCCTTGCAGCGCCATCCCACGTGATGCCGCGAACTTCAAACAGCCCGCGGTCGCGAAGTTCCGCGCGAAGGGGCGGATGCCTGAGGACGGCGACGATCTTGTTTGCCATCTCATCGACGTCCCAGAAGTTGACCTTGAGCGCGTGCGTCAGCACTTCGGAAACTCCCGAGTTCCGGCTGATGATCACGGGCACGCTATGTCCCATGGCTTCAAGGGGAGCAATGCCGAATGGCTCTGAGACGCTCGGCATGACATAGAGATCGGCTAACGAAAAGACGCGCTGGATATCCTTGCCGCGCAGAAACCCAGTAAAGGTCATGCGGTTGCCGATTCCCATCGACGCCGCCATTTCAATCATCGATGCTGCCTGATCGCCAGAGCCTGCAACGACGAATCGGACATTTTTCTCGACTTCGAGGACGCGCTTGGCTGCGCGTACGAAGTATTCCGGACCCTTCTGCATCGTGATCCGACCGAAGTACAACACGATTCGCTCTGATCGTTCGATGCGCTTGATGCCATAGGTGGAGGGTTCGACGTCGACGCCGTTGTAGACAACATCTATTTTGTCGGAGGGCACGCCGTAGCGATTGACGAGCAAGTTTCGCGTCAACATGCTGACCGCCATGACGCGAACCGCCGCGTGCATTCCGCGCCGCTCGATGTTGTAGACCGCCTGATTGATGTGATCACCCGAGCGATCGAATTCGGTTGCATGGACATGCACGACGAGCGGTTTGCCAGTCAACCTCGCCAGCGCGATCCCCGCTGGGTATGTCAACCAGTCGTGTGCGTGAATGATGTCAAACGTGAGGCGCCGCGCAGCACGAACGCAAAAGTGCGCGTAACGCTCAGAAGCGAGAATCAGGTCTCCGTCGTAACCGCCCGCCGGATTCGGCGCATGGTCGCTCGCGCCTCGGTTGCCGCCCCCAGCTTCGGGAAGCGCGCGGTGGATCACGAGATTTGTGAGTGCCTCATGCGAAAGCGGGATGCCTGCAATGATTGGGTTGGAAGGATCCCAGTTGCTGACCAAATCCTGTTCGGTGATCGAGGCCGCGTCGCCAAGCAGGTCGCCAGTGGTTGATCGGACTCTCCCACGCGCACCGCCAGATGCGTAGGCGCTCTGGCGAGTTGCGGGAAGATCGAGGATGCTGACACGCGGAGGGGTCCCCATGCGCAGAAGTTCTGCTCGCGTGGTTTGCGACCTCTTTTGGACAGGGCATTGGGGTTCGTGCTCTGGAGGACCCTTGGACTCTGTGACCCTTGCTTCCGGTGGCGCCACCCATCCCAGAGGTTCTGGTGGGTCGCTCGTCGGCGACAGCAACCGCACGTGCGACGAGTGCGACCTGTCAATCGCACGGGGCAGCGCAAACGTGATGTCACAGCCCGCGGCAGTGAGTCCCCGCGTGAGTCCATGACAGGCAGTTCCCAGTCCACCTGTGATGAAGGGGGGAAACTCCCAGCCGAGCATGAGGACGCGCGGTGCTGTCATTCACTCTGCTCCGCCGCGGACATGTCACCAAGTTGGCGAAACATCGATTCGAAAGCGAGGAGGAAGCGAGTTGATCGCAGCAAGTCATCCGCGGCATTCGCCCCGAATGGCAGGATGCACTCGAAGACATAGCGGCGGGCATCATCTCGAAAGTGTCGAATGACCGGCGACGAACCCTCCCAATCGCGGTCAACAAGTTCTTCGCGCAGGAGGTCGTCCATCGAGTCGCGCGACTCGACGAGTTGCGATTCGATCGACTCGCTGAGCCAGCGGTCCAGGGTTCCCAGAGAAACTCGCCAGCCGTCGGATGAAAGTTCGACGCGGTACTGCGCTGGCGCACCGGCGTCTTTCGCTGCGCACTCCAATCGAGTGCCTTCAATGGCCATCGATGAGAAGACGCCTGCCGTTTGCGCAGCCCATTGAAGGGACTTCAGAGATTCAAGAGTGTTGGTTGGATGCATAAGGAACCGGATTGGCGATTGTATCGAAGGAATCGTTAGGATTCTGTGATGGAGCAGATCTGGACGGTTCGCCGCCTCCGCACATGGATCGTGGGATATCTGACGGCGAGATCTGTGGACTCGCCAGCGATCTGCGCCGATCTGCTGCTCGCGCATGTGCTGCGGTGCGACCGTATGCGGATCTATATGGACATCGATCGACCCGCGAATCCGGAGGAATTGTTGGCGCTACGCGGCCTTGTCCAGCGTGCCGGACAGCACGAGCCAGTTCAGTACCTCGTGGGCACCTGGAGTTTCTTCGGTTGCGAGATCGAAGTCACTCCTGCAACGCTCATCCCGCGCCAAGCGACAGAGTCGCTCGTTGAAGAAGTGCTTCGTCGAATTCGTTCGACTCCGCGCGTTGAGGCATCATGCGAAGTGAGGATCGCCGACCTCTGTACGGGATCGGGATGTATCGCGATTGCCATCGCTCGGTCGCTCATGGCCGAGCGGGGAGGTCGAAAGCGACTCTCGTGGCAGAGAGCTTCAGAAGCGCAGACCGAAGTTTCGGCGATCCCCGATCTTGGAGTCCGCATCTACGCCACCGAATTGGTCGCTGCAGCTGCTGAATTGGCACGCAAAAATGTGAAGGCGCTCGGTCTCGAAGCATCGGTCGAAGTGCTTGAAGGTGACCTTGACGCACCACTCTGTGGCCGCGAACTCGAGGGCACGTTCGACGTCGTTTGCGCGAACCCGCCATACATCAGTGACGCGGAGTGGGAAGTGGTGCCTACGAATGTCAAACAGTTTGAGCCTGCAACTGCGCTTCGCGGTGGTAGCGATGGGCTCGATTTCGTGCGACGAATCGTCTCGTCTGCCCCGCGTTGGCTTCGGATCGGTGGATCGTTGGTTGTTGAGATCAGTTCGAGCCAGGGTGCTGCAGCGACGGCGCTCGCGCGAGATCACGGATACGGAAGTGTCCAAGTGCTGTCAGACCTCGAAGGTCACCCCAGAATCCTTGCTGCGATTCGAGAGAAATGATCTCGCTCACTCTGTCGCGCCGAGCGCCTTGCGCACTTCTTCAAGCAAAACGCTCGCTTGAAACGGCTTGAAGAGAAAGCGGTTCAACCCATCTTGCGTCGAGCGAACGATCGAGTGATTGGGGTCATAACCGAAGCCAGTCATCATCAAGAATGCGCAGTTGGGAGAGCACTCTCGAGTTCCACGGTAGACCTCATATCCGTTTCGGTCGGGCATGCGCACATCAGAAATGACGAGATCGAATGGTTGTCCCTCTTCTTGGGCACGTCGGATGAGGTCGAGCGTCGCGCTTCCATCGGCCCGATTTTCGACGACCCCGCCAACCTCCTGCAGCAGCGATTGAATCGTCTCTCGAACCGCGGCATCATCATCTGCAACGAGAATTCGCTTGCCACAGATGAATGGGTCTCTGCTGCGGTCGCGCGGCAAGCGGTCAATGCCAAGCACCGACTTGGGTCCGCTTGTCGCTCCTCGAATTCGCGCTTCCAGGGTTTCGAGCGCGCTTTCGAGGCGTTCGTACGCTCCCAGTCTTCCCGCGGCGAGGTCGCGGGTTGCATCGCGCAGTTGCTGCTGTGGAGCAGTCAGTTCCTCGCGCAATATCGAGGAGACCCGTTCGCTCGTGGTGGATCGCTCGACGATCAACATATCCAAGATGTTGAGTGCCATCGCTTGGTACCTGCCGTAGGTTTCGAGCGCCATCCGATCTTCGTCGGTGAATGCGTCCTCCTTGAGCGACTCGACATTGACGACGCCGATGACTCGATCCCTCAGGAGCAAGGGCACCGTCAGACTCGATCGTGCGCCGGGAAGTCCGGCGATGTAACGGGGATCGTTGTCGAGGTCTCGGCCGATGTAACTCTCGCCCGTTGAGGCAACGAGTCCTGAGATGCCGTTGTCATTGATGCGCGCGTAGATCGATTCGCCGATGCGAAGCGGATCGATTCCGTGGCCGATCACCAATTCGAGTTGTTCGCTGCGAGGGTTTCGAAGTCGCACTTCGAATGGATGGTCTCCGAAGTGCGTTCGCATGGTCGCGGCGATCTTTCCTTCGAGCAAGGCGAGGCGTTCGGCGACATTGAGTGGATTGACAATCTGGGCATCGAGGTCAAGCAAGTCGGCCCCCGCGAGGTCGATCGCCTCGAGGCGTTCACTCAGCCTCGTGCGGGCGGTGACATCAAAGAGGATCCCCGTTGCGCGCCCGTCGGATGCTGGAGAAATCATGACTTCAAAGAAATGCGATCCCGCCGCAAAACGCTTGCGGATCAGCACACTGGGACCCTCTGCAAACTGCTTGATTCCGGCTGCGCAGAGTTCCGTGAACACCCTCAGTGTTTCAGGTGAGTGCTCTGCGAGTCGCGAACTCATCCAGACGATTTCGCGCGATTGGTCCACGACGCCAACCCCCGAGCCAATATGGTCAAAGAACTCTCGAAGATCTTGTCGTGGTGTGGGCGCCGCGGGTTCGGACATGGGAGGGCGCATTGTACGGTTCGCCTACACTCAACGATCCACGCCATGATCACTGTCGAGCAGGTTTCTAAGTTGTACGGCGCGTTCACCGCGGTTCGCGATTTGTCCTTCGCAGTCCCGGCTGGGTCCGTCTGCGGATTTCTGGGGCCGAACGGTGCGGGCAAGACAACAACGATTCGGATGTTGGCAGGAGCGATTCGACCTACTTCGGGCAAGCTTGCCGTAGCGGGGGTTGATGTCGTGACCGATCCTCGCGAGTCGTGTCGGCGATTGGGCTACCTCCCTGAAACCAATCCGCTGCCATCTGAATTGACCGTGCGCGAGTACATGCGATTTCGAGCGGACCTCTGGGGAGTCGAGGCATCACGAAGACGCGGAGCGATCGCGGGTGTGATCGACCAGTGCGGTCTTGGCGAGGTGCAGCGAAAACTCATTGGTTCGCTGAGCCGCGGCTATCGACAGCGGTGCGGACTGGCTGCAGCACTTGTGGCATCGCCTGCGGTCGTGATCCTCGACGAACCGGGTACCGGACTCGATCCCGAGACAGCGATTTCATTTCGTGGGCTCGTGCGATCGCTCCGTGGCGAGAGAACTGTGCTCTTTTCTAGCCACAATCTGGCGGAAGTCGAAGCGACCTGCGATCACTTGGTGTTGATCGCGCGGGGTGGGCTCGTTGCGGAGGGGGGTGCAGTGGACTTGCGAAGCAAGGGGGCGGTCGGATCCCGCTTCGAGATCGAATCGACAGCGTGCGACCTCGCGACCATCAGGTCTGTGGTCGGGGTGGTCGGGGTGCGCACCGAATCATTGCCCGACGGGTGGATCCGCATTTGGATCGAGCTCGAAGCAGGAGTGAACTTGGATTCTCGGCAGGGGATCTCGACAGCCATCGGATCAGCGCTGCATGTCTGCGGTGCCACCGTCCGTCGCTTTCAACGGGTGAATCCTTCCCTCGAGGAGATTTTCCAGCGGCTCGTGCAAGTGACCGAGATGGATCACGCTGGGGGGGTGCCGTGAGGGGCGCACGTGGCGCGCTTCGGGATGTGCTGGCGGTCGGGCGATGCGAGTGCTGTGGCCTCTTCCTGACGTCATCGGTCTGGGGGGCGCTTGCCGTCTTCGCATTCGCGACCGGCATCATTTGCGGCATCGCAGTCCTCGTTCCGGGAGCGCCCGCGGAACTTCGCACGGTTGCAGCTGCTGCAGGGTGGGCGATGCTCCTGACGGCTCCATTGCTGTCGCTTCGCCCAACGACCGAAGAACGTCGGAGCGGATTCTGGGAAATTCTCGCGACGAGTCCTACGAATGTCGGGTCAATCGTGCTCGCGAAGTACCTCGCTGGAATGCTCGCGCTTGCTGTGATCTGCGCGGTGGGTCTCGGCGGTCCCTATATCGCACTCGAGACTCTCGCGAGGCCAGATCTTGGTGAAGCCGCATGCGCGGTTGTTGGCGTGCTTCTCGCGGGGTCGGTCTATCTCGCCTCCGGTCTCTTCTTTGGATCAATCGCAACGAGCGCCGCGACGGCCTATCTCGCTGCACTCTTTGCTTGGGTGATCACCTTGATTGCGATTCGATCAATCGCGCCTGTTCTGCCAGCAAGTCAGGCTGATTTTCTCTTTGCCGCTGACCCAGTGCGAAGGCTCGAAGCATTCTTGGGTGGAAACCTAGATTCGTCCAACATTCTTTACTTTGTCTGTATCACGGGCGCATTCTTGATGGCGACCGCTGCGGTTCAATCGACAGAGGCGGATCGCGGCACACGCAAGGGCGCGACCGGCGTGCGGATTCGCCTCTCGCTGTGGGTTGTCGGTGCGTTCGCGGTCATGAGCGCAGTGGCGGCTGTTGCGCACGCGCCGAGTGTTCGCTTCTCGATTGACTGCACGAAGAGCCGCGCGTGGGAACTGAATGGTCAAACGCGCAAACTCGTTGAGGAACTCCCCGAAGGTTGGCGAGTTTCTTGGATCGCGCCAGTCGGCGGCCTCGACTTCGAGGTCGGTGATCAACTCGCGGACGTGTTGCGGTCCTTTGAGGCTGCACATCGCGCTCCGCACGAGCCCTACGCCCGCATCGACCCGACGGCCACAGATTCCACGGAAGGCGCAGCCCGATATGCGCTGTGGGTTGCTGACTTGATCGGTCGGCGCAGAGGATCTACCGAAGAGATGACTCAGGCTGTTGCGAGTGCGCTGGGCGAACTCGAGATGCTTGCGAAGTTTGCAGGCTCCGCTTCACAGCGCATCGGGGTCGTGCTGGATCAGATTCCGCCCAATTGCGTGGATCGCAAGCAACTCGAACAATCGCGTTCCGCGCTGCACGCGCTCTCGAGCGGTGCGCCAGTCTTGATTCAAACACTTCGGGCGATGCAACTTGGTCGGCCCGATCGAGCGCTTCCTGATTACTCAGAGACTGCCGAGGCACTCGCCGCCAACAACCGCGACTGGGCCCTGCAGTTGGGGGCGTTTTCGAATTGGCTCCTCGGACGCAGCGCAGATGAACAAGCGCACCCATTGGTTCAAGAACTTGCACAGCGCGAACGCCCCGAACTGGGTGTGCGCGCTCGCGCCCTCCTGCGCAGCGTTGATTCACTCGATGTATTGCAAGTCGATCCACTCCAGGAGATCTCCGCAGGCCTCGCTCGGGGCGGTGGGGTCATCATCGAGTCGCCTGACGGGATCGCTTTTCTCGATGAGGCATCGCTGACGGTGAACTCCGCCGATCAAGGGGAGACTGTTCGGTTCGATCGACGATTTCGCATGGAGCAACTCCTCGATGGAGCGATTCGAAGCATTCTCGATGATCAGAAACCAGAACTCATCATCGTGCACAGCGAGTCGCAGTCGATGCTGACTCCAGGCCCAGACGGCACTGACTGCTGTGCGATCGCGGACGCGTGCCATACAGCACGGATCGCGGTCCGGGAATGGCGCGTGACGGAGGAGCCGCGCCCGATCGCCTCGGACCGGACCGCTTGGATGATCGTGCCCTCTCGAACTGTCTCGGTCGAGCGAGATGCTCGCGAGCGGGCGTTTCTAGAAGCTGCGAGCGGATTGGTCAGCGAAGGGCGCCCTGTGTTTCTCTCGCTGGGTCCGAGTTTGCGGCCTCTCGCTGGAAGATCCGATCCGTGGAGCGAACTTGCAAACTCGCTGGGCGCGCGTGCAACGACCGATGCCGTCATCGTTGACGACATTCCGGTTGCACAGGATCGAACTGAGCGCCGAACGAAAGTCGATGTCGAGGTCGTTCCATCGCAAGATCCGCTTGCTCGTGCGCTTGCCGACCAACGTCTGTCATTTTCGGTTGCTGTTCCGGTTCAACGATTGGGTTCTGCCGTGGACGGTGTGTCAGTGGAATTTCTGGCGGCCCGCGAGGGTGCGAATCGGTCGATCGAACGCGACTGGCGTCGTCGTACTCCCGATCCGCGATCGACAACGATCGTTGAGAGCCCAGTATCGGTTGCGGTGTCGACCACGCGGCGCGCCGCGGATTCGCAGGTGGTCCGTGGCATCGTCATCGGTTCTCCGACTTGGATGACGACGGGTGTCGTCGATGCAGCCCGCTCGCTCGGTGGCGGGCGCGACGCTCTTCTCAATCCTGGCAACCGCGAACTCGCTGTCAATGGAGTGCTCTGGCTCGCTGGGCTTGATGCGCGAATGGGAAATGTCGGAAGCGGTCGTGAGGCACCAAGAATCGGCGCGATTTCCCTACGAGAGCGACTCGGTTGGACCGCGGGGCTCGCGCTTGGCGTTCCGGTTGCATCGCTGCTGATTGGTGCGATCGTGCGTCTCTGGAGAACTCGATCGTGAGCGCAGTTTCATGAATTGGCGAACCCTCCTAGGTCTGTACCTCGCGGCGGCGGTCGCATGGTCCTGTGCGTGGCTCCTCTGGTCGCTCCAAAGTGAACGGCGGACCATCGACGTCCATGCCGGGTTTTCGCCGGTGTTTGTTGAGGATTCAGTGCCGTGGTCGCGGGTCGATCGGGTGGTCATTTCTCGCGGTTCAGGTGGATCATTCGAATTCGCCGAGCGCGATGGTCGCTGGTTTCAGGTCCAGCCCTTCGAGTTTCCGATCGAGCCGCAGCGAATCCTCGAGTTGCTGGGAAGCGCGAAACTTCTCACAGCGCGAGTGACGACACTTGGTGGCGAGGCATCGGTCGATGCTCTTCGCGAGGGTGCTGGGCTCCGCGGCGATGCCCCGTCCATCACACTTGGGTGGAAAGGGGGAGAGATTTCGGTTCGGCTTGGTGCTCGACTTCCCGCAGGGTTTGCGTGGATTGACTTGAATGACGGCGGGTTGCCGCGCACCGCGCGTTCGACGCTGCACGATGCAGCGATCCTCGCGGATCTTCGGCAGTGGCGGCAGACTGCGCTCTTTTCTCGCGCCGATGTCGAGTGCGATCGGTTGGTTGCAGAGAGCATTGGTCGGGACGGATCACCGCAGCGCTTAGAGGTCGTGCGTGATGGTCCGGTGTGGATGGTGGACTCTCCGATCAAGACTCGCGCCGATCGCGCCGCTGTCGAACGCTGGCTGGAGGCGCTTTCGAGATCGAATGCAAGTGGCTTCGTCGTGGATCGCCCGACCGATCTGCTGGCGTTTGGTCTGGAACAGCCGGCAGCGATTGTTGAGATTCATGCAGCGACGCGCAGGGTTGATGCCAACGGTCATGTGCAGACCGTCCCAGCAATCGAGCGACTCGAAATCGGGTCCCAGGTTCGAGCAGGAGCGCAGGAGCGATTCGCTCGGTTGGCGAGTCGCCCGGACGCAATTCTTGAACTCGACGATACGGCGGTCGCTGCTGCAGTCCCGCCGACGCTGTT
>CAYHHO010000101.1:0-10513 GCA_964356445.1 uncultured Singulisphaera sp. | reverse complement strand
CGGACCGTAGCGCCACACGAGCCCCGCTTCGCAAAGCATCTCGAGCGCGCGGTCGCACTGTGCCTTCGTTTCGTCTTGCGCAGCGTGGTCCGTCCCATCGAAAGGACTCAACTCGAAGTTGCGACAATACGCCTTGAACCACTCCGACAGATCGCCACGTTCATAGCGCGCCGCCTGTGTCGGCACCTTGACACGAACCATCGGAGCGTGGCTCTCGCCAAGCGGAATTTCGACGGAGCAGCGCTCGGCAATCCGCGCGGTGTTTGCGAGCGCCTCTTGTTCATCGGGCTCGAAGAAGGTGTCGGCCATCTCCTTGGGACTCTTCACGAACAGTTGCGTCGGATACCGCATCCGATCTGGGTCGTCCTTGTTCTTCGCCATCGAAATGCAACAAAGCGTGTCGTGGAGATCGTGATCCCCTTCCAGCAGAAAGTGAGCATCGTTGTCGACCACGAGGGGCAGACCGAGTTCAGCCGCGAGTCTCTTCAACAGGGGATTGATCCGCTCTTGTTCGGGAATGTGGCGCTGCAGTTCGATATAGAAGCGCGGCTCACCATGCTCATCTAAGGGAAACGCTCTCGCATGCCACCGAGCCTCTTCGAGCGCAAGAACCCAGTGGCTTTCCTGACCCGTCTGCACGAAATTGGTGAGATGAAATGCGATGCTCGATCCAAGGTGACCATTGATCGCAATGAGCCCGCCGCCCCACTGTGTCAGCGTCGACTTGTCCATGCGAGGTCGGTGATAGAACCCTTGCAGGAACGAATCGCTCGACAACTTCATCAGGTTTCGCCAGCCCGTCAGGTTCTGCGCGAGGAGCACCAAATGAAACCCGCCGTCCTGCGTCTTCGTTGCAACGCGACTTCGGCGATCACCTTCTTTGCCATCATGATCTGGCGCGATATACGCCTCGATCCCCAGGATCGGCTTGATGCCATTCTTGCGCGCGACGGTGTAGAACTCCATCGCACCATAGAGATTCCCGTGATCGGTCACGGCGACAGCCGACATCCCAAGTTGTTTCACGCGCTTCACCAGGGCTTCGATACGGTTGCCGCCGTCGAGCAACGAGTACTCGGAGTGCAGGTGAAGATGAACAAACTCGCCCGCCATGATCCTCATGGTAGAGATTCAGACCTGCGATCGCACCGCTGAATTCCATGCAAAATCGCTTCGACTGCGCCGTATCCTTTCCTGCGGGATGCACCGACTCGACTCATCCAATTCAGGTTCGACGCGACCAGCCTTTGCATCACTCGCGCGCACCATTCTGATCGTGATCATCGTGATCCCGATCATTGCGCTACTGCTCATTGCTGGCGTGGCACTCATTGCAGTGGTTCTTGGGCTTGTCGTGATGTTCTCGCTCGTGCGAGTCGCCCGCAGGTTGTTCCAACCGCGCAGCGCGACGACACGGCACCAGCAACACGCTGACGATCAGGTCACACACGCGCACTCACGGCCGGTCGATGCGGGTGGCGAAGGCCGCGAAAACGTGCGAGTCATTCGCCGGGAGTGAACGGATCCGTCGGCGAGTCTGAGTCTGGGTCCGAGTCGGGGTCCGTAGGCGCGATCGAATCCATCTGCGAGCGCGACGTCTCCGCTTCAACGAGTTCGAGATAGTCGCGTCGGAGCGCCTGAGTGAGTTCGCCAGGCGTACCTGCACCGATTCCGGTCTTTTCGATCGCCACAACCGGCAGCACTCCCCAGCTTGAATTGGTGAGAAACACTTCGTCTGCACAAAGAAGCTCTTCGGCCGTTATGTCGGCCGTTTCAACCGCGATTCCGCGCTGCTGAGCGCATTCGATCACCGCCGACCGCGTCACCCCCTTGAGCACTGGAGAGGGACTCTCGCCCTCGCCACGCGCCCGCGGAGTCTTGACCACACCTTCTTTGACAACAAACAGATTGCTCACTGCGCCGCACGCCGCTCGGTTGTTGACGGTGAAAAAGATCGCTTCTGAACATCCCGACGCGGCTGCGAGTTGCAACTCAGCGAGTCTCGGCCAGTACCAGAGCGTCTTGTGCCCAGAGAATGGATCTTGGTCGTTCAGTTTCGCGTCGGCGATGCGAACACGCACACCGCGTTCAAAGAGTTCGGTTGGATAGGGCGTCAGCGGCTGCGCAACGATGGCGATCGTCGGATCGCCACGCGCGGGCGGACCGGGGACGCCTGGAGTCTTGAGAAGTTTCAAGTCACCAGCTGTGACCGTGATGCGAACACGCGCATCCACCATGTTGTTTTCACGCAGCGTCAGCTCGATCGCATCGGCAAGAGGATCGAGCCGAAGCACTTCGAGAGCACCAAGTTCGATCGCAGACCGCTGCAGTCGCTGAAGGTGTTCCATGATTCGAAAGACCACGCCGTGTCTTGCGCACATCGATGAAAACACCCCGACTCCATGCTGAAATCCCGCATCGAAGAGCGACACGGTCGCATCTGCGGCGGGAACAAATCGGCCGTTCAGCCATACCTTCATGGAACACTCCCAGGCGATAACGCCGAGAAATCTGCGGCGTCCGGCTCAAAGACACCAACGACTCGAACCACGGGATCCGACGCGGTCGCGACGACCCGAACCGCAATTGGAGTTCTTCCCCTGTAACAAGCCAGCGCTGTGTGGCTCGCATTTCCGACTGCTCCAACGCCAAGGTCGCCCACACGCACTTCAACAAGCGGAATGAGTTCCACGCTGGCCTGAGCACTTCTACTAAGTCGCAATCGAAACTCCGCGGCGATCACTGGATCGCTCGCGTCGAGAGCCCGCAGTTTCGCCGACGAGTCAAGCGCAGACTCTTCAAGCAACTGCGTCAGAAAGACACGCACTCTCCCCGACTCCTGCTCGTTGGACCGCGTCTCGATCAACGACAGCCAAGTTCCAACGCCAAGTGCGAGCAGCGGCATGACGATCCACCTCGGGCGGACCCAGCGCCCGAGCCACGATTGTCGCTGATGCAACGAAGCAGTCACTCGCAGAGGGTAGCCATGTAGGATCGAAAAATGCCGATTGCCACGCTCACAAATGTCCGCTTCGGACATGGGACTCGCCTTCTCCTTGATGGCGCGACTCTGTCGATTGAGCCCGGCGAAAAAATCGGACTTGTCGGCAGAAACGGCTGCGGCAAGAGCACGCTGATGCGCCTTCTCTCGGGAGATTCCAAGCCGGATGCGGGAATTGTCGGGCTACAGCGCGGATGTCGCGTCGGATTCCTCACGCAGGATCCCACCATCGCGCCGACCGACACGTTGCGCGAAGCCGCGGCGAGAGCGTTCAGTCGACTCGGTGAAATTCGCCACGAGCTTGACAAGCTGTACGACCAACTCTCCCACGCCTCGGGGAATGAACTCGAACGACTGCTCGCGAGACAGGCGGCACTCGACGCTGAATTCGAACGCAGCGGCGGCTACGCGATCGACCACAAAATCGACGCGGTGCTCCACGGTCTTGGATTCACCGACGCCCAATTCTCAACTCTCGTCAGCAAACTCTCTGGAGGCCAGCGCGCACGCGCGGGACTCGCGCGGCTCCTGCTCGAGGAGCCCGACCTCCTGCTCCTCGACGAGCCAACAAACCATCTCGACATCGAAGGGCGCCGCTGGCTTGAAGACTTTCTCGCTGACGAATTTCCTGGCGCTGTCGTCGTCGTCAGCCATGACCGTTGGTTGCTCGACCGCGTCGTCTCTCGGATTGTCGAGATCCACGATGCCAGCATTCGTGAATACCCGGGCAACTACGCTGACTTCACCATCCTTCGGCGCGAGCGCGCACTCACACAGCAGCGCATTCACGACAAGCAACAGGACAAGATCGGACGCGAAGAGGCTTACATCGCGCGCTACAAGGCCGGTCAGCGCGCGCGTCAAGCGAAGGGTCGCGCCACACGGCTTGAACGTTTTCAGCGCGACAACCTTGTCGAGCGACCGGTGGACTTTGATGTCATGCGGCTCGAGCTTCCGCGCGCCGAGCGCGTCGGCGACATCGTTGTTTCAGCGCATGAGGTCTCGAAGGCATTTGGAGACCGCGTGCTCCTTCGAAACCTCGAACTCACCCTCAAGCCAGGCGATCGACTTGGAGTTGTCGGCGCCAACGGCACTGGCAAGACCACGATGCTGCGCATTCTGATGGGCGATGAACCACCTGACACCGGCGTGCTCAAACGAAGCCCGCGACTTTCGGTCGGCTGGTATCGCCAAACGCATGACCATCTCGACAAGTCGCTCGAGGTCTGGAGTTACCTCCAAGCCGCTGTGCCGCCGCGCGCCAACGGAGTCCGACTCTCCGAGCAAGAGGCTCGCGATCTCGCAGGTGCGTTTCTCTTTTCGGGGCGGGCGCAGGAGTCGAAGCTTGGATCACTCTCTGGTGGTGAGCGCGCTCGAGCCGTCCTCGCTGGACTCGTCGCTGGTGCACACAACCTGCTCATTCTCGACGAGCCATCCAATCACCTTGACATTCCAAGCGCGGAACGTCTCGAGCAAGCACTCTCGCTGCCACCCGACGAGGGGGGTTACGACGGAACGCTCATCCTCGTCAGCCATGATCGAGCGCTCCTCACTGCAACCTGCGATCAGATTCTCTCGATCGACGGTGACGGAAAATGGCGGCTCTTTCAGGGGACCTACGCTGAATTCGATGCGCAGCGCGTCAAGGGTGGCGCGGTGGCTGCAGCGGCGACGGCGACCACGAGCCAAAGTTCAACCGTCACCCGCGACTCGACTCCCCCGGCAAACCGATCCGCACAAGTTGCGTCGAACAGCGCGCCATTGAGTCGCACGGCGGCGCCGAAAGAGAAAACGCCGCGACCTCGCACAGAACCCAAACCAACAAAGCGGCGCCCCACGGATCCGAACAACCCGCTTGCTGGGCTCGACCTTGCTGAATTGGAGACACGGCTTCAGTCTGCGATCGCCAAACTCACCGCCATCGACGATCAACTCGCAGATCCGCAGATTTACGCCGATCGAAAGCGAACGAATGCGCTGCTCGACGAACGCACGACTGCCGAATCCAAGAAAGTGTCACTCGAGTCCGAGTGGCTCAGTCGCGCGGACGCGTGACAAGTGCTCGCACAGGGCGCAAGGCGCGACCACGGTCGCGGTCGCAGCCGTGGCGGTCATTCGGTTCGAGAAGTAAACACCACCGCGCCCTGCTCGTTCACGACCTGCCAGTCTGAACTGGTGTTGGCTGTGCCGATGGGAATCGTGATCTGCGTTCCGCTCAGCGGGCTCTCAACAGAGAACACACCGACATCTCGCACGAGTCCGGACTGTCGGTCTATCGACTGGAGTCGCAGCGACTGTCCGCTGCCAACACCAATCCAAGCAATAAACGCTGCGTCGAGCGTTGGCGCGAGCAACACAGTCATCGATCCACTGTCTCGTGCCGTGACGCCTCGAAGTCCCTTGGTCACGACGCCGGGTTCGAGGAACGCAGGAAAATCCTTCCCGAGTCGGCTGTACAACTCTGCCGAAACTGAATTTTGGAGCGCGAGTTCGCTGATCCTTGCCGACTGCTGAAATCCGATGACGAGAAATGCCAATGACGCCACGAGTGCCCCAATCGATGCGATGGCCACCGCTCGCCACACCACTGCTGATTTTCTCCACTGCATATCTTCGGCGATGCGCATCGGAGCCAGTCGATCGACTGGTTCGAACGGCGTTGCGAATGACGCGCCAGCCGACCGCTCGCGCCTCGCGCGACGACCGATGGATGCAATCGGAGCGAGCTCTGCGTCGCTCGACTCGATTGCCTGAGCGACCGATGCAAGCACGCGAAGCCGAAGCGAACCCTCTGGCTCGATCGCAGGCAAGAGCGCAGACTGGTTCGCGAGTTCAGCCTGCACGTCGATGACCTCACGCTGCAGTTGCGGAGACGCGTCGCGGAAGAGGCGCTCAAGCCGCGCACAATCCGCACTCTCGAGTGCACCCAGCACTTCGAGTTGCGCGAGTTCGATAATTTCATCTCGATTCGTCGGATACGTTGTCATGCAAACCTCTGACAGTACGAGCGAGGGTCCCTGCGCCCTCGATCCAAAAAAACTACTGGGCAAACTTCTGGGCAAACTTCCGGAGAAGAATGCCCACCACCGCTTCCCAATTCCTTCTGCGATGCCCTCGTTCGTCGAGGCGCAACACAGACCTCCTGAAGAGACCGACACGTGTCGATCTTTCCTTCTGGCTGACCATACGGATTCTCCCTGAAATTCGACCCATCATTCCAAGAATTGACGGAAAAATTCGGCGCAAACTTCGCGATTGCGAAAGGCGCCCAGCGTCGCTGCTCAATGAGAAGGCTTCGCGTTTGCATCAGAAGTGCTACCCAGTCTGCTCAATGCCGAATTTTTCGCGCAAGCGGTTCAAGCCTCGGCTCAGCGCACTCTTGATCGTTCCGACCGGCATGTTTCGCTGTTCTGCCACTTCCCGCAGTGAATAGCCCTGCAAGTAGACCCGCTCGATGACTTCGCGCTGCAATTCTGGAAGTTCACTCATTCTCCTGCGAATCGTCGCGCTGCTCTCTTTCATCTCTGGATCGCCCGACTGTGGCGCTTCAACATCGAGCGAGTTATCGTCCATCGAAAGCGCGGTCGGGCGCACCATTTTCCGCCGAAGGCGATCTATAAACATTCGCCGAGAAATCAGCATCACCCACGTAATGAGTTTGGCTCTACTTGGGTCGTACCGATCTGCAGTCTTCCAGACCTGGACGAAGACCTCCTGCGTCGCATCCTCCGCTTCCGCAACGGAACCTAAAACCTGGCAGGCATTTCGAAAAACGAGCTTTCCAAACCTGTCATAGAGTTTGCGCAGGGCATCCTCGCGACCTTGCGCGACTTCCTGCATGAGAATCAAGTCTTCGGTATTCACGCCAGCCACCTCAGTCCATACGCGGGCGATTCACCAAACGCCCACAGTATTTGACCAAAAACGCAACATCAAGCCACCACACACCCAGTTGACGCCTCGCCTGCTCCCGCTCGGCAGCCTA
This sequence comes from uncultured Singulisphaera sp., assembly GCA_964356445.1. GTDB lineage: Bacteria > Planctomycetota > Phycisphaerae > Phycisphaerales > SM1A02 > F1-60-MAGs104. The sequence continues at coordinate 3,527 of CAYHHO010000101.1, read as the reverse complement.
GTTCGACTCCGCTGAGTGCGCCAGTTACAGCGCCTCATAGAAAACCATGCGGCTAAAAAGGTGAAAAGCAAGCTTTCCATCGTGAATTTGCGACTCCGATTTCGCGGTGGAACAAGAAAAAGTTGTATTTGCGCTAACAAAAACCGCGGGTTGACTTCCATCACTCACTTCCTGTGGCACAATACGCGGATAGGAACGGTGACCTCCGCACGCTGCGGCAGGAGATGGAATGCTCTCGAGAACGTCCGAAAATCTTCGGAGACGAGATCAATACCCGAGTCGACTGAAGTCTCGGTTGGCGCTATCTGCCCGAGCATTCACAATGATTGAATTGTTGGTCACGATCTCCATCGTTGGAATCCTTATGACGCTCATGATGCCAGCCTTCAGGGCTGCTCGTGATAGCGCCATGAAGTTCGTCTGCCTATCGAACTTGCGGCAAGTCGGTATGGCCAATTATGCGTATGCCTTCCAGTGGGGGGACAGCTTGCCTCCCACGATCTTCGATGATCTCGGATCGCACTATTTCCCTGCAGAAACGATGGCTCTCACGACTGGCAATTCATCCCCGTGGTTGACACAAGACCAGAGCGGTCAGTGGGATGGACTCGGAGTGTTGCTCGATGAATCGCAGATGTTTCTCGGAGATCCGCGAGTCTTGTACTGCCCATGCCATCACGGTGCCCATGAGTTCTCGACTTGCGTCAACCAACTCGCCAAGGACAACCCAACCGCCGTTTACAGCAACTACCACTACATCGGCGACGACGCGATCGAGATCGACTCGCAAGGGGCGCAACGAACGACGACCCGCAAGCTTTACGCGCTTGACCAAGAGTCGGTCATCGTGGTGGATGGCATGCGCAGAGCGTCGGACGTGAATCACTACGAAGGAACAAACACGCTGAAGGCGGACATGTCAGTTCGGTATTGGTCTGACGGCGGCGTGAAAACCCTCCTGGGGGCCTTCCCGAACATCACCGACGATGGGCTACCGCCATCGGACCAGACCTATCGAGACTTCTGGGCGCGCTTCTCAAAGTAAGCAGTCGCTTCGCCGCTGCGCACAGTCACAACGCGCACCCTCATTGCGCGGCTGCCTCAACGAAAACTTCAGCGAATTGCAGCAGGTGCTTCCCAGCGCCGGGATCGATCAATTCATATCGCACGGCTGACACTCGGGAACCGAGCAACATGAGGTCGATGTGCCAGAATGGCAAGAACCGTGGAAAAGTTGCTCCGTATCCACGCCCTGCAATCACAAACGCGTCTCGCATCGATGGCGCGAATGCCTCAACGGAGGCACTTCCGCGCGTCGTATTGAAATCTCCGACCACGAGATCCGGCTGCTGCGCCAATGTCGCATTGAGGTGCCCGCGAAGGGTCGCGAGCAATGCCACGCGAGAGAGCGCAGGGTCGGACGGCACATCCACGAGGAGACATCCCCATGGACCATTGCCCTTCCACGCCGCAAATCGAACGAGCGCCGCTGTCATCTTCGACGCGTCATAGAGCAGAGTCAACTCGATAATCGGGATGCGACTCACGACTCCAAATCGCCCAACCGACACAGTCGTGGAATCTTGCGGGCAATACTGTGCCGCACTCTCTGCGCTCAACATTCCCCCAAACTCCGAGATGAAGATGACTTCGGGTCCTCCATTCGCTGCGTGCGCCTGGGCTGCGTGCGCCTGAGCTGCGTGCGCCTTGAGCGCTGCAGCCAACCCAACTGCGATTTCCCGGGACTTTTCGCCAGGCCAATTCGCGTTGATGTGCGCAATGCGGATGCTTGTCGCGGACGTCGATGCGCGCGGTGTCTCGCCGCGCCAGATGCCGATGTCCTGAATTCCAAAAATCGTCATCTGAACGAGCGCAAATCCCCAAAGTGCTTTCCGACAACTCGACCAGCGAGATTTCTGCAGCGCCAGCGCACACACCACCGACACCACGATCGCGATTGGAGTCGGGATCCAGTAGAGGTACTGAAGCGCTGCCCAGCGATCTGTCACAACCCGCCCAACTCCCCACGAGAGCGCGCACGAGAAGCCAGTCGCAATCACGACGAACGAGAACACGCGCCCCGTCCGCGCAAGCCGCGACCGGCCCGTCAATCCACGCCTCGGCGCTGCTCGCGCTCGGGGCTGCCACCTAGCCCGACAGATTCCCCGCGTGCTCGAACAACCATGCGAATCGAGTCGGCGATCCGCGGATCGCATGCGAGCGTCCCGTAGTTCCGGTCAAGCGAATCGCTCGCGAAAACAAGGGGATTACCCTTCAGATCTCCGACGACTGCACCGGCCTCTTCGGCGACAACCGCCCCAGGCGCGTGATCCCACACCTTTTCTGCACCGTGCGATGCAGGTACGCGCATGAAGCAATCGGCTGCGCCTTCCGCAACCAACGCGTACTTGCATTGGCTGTCGAGTGAAATCGAATTCCACGCTAGCCCCGTCGCAGTCATGATGCCGCGCATTCGCTCTGCTCGCGAGCCCCCCTCGATGGAATCGCACACGCGCCACGAAGGAATCTCGACGACCGGGCGCACCACACGCTGCGCCGCAGATGAGAATCTGCGATCCCCATCCCGCGGCTGAAACTTCCATGAGCCCAGACTCCGAGCAGCCGCATAGAGAGTTCCGCATTGGTGATCGCCGCCGATCTCAAGCGGGTCGCGTCCCATCATGAGCGTCGGGCAACTCAGCACCCCGACCGTCGACTGCTGCTCTTCAACAAGCGCGAGGCAGAGTGCGTAGTGGCGCCCACTGCGAAAGCCCTTGGTCCCGTCGATGGGATCCACCGTCCACCAACTCTTCGACGTCGGCTTCGGGTTGCTCTCCAAGTACTCAGTCGGATCAGCCGCTGCATCAGCACCCATCGCCGCCTTGACGGCTTTGACTGCTCGCGCCAAGAGTTCCTGCCCCGCCGCTCCGGCAATGCTCGATTCCCCTTCCTCCCCAACGACCGGCAGGTGCGGAGTCCTCTTCGAGAGCACCGAGCAGACTGCCATTTGGACGGCGAGGTCGCCCGCAGTCACAGGAGTGCCATCCTGCTTGATCATGGGTTCGCGCGCCCGAGGATCCTGGAGGATCACTCGCAGTGCCCCCAAACCTGCCAAAATTGCCTCCACGGCTATTTCTAGACGATCATCCTTGGGAATCGACAACATCTGCGTTCGAGAATATCGAGGCGAGCCCTTGGCTGCGTTGGCACGGCATTTGCTTCTATTGCGCGCCTCCCGCGAGGCAGAAACGGAAGTCACAAAACATGTCAAAAATCATCGGAATCGACCTCGGCACAACCAACTCAGTGGTCTCGATCATGGAGGGCGGACAGCCAAAGGTTCTCATCAATTCGCAGGGCAATCGCACCACTCCATCTGTCATCGGATTCACGGAGAAGGGCGAACAACTGGTTGGGCAACCTGCCCGCCATCAGCAAATCACCAATCCAAAGAACACGGTCTTCTCGATCAAGCGGTTCATGGGTCGACGCGGCTCGGAAGTCAAGGAAGAGCAGACACGAGTTCC
>CAYHHO010000100.1:0-10768 GCA_964356445.1 uncultured Singulisphaera sp. | reverse complement strand
CTTGAAATGGTGGGATCGTGTCGAAAAACGACACTATCCCACCATTTCAGAGGTGGAATCAAACGCACGCGGTTGGATTCGAACCAACGACCCTAATGGCAAGCACCCCAGCGGGCCAACAAGATCGCGATGTCAACGCCATCTGTGGTTCCATCGAGATTCAAGTCGGCAGCGGGCGTTCCCCATCCAGCAAGAATCACTGACAGATCGATCCCGGTGATCGCTCCATCGTTGTTCCAATCACCGAGACACGAGCTCGGAGGAAGTGGCTCAGCAATGGCGATGCTGTGAAATCCACCTGCCGCAACATGCCTCACAGGTCCAATGTTCAACGGCACATTTGATTGACCATGTTCGTTCGATCCCCAGCAGGTGATCGTGGACTGCATGCGTGCCATAAAGTGAGTGTGACCGGCAGCAAGCTCTGTGTACGGGGCGGATCCAATTGGCCTTTCCATGGCGCCCCCAATAGGAGATCCCCAGCAACGGATTGTTCCATTAGCCTTCAGCGCAGCCGTCGTGAATGAACCAGCAGCAACTTGAGTGCAGGACCCAAGTTGTTGGCACTCTGCTGGAGGACTGCAGGGAGCAGACTGCCCCATGAGCGAGTCAAGTATCCGCCCACTGAGCTTCAGATATCCCTGTCCACGAAGGTGAAGTCGATCGTCGTCGAAGTACCATTGTCGCACCGCCATCTCGCTCGAAGTCGTGAGCTTCGAGAGATCTACGATGGTGAGGTTCTCAACACTCTCGGGCAAACCATTCGCGTATTGCCGAAGCGAAAGTAGTTCGTCATCGGATTCTGAGATGGGGTGAGAGACCATCGCAACGAATGTGAGTTTGTCGAGGTTCATGCCAAGAGCAGACCAAGCACTTTCAAGAGCGTGTTGGATGGAGGTGACGGCAACCCCCCAAGAATCCGGCACATTCAAGTCTTGATTGATCCCTCCCTGAATGACCACGATCATCCGTCCGCTACCACCGCCGGCCACTTGGCGTTCAACAAGCTCCTTGAGCCATGTCATTCGCGACTCGAGTGGCATTTGGGTCACATCCGACGCAATTTGCGTCATCGTCGCGCCGCCGTGATAGTTCAACGGCTGCACCCCCCAGCCCCGTGTTCTCTTGTAAACGCTCTGCAGACCAAGCGCGCAATTTCCAGCGACCGCAAATGCCTGTCCAAATCCAGATCCGCAACAGTTTGCATGGAGAGTTGCATTCGCTCGATTTTCGTCAGCGGGCAGCACCAATTCATCAGCGACCCATCCATGAGTGGATCCAGAAACGAGGCGCAGCGTCGGATTGACGAGATGCTGCGAGATGGTGTTTCTCCACGCTTGGAAATACGATCCTGGGCTGTTCGATTCAGGAAGTTCTCCTCGCAGTACTCGATAGACAAGTTCGCGCTTGATATCGAGCGCACTTTCTGGGTAGATATAAACACCGGAGACTTCGTTGGTGAAGCCGAACGGCTGCGCTGGTATCCAACTGAAATCAAACGCGGCGCCGTTGGGTCGCAAGCCACCACCTCCGCTCGTCAAGCGTGCAATGAGTTCTGGAGGTGCAGATGCGAGACCGGAAACATTGAACGCTTGCGTCGAGCCACTGCTCGAGCCGCTCCCGAATGGCATTGGCCATTGTCCTGTCGCAACGCCAAAGGAAGTTCCCACAGGCTGAACGGGAAGGAGTGGCGTTGCATATTGCGGGAATCCTCGCTCGACAAGTGCGCCGGCCATTCCATCTGTCCAACCGGCCATTGGCAACAGAGATGAGCTTGTGAATCCCGTGTTACTGTCGCCGCAGAGAAGAATGTCAACGCTATCGATGCCATCACGAACATCGCGGAGAAAATCACCCGCTTTGCTTGAACCTGTGATCGCGCTCTCATTGCGACCCCAACAAACAACAACTCCCTGAACGGTCAGTACGACAGAGTGGAATCCACCCGCAGCGACTGCGGTGCACGGTCCAAGCGAAGGCGGAACCGCAATCTGCCCGAACGTGTTGCTCCCCCAACCGATGACTTCTCCATTGATGCGAAGTGCGAGTGAGTGTCCAGCACCACCAGAGAGTTGCGTGCACGTCCCCAGAGTCGGGGAGATGTCGCACTGCCCAGAATCGTTGCGACCCCACGCTACTGCGGATCCGGTGGAGGTGATTGCGAGAGTGTGATACCAGCCGGCAGCAACGAACGAATATGTTGAACTGATTGCCGGGACAGAACACTGTCCAAAGTCATTCGATCCCCAACATGTGATTGATCCATTGGCGTTGAGTGCAACGGAATGAAGTTTCCCACCTGCGACCTGAGACCACGGACCCGGAACATCCGGAAGCAAACATTGGCTTTCATCATTCCGTCCCCAACACGCGACGAGGTCAGTCGACTGTGCAAAACACAGATTGGATCCCACGAGGAGAAGCGCGACCGAAGCGCGTCTTGCGAAGGTCCGCACGGTGTGAGTTTCAGGCACTCCGAGAATGCACGATCCTTCGGTCGAATTGGTGGGGCTTGGCTGCCCAACTGTCGCGGGCGGGCACCCCACCAGCCCACAGTGCAGCGACGATTCCATGCTCTCAGAGTAACCCCCTGTGCTGAAAAGCAAGTTTCTGGCCGCATTATGTCGAGTTTGTTGCGAATTCGATGGGGCTGACCAAATTTGACTATGCGGCGCTTCGCTCTCATCGCTCCACCCCTTGAATCGGGCAACCAGTGTCGAAAAACGACACTCGTTGCCCGATTCAGAGGTGGATTCGAACGCACGCGGGTGGGTTCGAATCAACGACCATCGGTGTCCAAACCAAGTTCATCAGATCCGCCGACACTGAAACTCGCCGGGGCTTCCGATCGTGCCCGTGAGTGTTTGCACTCGCGGTAGTCAAACGCCGTCCGATGACGCACACCGCCGGATTCCACAACTGGCTCGTCCCCGCCGGTGGAATCTTGACCTTCGCGCTTGACGACTGACATATCGTATGTCATACTATGCCATGAACAGCCGAGAGGTTGTCCGGCGGCTCGAGGACGACGGATGGGTGCTCGCGAGGACTCGTGGAAGTCATCGGCAGTACCGCCATCCGACCAAATCAGGGCTCGTCACCGTCCCGCATCCCAAGCGAGACCTGCCGCTTGGGACACTCCGAAGCATTGCCAAGCAGGCTGGCTGGATCCACCCATGAACTATCCCGTTGTGCTTCACAAGGAACCCCGCAGCGATTACGGCGTCTCTGTCCCCGATCTTCCTGGATGCATTTCGGCCGGACGCACCATCGAGGAAGCGTTGGCGATGGTGCGGGAAGCGATCGAACTTCATCTTGAAGGGCTGATCGACGAGAGCGGGGTCATTCCCCTGCCCTCGCTGCTCGAGAAGCTCAAAGCAAATCCAGAGTTCGCAGGAGGAACGTGGGCAATCGTCTCGGTCGATGAGGGATCACTACGCGTCCGTTTCACTCGCATCGGCGTCACCATGCCACAGCGTGTGCTCGAAGCGATCGACCGCCACGCACGCGAAACGGGCGAGACTCGATCGGGCCTGCTCGCGCGGGCTGCCGTGAAGTACATCGGCCGTGATGATGGCACACTGCCCGAGTCGCGGCGCGGTGGAGCGCGGCTAAGGTCTCTGCGCAAGAGACTTAAGACTCGCGTGAGCAAGCGCAAGTGAAGATGCGGGAACTTCGCCCATGACGGCAAGACGACGAAAGACGACCCGCAGACCAAGTGAAGATGTCCCCTTCACCGCGCTGTTGCCCAATGGGCGAACGCTCTTTGTGTTGGTGCCCGCGAAGTGGTGCGAACTGGACTTCAACGGCGAAGTGCTCTTCAAGCCCGACGCTATCCGCATGCTCGACCGTGTGCAGGCGATGGCGACGAGGATTCCGCGCGCGCCGACTCGGGGCTATATCAAGACGCTTCGCGATGCACTGGGACTGACGCAGGTTGAACTTGGAAAGCGCTTGAAGGTCGACTCCATGACCATCTCGAGGTGGGAGCGCGGCACCGTGAAGCCAAGCGGGAAAGCAGTAGCAGCGCTCGAAAAACTCAGGCGAGATTCCGGTCGCCGCGGGACAGTGATCGCGGCGTAGTCCTTCGAAGACCGGGCTACGTCGCTCGAGACACGGGCGTAGTCCCAACGGTCATCGATCCCGGCAGGGAGTGTGCCGCTGGGGTACGACAGCCAACCTCGGAGGCGGGTAGCGCGTCGCGCGCGCGTGCACAGCGTTTCCGAACTCGCTTCAACCCCAATGCCAATCGAACCAACCCTTGAGCAAAACGATGGGACTGGATGCGATGAGTCCGTACCGCACGATCCGCGCTCCGACCTCCAAAACTACTTCAGCGTCCCGCTAAGCCAAGTCCGCTGATTGGTCGCTGCCTTGTTCCGCGAGGATCTCAAGGAGATGGAGTTTCGTGGCCTCGCGGAGTCGGCGGAATCCGTAGTGCTCCAGCACAAGCCGAATCAGCGCTTCGTCGCCAACCTCGCCGTGCTGCTCGCGGAGGCGCAGCGCCACCCATCCGATCTCCGATCGGGGGATCTCAGTCAGCGCTCTGGTGCCAGCAGTCCTAGGCTTGATCATCGGGGATCCCGCAACGCGAATGACATCATCGGGTCCCTTCATCCCACCCCCTGCCGATTCCGCATCAAGTACACCTTCGCGAATTGCCTTGTAGAGCGCGCGGTTCAATCCGGTGCGAACGATCGCCCCCACCCGCTGGAATCCCGCAGCTCTTCCGTAAAGCTGGAACGCTCGACCCTTCACGATTGGACCCTCGGCGGTCACGATGGAAAGCAGGCCACGGATAACGGCTTGTGTTGCACCGTCGCGTGGATCAACACACGCCTCTTGTCGCCATTCGACGTACCGCTCAACCCGAACTAGACCCGCGGCCTCAGATGCCTGGTCTGCACTGTCAAAGAGGTCGTCGAATTCCGTCGCGGCAGCCACTTGGTCCTCGGCATCGTTCGTTGACTCGACCGGCTCGGCGTCGACGCAGCCAGTGTCCGAGACCGTCGCCGCGCTGGAGGCATCGCGAGACCCAACCTCACCGTTCCTGTTCTCGGTTGGACAGGTCGTCGGTGATGTCACCTGCGGGGGCTTGATCCCAAGTGCATCAAGTTTCCGCCACACCGCGTCCATCGCGTCAATTCTGTTGCTGTAGTAAGCGGATCCTCTCACCCGAACGAAGGTCCACCCTGCGCGTTCTAGGCATCTTTGTCGAATCATGTCCTTCTCGTATTGCTCAGCACCGTGCCACCTATCTCCGTCGCACTCGACCGCGAGCCTTCGATCGCTGCCTTCGATGACAAGATCGATCCGGTAGTGCGCCACCTCAACCTGTGGAACCACGCGATACCCACGAGAGGCCACATCAATTCCGACATCAACCTCGAACCAACTCTCAAATGGTGCCGGCGGCCGATCGATGTCCCTACGCGCAGCGCGTGTCGCCTTGACCAATTCGTCGAGCTCCATACCTGCCACTCGTCGCTCAGCACGTGAGGGGTCGATGAAGTGCTCCAGCAACTTGCGCCGAACACACTCCGCACCGAGATCCGCGACATCGACCGAGTGGAAGAGCCACATCTGGTCTCTCGCACGGCTCGCCGCGACATTGAATCGCTGCTGATCGCTGAATTTCGCCATCGTCTGATAGCCCATGTTCGGCGCAATCACCATGGTGAGAAATATCACATCCCGTTCGTCGCCCTGAAAATTTGCAGAGTCGCCGCAGAGCAGATTGCGCGCCGCAACTTCCGCTGGACCGAGCCGTTGCACCAAGAGACTCTCGATCAACGCAGCCTGCGCCCACCCTTGGAGTGAGACGACTCCCATGCTCAACTTCCTCCCACTGCGGGAATATGCAGGATCACGACAGCACGCAATCACAGCGTCGACGAGCCGCTCAGCTTCTGGTTTGTTGACCGGGTTCGTCGAACCCTCCCGGTACCCATCGGTCACATGCCGACGCTCAAGAGGGGTGAGACGTTTGGGTGGATACTGTCGGAGCGGCACTAACGGTGAGTGCGAATAGCACAGATCGTTACTGAATCGAATGATCTCCGGCATGCACCGGAAGTGCTCGCGGAGGACGATGCGGTTCCCGATTCTGGCCTCACCATGGTCGAACAGGCTCCTCGAGAGATCGAATGACCCTCCTGACGACTCGAAGTCTGGCAGGAGTTCGTTCATTCGCTGATGCACGTGCGAGAGGTCAATTCCTGGATAGGTGGGGCTGATCTGCTTGTCATCCCCAACGATGAGCACCTTTTTCCCGAGCAAGAACAACGGCAGTGCATCGGGGCCACACTGCGAGGCCTCGTCAATGATGACGATGTCGAATGCCCCCGGCGTTGGGGCGATGCTGTCAAAGACAAGATGAAGTGGCATGATCCATGCAGGGATCGCGGGTCGGCATGCTTCGATCTCTACTTGCGCTTGCCTGCGATGACGGAAGGCGTGCTTGCCAGTTCCCTTGCCGAGCGCCTTGACCGCTTGCTGCCACTGAATGAGAGATCGGCGATGTTGGTCCGTCATCCTGTCGAATGCGAACGACCACGCGCGCAGCGCGGCTGCGGCTTCAGTGTGCTTGGCGATTTCCCCTTCGGCTGCGCCAAGGTCTGCCTCAAGCCGCTCAGCGTCCCCGTCTTTGGAAAACTCGTCGAGCCAGTCCTTCGCTTGAATGTGCCCGATCGCAGCCGGGAGCAGTGCAATGCGTGCTTCCCATTCCGGGTCACTGGGGTTTGCAGCGATCTGCGCCGCGAACTGCGGCACGAGTCGTGAATGCTCCGCCAGAGTTTGCTCGGAGAAAACCAAGCTTCCAGCCGCAGCGCTCAGTCGCTCGCTCTCGTCGACCGTCTTTGCGAATGTGAGCGCATCACGCTCTTCAATGGCCTTGATCAGCGCGGCCGTGATCTCTCGATCGATGCCAGGGCGTGAGATCAACAACTTTAGGGTGTCGCGTGCGGAACTCAGTGCTCGTTGTGCCTCATGCAGGTCTCTGGCCGCCAGTTCGTGCTCAAGAAGCGCCTGGAGCCACCGGCGGGCTTTCTCGTCTGTCCACTTCGGCGACGGAAGTCCCTGGACTGCAGCGATAGTTTGGGCTGCATCAAGCATGGCACTGTATGCACCCAAGACAAGCACAAGCGACTCCTGCAACTCCTCGAGTTCGCCAACCTGCAGCAGAATCGATTCGGCGGAAGGCGCGGCCTTGTCCCCCCAGAGTTTCCAGATTCGCTCCAAAGTGATCCACGCGGTCGCGTGCCCGACCAAGGACTTGAGCGCTTCAGCCGTGGCGGCAGGTCGGCTGTCGACCCGAACTGCCTCAGTGAGATATCGAAGTCTCCTGACAGAGGCAGGCTGCATCCACCAGAGCCGCGGAGTCTTGCCTCTCGAAGTGATTCGCTCCGAGAGCGCTAGCGCGTCGGCGCGCAACTGCACCCACGTCGCACCCTCGGGCTTCTCAACTACTCGGCGATCCTCGGCATGGATGATTGGCGTGAGTTCATCTAGGGACTTCCGCGTTTCAGCCTGCAACTGGAACCATGGCCGGTCCTGATTCGAGAGCACCTCCAAGAGTCCACGCTCGACCCAGTTCTGCGGGCGGTTGCCAACCTCTGTGATGGCGAGGTCGAGCCTCTGCAGCGCGCTCGCCGCCGCAGCGATCGGTCCGCTTGGCCCAGTCAGCGAGCCAGACTGCACCTGGCTCGCGGCGGCATGGCGTGCGAGCACCTCCTTTGCGCGACGCTCGGTTTCTACAAGCAGCCGGAGTTGGTCGGCGGTCGGTGTCCCCTGCTTCGTCGTTGGACGGGACAGGCGAAGTCTTGTCCGAACCGCCTCATCAGCCTTGCGAAGCACCTTTACCGCTTCCAACAGGCGCGGAGGATCCACCTCGATGGCAGCACGATGGGCGATGCGATCCGTGAATGCCGCGAACCGCGGCCCCTCTTCGATGAGTTGTCGCGCAATTCGCTCTGCCGTCCCTTTGTACCCACCAACCTGGCAGTCACGGGTGTCGCGCTCTCGGGATTGCCGCAGAAGCGTACGCAGCGCCGCGGCATTTTTGCTGGCGAGGTCGCGCGCTTCGTCATGCGCCTTTGATCGGTCCATAGAAGTTCGCGCCTCCGGATCGGCGAGCTTTCCGACGATGCCCTGGACGCTGCCTTCGAGTGTCCGTTGGTCGTCCTGAGCGGTTCCAAGGACGCTCACCGCCAATGGGCGAATTGCTTCAGGCAGTTTCTCTCGCAGTACATGAAGTGCGCGTGCGGTCTGCGCCGTGACAAGTATCCGCTTCCCCGTAGCCAAGAGATGGCAGATCAGATTTGCGATCGTGTGTGACTTGCCAGTGCCGGGCGGCCCCTGAACGAGTGCCCCCATGGGATGTTCCAATGCAGTGAGGATCTGCCGCTGCTCGTTGTTGGCAGGAAGAGGCATGTAGCACTCGTGGTCCGCGATACTCGCGGTTCCACGCCAGATTCCAGCCTGAGCACCGCCGGAACCATTCTCGGGGACCTCCTCGTGAGATCGCGTCTCGGAGAGATCGCTCCAGGCAACAGTTGGGCTGGCACCGCTCTCGAGTTGCTTCTGAAGCCGCCGAATGAACTCGATCGCGCCGAGATGAGTCCGAGAGCGCAATAGCAGCGCCGGCGCGAACGCAACGTTCACCTCCTCATCGGCGCGGAGTTTCGGTCTGAGTCCGTCCGGCGAATACTCGCTTCGGTCAGAGAGCTGGTTCGCAATAGCGCTCAGGACTGGGTCAAGCGAGCTTCGATCCCAGACGTCTCCTCCCGCCGGGCCGAGACCCTGGATTGATGAGGACCTAAGTTCGCTCGAGCAGCGGTTTGCAGGGATCATGTCAAGTTCGCACGCGAGCGCTGCTCCCCCGACGTCCGGACGAATCTGGAACACCCCGTTCTTGTCATCGAAGCTCAGGCTCACACGGGATGTCACCACATGCCGGCGAATGGATTCGTCGGGCAGCGCCCAAACGAGACAACCGACACCGAGGACCAACTCAAGTTGCTCCCCGCGGGAGTGGAGTGCCGTCCAGATTTCGAAGAGCGCCGCGTAAACACTTTGCACTCTCCGCCAGGACAGGTGAGCGTTCGACCAAGGCCGCCACTCTCGATCGAGATACCCCGACCACGCAGCCCGAACGTGTGGGAAGTCCGCGAGCCGAAGTTCCTTCGGGGCGAGATCGTCCGAAGACTCGGCCGCAGCATGCCCGACTGAGTCTTGAGCGGAGGAAGCGCCGACCGGCTCGTTCGCGCCAAGGGAAACTGGAAGCGGAACGAGAATGGACTCAGCGAGAACCGGTTCTCGTGCGGAGTCCTTGAGCACTCGTGGATCAACAATCCACGGTCGGCAAACCTCAGGGAGAGGTGGTAGAACTGGCTCCCGGCGTTTCGCAACCTGGATCCAGAGTTCGGGGTCGGACTCTTCCGGCTCATTGCGATGGCGGGAGAAGCACTCCTGCTCCAAAGGAAGATCTTCAAGCCAGAGAACTTTCGCATAAGACTCAAGCGATGTCACTCGCTTCGTGCGAAGCCGAATGATTTCCTCCAAGTACTTCAGAAGGCGCTCGCTTTTCGAGCCTGCTGGCGCAACAGCTGTCATGGCACTCCCGCAGGAGCACGCGGGATAGACCAGCGATTCAGCAACAGGCAGCAGGCGTGGAGCTGCGCTCCAATGACTCTCGAAGCACCACAAGTCTGCAACTGGTTCAACATGGATAATGTCTCGCGCACGGATTCCCCTCCCTCGTCCGAAAAGATGCCCCGCGCATCAGACTATCACGAAGTCCGCTGTCGATTGCAGCAATTCGGCCGCCGCAAGTGGAGTCGATCGAGGCTGTAGTTCTCGAAGACAATCGGAGGATCCGACCGACAAGTCGTGAGGTCCAAACCCTGGTCCAAACCTAGCTGCAAACCTTGCGAGCCGCGACTACTCAGGCATCGCCGGATATTCGCCCGTGCGCGTCGCGCATTCGGGAGCGGGAACGATGCACAGGTCAAGCCGCGTGATCTTGTCCGCAGCGACCTCGGCGAGAACGAATCCAACCAGATTGGATCGATCGCCTTGGGCGAGGATGGCACACGGCTGACGCCCCCGACCTGCGTCGATCGAGCCCATCTCTGCAAAGACCGCTGCTCCACTGCGGGCGATTGTCTCCAACTTGGGATGGATGTATTGCAGAAACTCCGCGCGCGACACAAGCGGCTTGAGAACCATCTGCGACTCGTACCTGAAGTCTTCGGCAAGGAGCGATTCAATCGCGTCGACACAATGTGAATTCAGCATTCGGCAATAGGCACGAAGCGCATCCTCGGTACTCAATGGCATTGACACTCCCCTCTCTTTTCCCCAATCGATCTCAGCGGCACGGCACGACAAGCGCGTCCCCGTTGCGAAGGTTACCTACCGTGGGGCTTGGACAATGCCACTGCGGGCAGAGACCAACGCGACCCGCCTCCGGGGCGCACTCATCAAGCAGACGACGCACTCGGATTCTCTCCCCCCGTCGCGGCATCTCTTAACAGTTCCAGCGCGGCGATCGCCTGTTCCAACTTCACGCTCGGAAAGTCGGCCAGGAACTCCCGAATGGAATCCCCGCCCTCGAGGTACTCAATGAATGTGCTGAACGGCACCCGCGTCCCGGCAAACACCACCGCACCGCCGAGTACCTCAGCGTCTCGGGTCACGAGGGGAGGAGTGGAATGTGAAGGATCCGCCATCGTCGTGCAATCTTATGGATCACCTTCCAACACTACAC
>CAYHHO010000099.1:0-11206 GCA_964356445.1 uncultured Singulisphaera sp. | reverse complement strand
AGAAACGAACGAAGCAGTCGAGCAAAGGTCAACTCCTGATCTAGGTTGACCTGACACTGGATCATCCCGTGGATGTCGTACTCCACGGGGTCCTCGGCGGTCAGGATCTTCGTGTCAATCTGGTTCAATTCGCGCAGGGCTGCATACAGCGTCGTGGTCTTTCCGGACCCAGTCGGCCCCGTCACAAGCACAATGCCGTTGGGCTTGTTGATCACCAACTTCATCGTCTTCAACTCGTCTTCGCGAAGTCCGATCCGGTCAAGTTCCAGTTGCACGGCCGACTTGTCCAGAACTCGAAGTACGACAGATTCGCCGTACATCGTTGGCAGGACTGCGACTCGGAGATCGATTGGGTCGCGGTCCGCAGAAAGGTGGTAACTGATGCGGCCGTCTTGCGGCAGCCGGCGCTCGGCGATGTCTAGTTTTGCAAGAATCTTCACGCGGCTCACGATGGCCATCGCGATTTCCCTCGGCTGATTCTTCATCTCGTAGAGCACACCGTCGATTCGGTAACGCATCTTGAACTCGTCATCGAATGGTTCAAGATGGATATCCGATGCACCGTTCGCAATCGCTTGCGCAAGCATGTTGGTCACGAGCCGAACGACCGCGTTGTCGCTTCCCGCATCCTCAAGCGAGGCGACGTCGATTGAGTCTCCACGCCCTTGGAGATTCTTGACAGCCTCTGATCGGTTGACCTCAGAAAACAGCTCGCTGGACTCAGACTTTCGCGCATACTCCTTGCGAATAATCTCGTCGATATCGGCGAGCGGCGAGATCACCACCGTCATCGTGTATCCCGCAAACACGCTCATGCGAAGGTTGTCAATCGCTTGGAAATTTGCAGTCGATCCGATCGCGACAGTGATCGTCTTCGCTTGAGGGTTGATTTCGAGCGGAACGACCCGCATGACGTTGGCGGCTTCTGGAGTGATCGCACGAAGGGTCTCGGGCGGAATGACGAGACCAGCCAGGCGCTTGTATCGAAACCCCTTTTGCCCTGCGAGCGCGATCGCGATCTCTTCTGCAGAGACCAGCCCCAACTCGATCATCACCTCACCAATTTTTTTCTTCGCCTTCGCGGGATCCGCGCTGCGGGCTTCGAGTGCAGCGTGAACTTGCTCTCGAGTGAGCCGACCCATCTTGGTCAGCACGCGACCAAGCTTGCGATTCTTCAGTTCAAGAGGATCAATCTCTAAGGTTGTCTCAGCCATGGCATTGCTCAATGGTCGCCGTTATCAATCGTACGGATCGATTGGCGATTACGTCCAGATAAACGATCTTTTGTTATGACAAATAGTATTCGCTCGTTATCTGTGCGAAAAACCTTGGTCGCTTTCGGCCTTGTTTCGATCAATGTTTCGATCAATCTGCTTTGACATCCTCTTCGTCCCACTCGGCGCGACCGATCTTGCCACCAGCCTTATGGACCTTGTCGCGGAGGGCGCCAGGGTTCTTTCCCTTGTCGATCATCTCTTCGGCATTGATCTGACCGCGCGAATACATCGCCCAAAGATGATCATCAAGCAACTGCATACTGAATCGCTTACCGGTCTGAATCGCGGAATCAATGCGGAAGGTCTTGTTCTCACGGATGAGGTTTGAGATGGCGGGCGTCACCATGAGGAACTCATAGCCGGCCAGCCGACCGGGCTTGTCCGCTCGCACGAGGAGCACCTGGCTCAGAACCGCGATCAAACTGACCGACAACTGGACGCGAATCTGCTCCTGCTGGTTGGTCGGGAACGCGTCGATGATTCGATTGATCGTTCCTGCTGCGCCAGTGGTGTGCAGAGTTCCGAACACCAAGTGGCCTGTTTCGGCCGCTCGAATGGCTGCCTCGATGGTCTCAAGATCTCGCATTTCACCCACGAGCACCACGTCAGGATCCATTCGAAGAACGCGCTTGAGGGCTTCCGTGAAACTCGTGACATCCGCACCAACTTCACGCTGATTGACGATCGACTTCTTGTGGTAGTGATAGAACTCGATCGGGTCTTCGACGGTCACGATATGACGCTCTAGCGTTTCGTTGATGATGTCGATCATCGTCGCCAGCGATGTGGATTTTCCGCTTCCGGTCGGGCCTGTGACGAGAAAGAGCCCGCGCGGTCTTCGAATCAGTTCGAGGCAGATGTCGGGCAGACCGATTTCGGCGAAAGTCATGAGCCGATTGGGGATCTGTCTCAGCACCATCGAGACTGCGCCGCGCTGCTTGAAGATTGAACAACGAAATCGCGCAGCTGTTCCGAATGCAATTCCGAAATCTGACCCGCCATTCTCCTGAAGTTCCTGCTGGTTTCGTTCAGGAGCGATCTGCTTCATGAGAGACATCGTGTCCTCGGGGTCGAGCACTTTCGTGGCAAGTGACCGCAAGCGGCCATTCAATCGCAGAGTCGGAGGTCGACCGATACTGATATGAAGATCGGATGCTCCTTGCCGAACGACCGTGTCGAGCAAACGATCGATCTGCATCGTGCTCTCAACAACCTGAGCGCCTGACTTGGGGGCGCTCGCTTCACCAGAAGACATGGGGGATACTCCTTCGATTGGGGAGAGAACGAAGAATCGTGGAATTGGCGCTTGCGAAGGCTGAAGTCATGGGAAGAACTCAGGAAGTGATGTCCGACTGCGCGAACTTTGCGACCTCATCCGCGGTCGTCATTCCATTCAGGACCTTGATTTTTCCGTCCCCAAGAAGCGTACGCATTCCCGCGCGCACCGCTGCGCCGCGAATCTTCGAAACCGTCGCACGTTGGAATGCAAGGTCTCGGATCTCTGCATTCATGATCATCATCTCGTACACCCCCCGCCGACCGTGATAACCAGTGTGCGAGCACTTCTCGCATCCGACCGGCTTCATCAGCGTTCCACGAGCGGCCTCATCGGCTGAAATCCCAGCCATTCGTAGCCAACTTTGATCTGGGGTGAGATCGGGCACTTTGCATGCGGCACACAGAATTCGCGCAAGCCGCTGCGCGAGAACTGCCTGAATGGAACTTGCAACAAGGAACGGCTTGACGCCCATGTCCACGAGTCGCGTAATGGCGCTGGGAGCATCATTCGTGTGCAGCGTCGAGAAAACAAGATGCCCCGTGAGCGCTGCTTGAATCGCAATATCGGCGACTTCACGATCTCGAATTTCACCGACGAGGATGATGTTGGGCGCCTGCCGAAGCATGGACTTGAGAATGATTGGAAACGTGAGTCCGATCTGTTCGCGAACCTGAACCTGGTTGATTCCCTTGAACGAAAACTCAACGGGATCTTCGGCCGTGATGATCTTCTTGTCCGGTCGATTCAAGTCATTGAGCGCCGAATAGAGCGTCGTCGTCTTTCCAGATCCTGTCGGTCCCGTCACGAGAAAAATCCCATTGGGGCGTCGGATCACCTTATTGAACAGGTCAAGCGTGTCCTGTTGGAGTCCCAAGTTCAAGAGACCGATGCGCGCCGACTCGGGTCGCAAGATACGCATCACAATGCTCTCGCCCCAAATCGCTGGGCAGGAACTGACTCGAAAGTCGATCGGTGATCCCTCAACAGCGAACTTGATACGACCGTCCTGCGGAATTCGACGCTCAGAGATATTGATCCCCGCCATCAACTTGACTCGCGCGATGACCGAACTCTGCAGCTTCTTTGGAATCGGCGGCGTGATGTCGATGCACGATCCGTCGATTCGAAATCTCAAGCGGACATGCTCCTTCATCGGTTCGATGTGGATGTCGCTGGCTCGATTGGTGACTGCCTTGATGATCATCCGATCAACGATTTTCAGCGCGCCTTCATCGATTTTCTGGAGATGCTCTCGGTCGACCGATGCGTCTTGCGACTTGTCCTGACTCGAGCGGTCTTGGCTGCTGTCCTTGGTTCGGTCGTGCGTCTTTGTCACCGATGCCGTCACGATGTCGTTCTTGTTGAGGAGGCTGCCCGCCGTCTTGCCACCTTCGACATAGGAGCGAAGTTGCGACCGGCTTGTGATGAATTTCTCGAACTGGCAACTCAACCGAAACTGCAGCGCGGTGAGCGCATCGAGATCCATCGGGTCGTGAATCAAGATCTTCATCGTGTTCCCAACCTTCTCATCAAGGGGAAGGATGAGGTATCTCTTGATGACGTCGTCGCTGAGCAACTTCTTGTTGACGCGATTGAGCCCTTCTGGGCGATCGAGATTCACGAATTCGAGCCCGAACTGCTTCCCCAAAGCGCGAGCAATATCCTCGTCGCTGCACACAGCCATTTCAACGAGCACTTCCCCCGTTCTCTTTCGGGAACTCTTCGCGGTCGCCACCGCTTCATCGACTTTCTGCGGTGCCGCGACGCCGGCCTCCACGAGCAGTTCACCGATTTTCTTGCGTTCCTTCCGTGCCAATCGTTGCTCCGTGGGAATCCTGAGGTCCAGTTCGATGCCGAGTGAAGAAGCATAGCACGGCGCTTGAAACCCCCATCGATTCATCATCGGTATGCTTCGACGCCTTCCGAATCGAACACCTTTTTTGGAGAGACAGATGCAACTAGGAATGATCGGCCTGGGGCGCATGGGCGCCAACATGACACTTCGCCTCCTGAAGTCTGGGCACAAGGTGGTGGTGTTCGACCGAAGTGCGGCTGCAGTCGCGGAACTCGTGAAGGCGGGCGCCGTCGGCGCGTCAAGTCTTGCGGACCTCACGAAGAAACTCACCGGACCACGCCATGTTTGGCTGATGATCCCCGCAGCTTTTGTTGATCAGACGATCGTGGAATTGAGCCCGCTCCTTTCGGCGGACGACGCCATCATTGACGGCGGAAATTCCTACTACAAGGACGACATCAGGCGTGCCAAGTCGCTCGCGGCACAGCAGATTCACTACGTCGACTGCGGTACTTCGGGCGGAGTGTGGGGGCTTGAACGTGGTTACTCACAGATGATTGGTGGCGAAGCCAAGATCGTCGCGCGACTTGATCCGATCTTCTCAGCGCTCGCGCCTGGCAAGGCGAGTGCGCCGCCAACGCCGGGGCGCAAGTCCACGGGCACCGCAGACCAGGGCTATCTCCACTGCGGTCCATCAGGCGCAGGGCACTTCGTCAAAATGGTCCACAACGGAATTGAGTACGGAATGATGGCGGCGTACGCAGAGGGACTCAACATCCTTCGGCACGCGGACGCGGGCATGCACACGCGCGAGGCCGATGCAGAGACCACACCGCTGCGCGATCCGTCGGACTTCATGTACCAGTTCGATCTCGCGGAGGTCACCGAAGTCTGGCGGCGCGGAAGCGTTGTCGCTTCGTGGCTCCTCGATCTCACGGCACAGGCGTTCGCAAGCGACAACGACCTCTCGACCTATCAGGGTCGCGTCTCTGACTCTGGCGAAGGTCGGTGGACGATTCTCGCGGCTGTCGAAGAGGGCGTGCCAGTCCATGTACTGAGCGCGGCACTCATGGATCGATTCGAGAGCCGCGGACAGGCCGACTTTGCAAACAAGGTTTGTTCCGCAATGCGAATGGGTTTCGGTGGTCACCTCGAGAAGTCGAAAGATCAGAAAGGCTGATTCACCATGAACAGTCACTTGCCAGCAGACGCCATGGTGTTCTTCGGCGCAACGGGCGACCTTGCGCACAAGAAGACTTTCGCGGCACTTCAAGCACTTGTTCGCAGGGGCGTGCTCAATGTGCCCATCGTCGGCGTCGCCAAGAGCGGCATGACGCTAGCCCAATTGAAGGACCGCGCGCGGGACGGCATCGAGAAGTTTGGCGGGGGCGTCGACGAGAGTGCCTTTGCGAAACTTTGCGGACTGCTTCGATATGTCGATGGCGACTATGCCGATCCCGCAACGTTTGCGGCGGTTCGCAAGGAACTTGGATCCGCCCAGCATCCGCTGCACTATCTGGCGATTCCACCTTCACTCTTCGGACCAGTCTCGTCGCATCTTGGGCAGTCTGGGTGCGCTGAGGGCGCTCGAGTGGTCGTCGAGAAGCCATTTGGTCGCGATCGCAAGTCGGCGATCGAACTCAACGCGTTGCTCCATGCAGTCTTCGACGAGACGTCGATCTTTCGCATCGACCACTACCTCGGGAAAGAGGCCGTCCAGAACATTTTGTACTTCCGGTTTGCCAACGCATTCCTCGAGCCGATCTGGAATCGTCACTACGTCCGGCAGATCCAGATCACGATGGCAGAGTCATTTGGCGTTGAGGGACGAGGCAGTTTCTATGACGCGACTGGAACTCTTCGCGATGTGATTCAGAATCACTTGATGCAAGTCGTCGGATTTCTCTGCATGGAAGCGCCCAATTGGGAAGACACCGAACGCACGCGCGATGAACAGGTCAAACTCTTTCGTGCAATTCGCACGCTGAAGCCGACCGACATCGTCCGAGGGCAGTTCCGCGGATACCCGCAGGAATCAGGCGTCGCGAGCGGATCGACGACCGAGACCTACGCGGCCGTTCGACTGCAGATCGACAACTGGCGATGGTCCGGTGTGCCGATTTACTTGCGTGCTGGGAAAAACATGCCGATGACTGCGACGGAAGTCCGCGTCGAACTGCACAGACCTCCGCAGGTGGTCTTCAATGAACCACTTCCTCCGAGTCGAAACTTCTTGCGATTTCAATTGAACCCGCGTATCGAGATTGGGCTCAATGCAGAGGTCAAAGTGGATGGCGAGCGCATGGTGGGCGAGCCAATGGAACTGCTCGCGATCGACCACCAGTCAGACGAGATGACTCCTTACGAGCGGTTGCTCGGCGACGCCCTTCGAGGCGACGGCACGCTTTTCGCGCGCGTGGATAGCGTCGACGAGTGCTGGCGAATCGTCGATCCAGTACTCGGCGCAGTCGTTCCCGCAAGCGAGTATGCCAAGGGAACATGGGGACCCGAAATCGGGAATGACTGGCTGCTGCCTTCGGGCGGATGGCATGCACCGAAGATCGCGTCTGCTTGATTTCTTGCGCTCCGCCAGCGGCGATCCTTTATCTGCGGCGGGCAACGACTGTTCGCGAGAGCGTTTCAGGCAAACCCTGCTGCAGCGGATGCACGAACGAAAGAAACCCGAGCGCGGGCGCGAAGAGCACAACGCACTTGAGAAGCCCCCGAACAAGCGCGCGTCCCGCCCCTGCTCTCATATCAGTACCGCCATCTGGCGCGCGGACGATGCGACCGCCGACAAGAAACTTGCCAGGAGTTGCACGCAGCGCAACCTCGAAGATCAGCGACCAAACTCCGGTGAATCCAAGCATAATCGTCGCGGGCAGTGAACTCTCCAGATCTGCACTCCACGAAGGCATCGAAAGGAGTTCAGATGGCGCCGCACCAGTCACAGCGAGCGCGAGAGCGGCGCCAGGAATCAAGTCAATGGCGAGCGCCCCAGTTCGACGAGCAAGCCCAAGTGCCTCCCAGCCCCCGGGCATCGGGTGTGTTGGTTCGATTGGCGGACGCAGGATGAACCCCGCAAGCAGCATCGTGATCGTCACCACTCCAATCAAAGGCAAGTGAAACCACTCGCCAGCAGATGCGGTTTGCACAACCAAGATCTCGCTGGTACCGACTGCGCCAGTCAGGGCGTTGAGTGGAGCGAGGTGGATCGCCTCCGCCTGATCGATCCAAATCAGCCTGAACGCATCGGCGTATCCAACGACCGCCCACGATTCACTGGGAGGATCGATGGAATTGAGGGTTCGCAGTCCGACCGGTCCTGGATAGGCGAGCGCAAGTGCTCCATCTCCAGCGCGCGTCATCACCGTGGGTCGAGCGCAGCCTGTGAGGGCGAATTGGAATCCAACGCCAGCACCTGCCCAAACCGTCCGCGTCCAGCTTGCCGCGCCCTCTGATGATGCGGTGGGCACCATCGTCACCAGTTCGACTCCTTCTGCAAAGCAGAGCGCCCACGATGATTGATCGGTCGGGTCTGGCCACGAAACCAACTGCAAATCCGCGGGAAATCCTGCCGGCAGCGGTTGGCTCGACCAACTGGATTGGTTGCCGATGAGGAGTTCGGGCGTGCCTGTTCCGAGCAAGGCGATCGGTCCAGAGTTGTCGACGACGAGTTGCCTCAGCGGGAACTGAGATTCAATGGGCGGTTGAACATCGAGGCGACCAATCGGCTCGTAGAAGAACGCACCCGTTGCCGGGTTCCTGCGAGTCGACACGGAGTACACAGGCTTTGTCGAATCGATCGCGTCACCGGGCATCACGATCATCATCCGGTTTTCCCACGCTGCGATCGCAATCGGGAACGCGGGAAGCTGGACGACTTCACCGTAGAAAGCGCCAGACATCTCGTCGGTGTGGTGAACGACCCTGCATCCCCCCTGCGTCGCAGCGGCGACCCAGATGTGCGTTCCTGAACTGGTGACAAGAATTTTCGGAGGCGAAGGGCTCGCAGGTGCTACGACAACCGCGCACCAGGAGAACAAAGCGATCCACATGCACGAGATCATGGTTGCGGACCTTCAACGACTTGCGGTCGCAGTGCCGACCGAATCGCCTCCCAGACGAAGAGTTGCGGGCGAATCTGCTCTGCTCCATACGTCGGCTCCTGAGCGGCGAGCGAGACCTCTGCCTCTGGAACATCCCGCGGCGTGTTGCTCTCTCCCGACCAGACACAGAATCGGACGCGAGTGCTGACGCGTGGTTGATTGGTCGTCAAGAGTGACCCGGCGGGTTTCTCCCCATGAATCCAGTCAAATCCGTCGAGCGTGCATGTCGCGATGACTTGCGCACGATCATCGAGCCAGTCGCATCCGACTGGCAGAAGGCTCTCGCCGCGTGCATACAAGCGATGCCCAGGAAGCGTGAAACCCCAAGCGCCGCGCAGTTCGTCCCAGCCGATCGCCGAGACATTCACCGCTGCGACTTGCTCCAACCCAAACGCCTCAAGCAACCGCTTCGGTTCGAGGATTGATCCAATTCGATCGAAACTTCCCCCGCCCAGCAGCGAGCGCTTCTCGGCCGATGCGGTGCTTCGGACGATTGCGCGCGATGGAGTCTCGCGCGGAAGCACGATCCACTCGAGTCCACCGCCAGATCCGATCCACAGAAACTTCTCGCCAAGTTTCCCTGCGCGAAGGCTGACCTCGCCCGGAGGTCGCATGATCAGATCAAAGTCGCCGTCATCAAAGTGCCTGCCCGATCGATCTGTCCAGTTGAACTCCGCATGCCCTCGCAGTGCAAGCGAGGGAATGGCTTGCAGCCGCAATCGCTGTGCGGCGGCGAGATCTTCGGCAGTCGGTACTGCACCGGGTGGTTGAGGAATCCGCGTGACTGCAGGCGTGCATCCGATCAGGAGTGAAGGGCTGAGAAGCAGCCACGCTGCGAGCAGAACACGCAACGGGAGCCTCATGCGTCAGTGCGGATGATGTCGCCGAGCTGATCGGCGAGTTCCCGCGTCTCGGTTTCGCGAACGCCAGGGTTCCTGATGCGAAACGGCTCAGACGCAGGATCTGCGCCACGCGGGCGGAACGCCCAGAACTCGGCGTCGGCTTCGTGGACGATCCCGTCGAGTTTCAACACTTTCCGCCGCAAGAGAACGAGCGCAAGAATCCACCTGAACGCGCATCGACGCGCATCGGTCTCAGAGTCGGTCCTCTGCACCATTTCCAGCAGAGTTTCGTCATCGACAAAGGTCTGACGCTTCTCTCCAGGCTCGGGGGCGACTGACTTCCAGAAACAGACGAGCGCCTCAGGACGAACACCCTCCGCCCACGCGACGCTTGCATAATCGATCCTGCGCAAGACTGGATGACCACTCTCGTCAACCGCATCAACAAGTGCCGCGATGAATTCGTCGCCTGATTCGATCGGTTGCTGCGTCGATGCGCAGACTCCCGAGAATCGACCAAGTTCGTATGTGCCGGCGATCCCTGCCATATTCACGATGCTAGCGAGAAAGCATGTTGCGTCACGACGACTTGCACTCCGCGACGGCCCAGTTGCGCTTGCCGCGGCGGATGAACGCGAACGCCCCATACAGAAGTGAACTTCCGAGCACGCGACTCTCCAAACTGGCGCGCTCTCCATTGATCTGGACCGCACCAGACTCGAGGAACTCTCGCGCTTCTCGCTTGCTCGCGGCGAGCCCCGCTTCGATCAGCAGATCGACCGCCAGTTTGCCCTCGCCCGCAAAGGCATCACCCTTCAGCCTTGGGCCCGGGAGATCCGCAGCGACATCGCGCAGCGACCGTTCGTCGAGTTCACGGATATCGCCTCCAAAGAGCGCAGCAGCGCAGCGCGTCGCGCGCGTGCATTCCGACTCGCCGTGCACGATTGTCGTCAGCTCGTCGGCGAGCGTCCGCTGTGCAATCCGCGAGGCTGGATCACGCGTGTGATTCGCAGAAATCTCTTCAATCTTCCCGCGCGGCAAGAACGTGAACCACCGGAGGAATTTCAATGCGTCCTCGTCTGATGCGTTCAGCCAATACTGGTGAAATCGATAGGCGCTCGTGCGATCAGGGTTGAGGTAGATCGCTCCTGATTCGGACTTGCCGATCTTCGTTCCATCCGACTTGGTCACCAACTGATTCGTGATACCAAACGCTTCACCTCCAACCACGCGACGAATCAGGTCTATCCCTGAACAGATGTTGCCCCACTGGTCGGCTCCACCAAGCTGCACGGTGCAGCCGGCGGTGCGGTGGAGGTGGAGAAAGTCGTACGCCTGAAGAATCATGTAACTGAATTCGGTGTACGAAATCCCCTGCTCTCGTTCAGTCAATCGCGTCGCGACGGAATCACGGGCGACCATCTGGTTCACTGAGAAGTGCTTGCCGACATCGCGAAGAACTTCGACGAACCCCAACTTCAGAAGCCAGTCTGCATTGTCGACGACGCTCGCGGCATGATGTCCCGAAAAATCGAGCAGGCGCGCGAAGATCGGTCGCTGGCGAGCGATATTGTGCCGCACCTGTTCAAGTGAGAGCAGTTGTCGTTCGCTGCTCTTGCCGCTCGGGTCCCCAATCAAGCCAGTCGCGCCTCCCATCAATACCAGTGGGCGATGCCCCGCCTGCTGCCACCTTGCCAGAATCGTGATCGGAAGCAAGTTTCCGACCGTCAAACTATCGCTGGTGGGGTCAAATCCGCAGTAGGCCAGCCGCCCACCCGTCGTGAGGTGGCTCGCGAGCATCGCAGAAGTCGTCTGGTGCAGCAAACCGCGCCAAGTCAGTTCATTGATGAAGTCACTGGGCATTTGCACGGCGCGTCCTCACGATCATGGGATCCTATATAGAG
>CAYHHO010000098.1:0-11366 GCA_964356445.1 uncultured Singulisphaera sp. | reverse complement strand
GACCCTCGGTTTCGAAGACCGATGCTCTATCCAGCTGAGCTACGCATGCAGGGCGCTGAAGAATACCCCAATCCGGGAATTCGCCAAGCGCGCGCTCAGTCGTAGTTTCGCTTCACCCCCGCATCGACACGCCCCCGGCATCGACACGCCCCGCATCGACACCCCCCGCCCCCGCCGCTTCGTCACTCCCCCGAGCAACCGTCAATCACACCATCGTGATCCGCATCCTTCGCAAGGCCAGCCTCGATTTCGCAGCGATCTGGCACGCCATTCTTGTTGCAATCACGGATCCAACCCGCGCTGATTTCGCATGCATCCACGATCCCGTTGTGGTTGCAATCCGCGTCGAATTCGTCAACGATTCCATTTGAGTCGCAGTCTTGCACGAGGCCAAGCGCGATCTCTTCTGCATCGTCGCGACCATTGCTGTTGCGATCCGCGAAGCAGTCCGCAGTGAACGTCGCGCCACTTCTGTTGATCCCCTCGCCGAGCGTCGACTTCGCTTCGTCTCCACAGACCGTTGATTGGTTCATCGACACGCGCGCGCCTGACGACCCAACGCTCCATCCCTCTGCGCTGTAGTTGCCGAAGAACGTGCAGCCTGACAAGCTTGCGTTGCCGCCCGCCACGAAGACTCCGCCGCCTGATTCGAGCGACGCGTTCTTCTCAATGAGCGTGTTGACCGCCACCAGTTCACCAGCACCGCTGTAGATGCCGCCACCCCATGCGCCACTGCGCGTGAAGTTCTCTGACACGGTTGAGTTCACTAACGTCATGCGGCCGGCGCTCGAGTACACGCCGCCGCCGAATGTGCCAGCAGTATTGGAGCGCACATCGCAGTTGGTCAGCGTTGGCGATCCATCTTCGTTTCGAAATCCTCCGCCGGCGAATTCTGCGCCATTGCCGTCAAACAAGCAGTGTTCGAATGCGCTGGTCGATCCAAGATTCACGACGCCGCTTCCTTCATTGGCCTTGAATGTGCAGTCGCGCACGAAGACTTCGACATGATCGATCGAGAGCCCGCAACCGTCCTTGCCGCGCCCACCTGAAATCGCCAAGTGCTCGAAAGTCGTTCCAGTCGATCCCTGTCCGAAGACTTCGACGATTCCGCCGACGCGACCATCACCAACAATCTGCGACCTCGCCTCGCCAGCAACGCCGCGGATAGTCACGCGCTTGTTGTCGATCGACACGCGCTCGTTGTAAGTCCCCGGTGCAATCAAGACTGTCTCGCCATACGAAGCGGCATTCACTGCTGCCTGAATCGTCGCGTACTCCTGTGGCACTTGACGAACGCCAGCGATCGGCATCACAGCGAGCACGCCAATCGTGGCTGCATCCGATCGCATGGTGAACGCGCCTCGGAAGAACATCGCACCAGCAACGAACACAAGTATCAGGAGGATGGCAGCATGAGGCAAATTTCTCCCAGTTCCGCCCCGCTTCCGTAGACGCTGCTTCATGCTGCCAATCCTCCTGAGTGACTGAACCGCGCGTTTCCGCGCATAAACACAATCCGATTCGAATCCGCCTTGCGCAAGCCGCACTGCTGGATTCCGGCGAAAACTCCTTCGCGTGGGATGGGATCGGCGCAGTTAGGGGGGCACTTTGGTGAGACTCAAGATTTTTCTCTTATGAAGTAACCTCCTGCCCATGCGGTGGGCATTTGACGCAAAAAGAACGCGAATTTCGCCTATCCGGTGGGCTCTTTTCGCGGTTGGTTTGGTGCTGGTCGGTTGCGGCCCCGCCGACCAAGACCCGGTTCGGGTGCTCCCCCCTGCCATCCGCGCCGCCGACTTGGTTCAGTGGCTCGATGAGGCGGGAGTTGACAGCACGTCCATCGACTGGGTTGCTGTCGATGCCGAACATGATCGCTACCTCGAGAGCACGCTTCGCAATCGAATTGTCGCACGCGACCGGATCACGCTCGCGCACCGCCCGATCGATAACGGCGAACTGACACCCGGATTCGAATCTGCCGGCTCGATGGCGCGCATCGCGCGCGCGTCGCTCGCCGCGAATCGCGAGTTCTGGGCGCAACTCGTCGGCGAAGACCACGCATTCCTGAATCGCCTCGGATCGATTGTTGGGCTCGATCACTCGATCTCTGGTTACCTCATCTCGCGTCGAGGTCTTCAGCGCACCAGCGAATGCTTTCGCCGCGCAGGCAAGAAAGCTGAACCAGTCGGTCGCTTCATCGATCCAGTGACATCAGTGCTCACTTCATGGTCATCGAGTGACCCGCGTCCAACCACGGCAATCATCGCGTGGACGAACACAGTCGCGCCGCCTCTTGCCCAGTCGGCCGATCGCTGGTGGATCGCTTCCCAAACTCTCATTGTTTCGAACTGGCAGTCGAACATTCGAAAGACGAGCGCCGCAGACAAGGCCGAGTTCGAAGCGGAGGGGGCTGCGATCGCCCAAGAAGTCGACGCGAACACCAAGAAGACGAACGCAATCCGGATCGAGTACCTGCGTGCTGCGATGCAAGCGCTTGCGACGCAACCCTCTGGACTTCCTGAAGCGCCGTGGCAGTCCGCGCGAGATGAGGCGATCAAGTCCCTCACCACAATCAAGGAATACGGACCAACGGATGCCGCGTTTCGATCTTTCAAGTTGGTCGAGGAGATCCCCGATGCAACCCGCGCGCAGGCGGCGCAGATTGAAGAGGCGTGGCGAGCAACTCATCAGCAACTCGTCTTGAAGTTCGCTGATGATGTCGAGCCGCAAGTCGCAGCGGCGAAGAACGCGATGACCCAACTCAGCAGGCTGTCGATAAAACTGAAGGGGAGCGCCGCGGAGTCGCTTCTCAAGGAAAAGAAGCAGGCGCAAGCAGCTCCGATCCAGCCTCTCTACGACGCGTCCGAGGACGAACTCTTCTACGAAGGTGTCGGTACATACCGGAATTGGAACCGCGCTGGCATGGTCACTCCAGCGCCGTCGCGAACGATGCTTCGAACGATTGCCTCTCTCGCCGAACTCGATCCAGACCACGCTTCAGAGTTCGTGCATGATTCACTCGATCTTTGGCGTGAATTGATGGCGCGAGAAAACACGCGCATCAACGATGTGGAGAAGAAGATTCAGGAAGCGGGCTCAGACATCACGAAGGACGCCGAGAAGTTTCACCGGATGCTCACCACTGTCTTGCAAGAGTGCGTCGTGCTGCCGAACCAGCACGCAGCCGAACTGGATCGCCTCATCGGCGAATCGATTGCCGATCGCACGGAGGCGTTCGGGGGAAAGACAGAGCCCGCGACAACCCTTTGGCGAGTCCTGCGAACCTACCCATCGATCGATTACACATCGAAGTACTTTCATGCGACGAAGGAACTCAAGTGCTTTGCCGCTGCGGGATCTGGCTCGCTTGCTGTACTCGCAACAGATTCGTCGCTGCCGCAGGGAACTCGAGATGTCCTCATCGCGCTCTTGATGGACAACGCGGACGAACTGCTGGCGCGTGCCAACGCCACTGGAGCGGCGCGCTCTGCGGCTGTGATCCCGCTTGGCAAGAGCATCCTGCTCCACCAAGATGATCGCAAGCAGGCGGAAGCCGCTCTCGGTCGTGTCGTCAAGGAGTTTGCCGCAGTCAATAATCAATGGCGAAGCCTCGAAGAGCACATCATTGGCGAGGCAGCCGAAATGCTCAATGACAACGACGCACTGCAGTTGATGCATCGACGCGCGTCCTTGGTTGAACTGGAGATATTGACGGGCAGCGAGACGGATTTCGCGCGCGATGGCGAGCGGGCTCGGTCCCTTGCTGCGTCACTTGCAGGCGCAGATGGCGGCGAACTCTCGCGCGCTCTTGATCGGGACGATCTCGCGCTCGTCAGCGCTATTCGCACTGCAAGCGCTGCAGATTTGATCGGTCAGCGATCGGTCGCCGAACTCACGGATCTCTATGTGGCCAACGAGGCGCTCTCGGAACAGTCGATGCGGCGAATCGACCGAGCGATGCGCGCAGTGCGCGACTCAGCGGCCGCGGTTTGCCCCTGAGTCGACCTTCTTGTCGACCCCTTTGTCAACTTTGGCGTCGACCTTCTTCATGATGAAGAGATAATTGAAGCCGCGCAGGAAGAAGTTTCCTTCCTCTGCAGCCTTGTTGAAGTTGCCCTTGCCAAGTGACGCGTTGTGCCGCACGACCGTCACGATGTCCACGGGCTGGAAGCGCTTGCGAAGTCTCGCGAAGAGTTCGAAACCGATCGGCATGAAGATGCCATTGCCGGATCCCTTCTCTCCACGACGCTTTCGCCATGAATCACTCACATAGAGCGCCATGTATCTGCGGTCCTTGAGTACTCGGTGCAATTCGCCGATCACGCGGTCGACCGCTTCAAAGTACGCCTTGCCGCCGTCGTCGCCAGCAGCATCCAACTTGCCGATGCAGCGCGCGTCGTTCGAATATTCGACGTGCGTCGAGTACGGCGGATCGACAAACGCGAAGTCGGCCGATGCGTCTGCCAACGGGATCTTGCGCGCATCCGCTTGCGAAATGTCGGGGCGCGTCGGAACGAGGTCGAATCCAATCCCCTTGCGTCCAAGGTCTGCGCAGACATCAAGCGTCGTGCCGCTGCCACACATGGGATCCACGACGACATCGCCTTCGCGTGTGTATCGCGTCAGAAGTTGCCAGATGATCCACGACGGCGTCGCGCCGACGTAATTCTTGTCCCCCTGCATCCGCGACCCATCGGCAGCGTCGTAGTGCTGACTCGGGTATTCCCAGAGTGTTGTGGTCTGAATTCGAAGCTTCGGTCGCCGAACGAATGGCATGCCAGTGATGCTCAGGGATTCCACGCACACACAAGCGCGGACATGTCGCGACCATCCACCCATCCATCGTCATCGATGTCCGCGATGCACTCCTCCCCTTTCACGCAGCGACCCCAGTGCGCAAGCAAGATCGAGAGGTCAGCTGAATCGATCCGGTCATCCATGTTCAGATCGGCTGGATGGCGCGTTCGGTGCACCGTGATCGTCTCGACCAGTACCACGCGGTCTCCGCGGTACACCGTGATCGTCGCGCTTGATTGCTTCGCTCCCTCGGCCGGGACAACAACGACGAATGGAACTTCGACTTCGTGCTGGTGGGCATCCACTGGGGCGAGCGCGCCACATGCAAGCAGATCTTCTCCGTCCGATTCGACAACGACTGACCACTCACCCGCCGACTTGGTCTCGTCACTCGCGGTCACTGTTCGTGCGTGGATCGTCCCGGCGTGGCCTGAAATCTCGACATCACTTGCTGCAGCCGTAGGGGTCGAAATCGACGCGAGGGCGCAGAGCAGGGCGCTCGCGAGTGTGCTCTTGGTTTGGGAATCCAGCATCTGCCTTGAGCGTATCGCAAGATCGGCGGCCGCGCGCGTTCGCCGCCGAAACGCAGGTGTCCACACGCGCTCAGCCAGTTTTGAGATCGATATCGATGTCATCGCCTTGCGGCAACTTCTGCGAGAGCATCGCCTTGAATTTGACTGGATCGACCGACGATGGCAACTTCCCGGTCACGACGAGTTGCCGCTTGTGCTCGTACTCCTCAGCGGAACTAATGCGACCGCCCACGCGGCGAATCGCCTCAAGCAACGCGAGCAGCGACGCCTTCGAGTCGCAGCGACCCGTCATCTTCACGCGAATGCGAAAGCCAACCGCCGAGTCGAGCCAGAAAATCAGCAACCACGCGAACAGGGTGAAGAACACACCCATCGCAAGTTCGCCCAGTCCGCATGAGAGGCCGATGACCACAACCATGATCGCCTTCCCCGTGACCTTGGGGTTGTCGAGCACGGTACGGAATCGAATCAGACCACCGATGCCGAAGACGACGAGCGCCATTGCTGGGTCAACTCGCACAAGTTCCGAAACGACTGCTCCCACCATGGCCAGCAGAATCAGCGTGTTTCGCTGCTCCAGATCTTCGACTGGGTCGCCCTTTCCGGATCGGCGCGGGTGCCATGCGATCAGCAAGCCGCAGATTGCAGCGGTGGCAAGACCAAGCAGGAGCGATCCAACAAACCATGGATTGGTGAAGTGATCGAGCGAACTGACAACGCTCTTGGAATCGATTGGATGACTCGTCTGCTGCTCGAACAGCGGGATCATCGACGCTCCCTTGTCACCAAGATTGGCACTGAGTGCGAAAAGCGAAGTCCCGAGAAAGTTCGTCAGCATCATCGTGCGAGTATTCTCCCCACAAACCATGAGAAAGCGCAACCCCAACTCTCTTCGCGTCGCACGACTGCTGACGCTCGCTGTTCGATTGATGCTGGGTGCGTGCGCGATCGCATTCGCTCCAATTGCATGCGATCAAGGCGCAACTCTGGATCCGCAGCCCACCACCGACGAGACGAAGTACGACCGACCATCGGGCAAAGGCAAACACCACAAGCATTCTGAGGGGGAACAGGTCGGCTCGCAGGGTTCGAGCGACGCCGCTGGCAAAGACGCAGACAGTCACGCCGGCACGGATGGCAGCAAGACCGCTGGGAAAAGCGCAGGCAAGGAAACGGGAAGCGACGCGGACAATCGCAAAGGAGCCCACGGCCACGACCTGCCGAAATCCGCGGCGAAGTGGTACATCACGATGCACGGCGAACCCGCGGGCAACACTGTCCACGCATTGAGCGGCGACGGACAGACTCTTGGAAACATCCTCCAAGAAGTCCCCGCGTCTGCGGGCGGCGATGCCAAAGGAGTGCGCGGGATGCTCCACACCGGCGAGCACGGCTTGATGGTTGTCAGCGCAAACCTAGAAAACACAAGGCTTCTCCGCTACGGTCCGCCCGGCGCAGACGGCGAACTTCCCTTCGAGTCTGTCTTCGCATCGAAGGCGCTGAAGGATCCCGATCTTGTGCACTCGTATGCACTCGCGGTCGGTGCTGACGGCACGGTGTATGCGTCGAATCAGGACACGAACACCGTCAGCGCGTACCACGGCATAGGCACGACAACTCCGGGCGAACCGGTTCCTGTCCCAGCGCAAATCGCCGGACTAGGAATTCCAGTTGGAACCATCGTGCCGCGCGCGCAGGTCTCGCCGCAGGGCATCACCGAGATTCGCGGCATCGCCATTGGCGCAGATGGGCTGCTGTATGTCTGCGACCGAGGCGCATCGCAGGTTGTTGTGTTCGACCCCGCGACAGGCCTGCGCAAGAGCGTTCTTGCAAGCGCATCCGACGGGCTCAAGCACCCGATTCAGTTGCTGTTCGCGCCGGACGGCGAGACGGTGTACCTCACCGACAACGGAGTCCCCGCGATCTTTCGCATCAACACCAAGACGGGCGACATCATTCTCTTCGCGAATGCGCATACTGGATGCCCGCCGCTGCCGAGTTCGCTCGCGATGGACAACGAGCACCTGTATGTCGGCGACCGCAAGAAGAAGCAGATCATCCGGTTCAAGCTCGCAAACGGCGAGTGCGACAAGAAACCGTTCGCTGACGCGCTCCCCGATGCGCCTGAATTCATGGTGCCTGCGTCGCCGCAGCCGATCATGGCGCCGGCGGTGAAGGCGCCGCCGCACGCGAAGTGACGCCATGATCAACTCGTCGGACCGCCGGGCTTCGTGCACCGGTCCGCGGCCTCGACAACTCGCAGTTTCTCGCTGTCGCTGAACCGCCTGCGTGTCGTGCGGGAGAGGTCAGAAGGCGAGCGAAGACGATTCTTTGGGTTTTCTGCCATGATTGAGACTCCTGTTTGCCCAGAGTGTCTGGAGCGTAGGGAAGTGTCTCATCGATATTGGCACGGAGGGCGCCGCGCACCGAGCGCGGTCACAAGAAGGGATTCAAACAAGGTTGCAGAGGCAAGCGCGGATCGTGAAATCGATTGCAGCGAATTGGCACGGACTCAACCGCAACATGCGCCATCTATTCTTTGCTGCCGACGGCAATATGCCAGTCGAGATTCTGGGGGACAGCATCCGAGACCTGGATTTTGTTGCAAATCCGAATTCGTTGTACGCCAGGTTGAAAAGTGTCCCACCTGAGAACAAGGAACGATGTTTTGTCGATGTAAAGAACGTTCTCGAGTTGCCTGTCCCCCACAGGAATGATCTCTCGAAAAACAACACAGGTACGCCCTTGCTCTTGCACATCCGCGCCTTGTTCGCCGTTCCTTATCTTATTTCCGTATGACCCCGCCCTGTCAGCCGCTGGATCGACCCCGCTTTTGGTAGGCACACCCACCCAACTGAATGTCAGCCCTCCGATAAGGCAGTCTTCCTCTTCTTGAAGAACAGAGTCCTCCATTCCTGAAATACTCGTCGCATCGTATTGCAGAAGCGGGCGGTTCTTGGCTCGGGGCCGAAACTCTTCCACTCGCCCGTCACAGAAAGCAAACGCCATGATGAGCTTGCCATTCATGTAAACAAGACTCTTGAAACCATCTTTTCTCATGATCGAATGGACAACGACTGGTCCCGCGCCGCTCTTTAACTTGCCGCCATCACCAATGGGGATCTGCGTCACTGTTTCTGTTACTTCGCAGAATGCAGCATTTCGAAGAGTATCCTCAACGCGCTGCGCGATCTCTTCCCGGGAAAGAACCTTCGCTGATTGAGCGATCACCACAGGAGAGATAAATGAAAGCGCCACCATCAATAGCAGGAATGGCAATCTGGGATTCATGGAACACCTTTCAGGTTTGACTTCAGAAACACCCCATCAAACCGCACGCAAAGTCCAATTGACCAATCATTAAGTGAAGCGCCCGCTGGTTTCACAGCGGGCGAAAACTGCATCACGGAGTTCGTCATAGAGGATCAGGCAGATAGCGCCATTCACACAAGGCACTACCACTTGTGCCGGCGTTGCATGGCACTACGTCATTGCATTGTTGAATTGTGCATTTCCGTTTACTTGCTGCGGAACCCCAACAGACACATTTTTCTGGGGTTACTAAAGAGCCATCCTCTGGGTTCAGAGTAAAGCGTTCAGCGTCTTCACCCTCCGCGTTCGACATTTCGATACCGAGGCTTCCGTGCTCTGTGACAGAGAAGGTCACCTGAAACGTATTCGCACCGCTTGTGCCAAGAACAGTCGCTTCGTTTCCTTCAAACGTCAGTGATGTGATGTCTACCGGCTGGCAGTTCACTTCAATGGCAAAGGAGCCCTCGAGCCAGACGATAAGAAGCGCAGTCTGGTCCGAGGTTTCCGCGTTATAGATGACGGGACCCAAGCCATCGAGCACATCACAGACAAGAACCGTTTCTTCCCCTATGAATCTATTCCAACTCGCAGATAGATTCGAAACACTTGCTTCTGCTTGGGAGCAGCACGGGACAGCGGCAAACAGCAGGACGGCAGCATAACTTTCTCCCAATTTCACTTGAGGTGTCCTGACTTGATAGGAATTCGCTTTCCGAGTGTCGCGGGCGAGTGCCCGACAAGTCCACTGTGAAACGGCGTTTCCATTCCGATGCTACTTCAAGACGCAATGCATGCGGTCAATGTCCGCCAAGTGTTTTGACCTGCCCCCCGACTGAACGGCTGGAAACTCCTGACGCACGACAGCGATATGACCATGGGGGCGATCGAACTGCTGACTGCAAACAAGAAGTTGTTACAAGCTTGCAAGTGACTCGGAAAAACTCGTCGAAGTCACCCGCGCTTCACCCGCAGATCCACTCCACCTGCGACGCCTGCATGCGCGACGATGTATGCACGGTGCGGAGTCTTGTCGGCGAAGTCCTCGGGGATCGTGTACTTGGTGATATCCCTGATCTGCGCGCCAGCTGGAACGAGTTCCGGCGTCGGCTCGAATCCTCGTGCATTCGTGCTGAACCAGATCTGCCCACTTCCGCTCAACCACGGAAGCGTCATTGCAAGCAGCGCTGGCCAGTCGCGCTCGATGGCGAAACTTCCCGCGACCATGCGCTTCGAATTGGAAAATGTCGGCGGATCGAGAACGATGACATCGAAGAGTTCGCCGCCGCGCGGGCCGGCCTCGAGCATCTGAAGGCAGTCGGCCTGCTCGAAGCGGTGCGCGTCGCCCTCTTTGAATCCGTTGAGCGCAAGGTTCCGCCGCGACCACTCTTGATATGTATTGCTCATGTCCACGGTCAAAGTGTGCGACGCGCCTCCGGCCGCCGCGTAGACCGTGAACGACCCGGTGTACGCAAACAAGTTCAGCACGCGCTTGTCCTTCGCGCGCTCGCGCACCATCGCGCGGGTCGTTCGATGGTCTAGGAACAGTCCCGTGTCGAGATAGTCCGAGAGATTCACCTCGAAATGAAGCCCCTGCTCGCGCACTTTGCGGATCACGGAATCTTCGCTGACGCGCTCATACTGCGCCAGCCCCCTCTGCCGCTGCCGCCGCTTCACGAAAATGTGCGCGGGGTCGACTTCGAGCGCGGCGCGAATCTGTTCTAGGCACGATTGCTGGTGCGCCGCCTCTGCCTCGGAGGTGTCATCGCGGGTCCGCGGATGGAACCAGACCAATACATCGCCGTCGTACCAGTCGACCACCAGCGGATATTCTGGGATATCCCGCTCATACAAGCGAAAACAGGGCGCATCGACCCGTCGAGCCCATTTCAGCAGGTGTCGGCGCTTCTTTGCAAGTCTGTGGTCAAGCATGGGTGGTGTTTTCGGTCGATAATTCGCGGCGATTGTGAAGCCTGAGAGTATCGCTACACTCTCGCCCTCAATTTCGCAACCCATAGGAAGGATCCATCGACCCATGCTTCGACTCATGTTCGCGTTTTTCGCACTCTGCCTCGTCGCTCCAGCCGCATTTGCGGGTGAAGCGGACCTCAAGGTTCCGTCGCTCACATCCATTCAGTTCGATGTGCTCGGGACGACCATCTCCGGCATGGGGATTCTTTACTTCGGGCTCGTGGTCTGCGTCGCAGCCACCCTCTTTGGAGTGATGCAGTACAAGCAAACCAAGGCGCTGCCAGCCCATGATTCGATGCTTTCGGTATCGAACATCATCTGGGAGACCTGCAAGAGTTACCTCTTTCAGCAGGGCAAGTTTCTCGTCTGGCTGTGGATTCTGATCGCCGCATGCATCGTCTACTACTTCGGATTCCTCGAGCACAAGTCTGCTAGCAACGTGGCGCTGATTCTCGCTGCAAGCGTGCTGGGAATCTTAGGTTCCTACGGCGTGGCCTGGTTCGGCATCCGCATCAACACAACCGCCAACAGCCGCGCTGCGTTTGCGAGTTTGCGCTCATCTGCACTTCCAGTTCTGTCGATTCCATTGAAGAGCGGAATGAGCGTTGGACTGCTGCTGGTGTCGGTCGAACTGTTCTTCATGATCTGCATCCTCGCGTTCCTGCCGACCACACTCGTCGGTCCTTGCTTCATCGGCTTCGCCATCGGCGAGAGCCTTGGCGCGAGCGCGCTTCGCATCTGCGGTGGAATCTTCAC
>CAYHHO010000097.1:0-11458 GCA_964356445.1 uncultured Singulisphaera sp. | reverse complement strand
CGCTCGCGTTCAAGATCCATCGAATCGAGAAACTGCGCCCGCGCCTCGCGCTTCGAGAGCGCATTGGTCTCTTGCAGCAACCGATCCGCGAGCGTGCTCTTGCCGTGGTCGATGTGGGCGATGATTGAAAAATTGCGGATGTTCATCGGATTCGAAGAGTTCCGAAGTGTAGTGCAGGATCCGCCTACCGCGTCGCGTGCTGCGCCTCTGCCGCGGTCGCTGCTCGGCGAATCGCCTGATTCAGGCGAAATGCAAGAACTTGCTTCACCCGAGCGAATTCCGGCGCGCCAGAACCAAGTTCTTTCGCCACGCTCGTGACCTGCCTTCCAACGAGCCCGCAGGGCACGATGAGATCAAACTGCGCGAGGTCCGGGTTCACATTCAGCGCGATCCCGTGCATCGAAACCCACCGAGAAAGACGCACGCCCATCGCGCAAATCTTGCGACCCTCAACCCAGACACCCGTCGCAGTGGGATCGCGCTCGCCGCGAATTCCGAAATCGGCGAGCGCCTCGATCACCGCTCCCTCGAGCATCCGCAGGTAGCCCCCGACTCGAAGCCCCAACCGGTTCAAGTCGAGAATGAGGTAGACCACGATCTGCCCAGGTCCATGCCACGTCACGTCGCCACCGCGGTCAGTTTCGACGCACTCGACTCCGAGCACCTCCAACTGTGCCTTCGACTTCAAGACGTTGCTCGCTGCGCCCACCCTGCGAGAGACTGTCACGACCGCTGGCTGATGCGTGAGAAAATAAGCCACTCCACCGCGCGCTGCAGCTGAGAACGGCGCATCGAGTGGCGGTCTCGCAGCCACCACCCGTGCGTGGGTGTCCCGCTGGATCTCGTACGCCCTTGTATAGGAGAGCGCGCCGAGGTCGATGAACTCCACGAGTCCATCGTCCGAGGGAAGAGTTTGCCGCGAAACTGCTGAGGCGTCCATCACACCCCGATCGTAGTAGGCGGGGCTATTCTCTCGATGTGGCAAAGATCCATCCCACCTCCATCATTGAAGGAGATGTCACGCTCGCAGAGGACGTGGTTGTCGGTCCTTGGTGTCACCTGCTCGGCACACTCGGGCCGATCACCATTGGTCCTGGAACGGTGCTTCAAGCGCGTGTGCAACTCGAAGGACCGCTCACCATCGGCAGCAACAACAGCATCGGTACGAACACGTGCATCGGATGCGCGCCGCAGGACTTGGGCACTCCTGC
The DNA here is from genome assembly GCA_964356445.1 of uncultured Singulisphaera sp. Classification (GTDB taxonomy): domain Bacteria; phylum Planctomycetota; class Phycisphaerae; order Phycisphaerales; family SM1A02; genus F1-60-MAGs104. Next base: position 10,247 of record CAYHHO010000097.1, on the reverse strand, counting down.
CGACTTTCCAGGCAAGGGCATCATCATCGGTTCGAAGAATGTCTTTCGCGAAGGCGTGACAATCTCGCGTCCCAAGATGGACCAACCCGGCCGGATCGGCGACCAGAACTACTGGATGGCAAACTCGCACGCGGGGCACGACTGCATCGTTGGCAACAACACGGTCTTCGCCAATGGCACGCTGCTCGCCGGTCATGTCGAAGTCGCAGATCGCGTGATGACGGGCGGGGCAGCCGGAATCCACCAGTTTGTGAGGCTCGGTCGAGGCTGCTTCATCAGCGGTCTCGCGGGGGCGAGTTACGACGTCTGTCCGTTTTTTCTGGTGACCGCGACGAACTACGCTCGCGGACTCAACATTGTGGGCATGCGCCGCTCTGGGATTTCATCCGCAGCGATCGACAGCGCACGATGGGCGTACGCAACGTTATGTCGCAGTCGGTTGCTTCCCAAGAACGCGCTGGATCTTCTGCGCAACCGCGCGGGCGACCCGATGATCGACGAATACATTGCGTTCGTCGAGGGATCGAAGCGAGGTATCGTGCACACGCATGGTCGGCGTTCGAGCGCTGAATAGTGCAAGGATTGCACGAGTGATGGACCCAAGTTGCAAGGATCGCAGCATGAACAAGAGTCACAGCGCCAGTTCAGCGGAGCCCAACAGATGACGGCTCGCATCTGCGTGCTTGGCAGCAGTTCTCGCGGAAATGCGACAGCGATTTCGTTCGACGACTCTGGCAAGTTCGTGCTCGTCGATGCGGGGCTCACACCTCGGCGTGTGCGCGCTGCACTCGTCGCTGCGGGCGCGTCCGCCCACTTCCACACATTGCGGGCGATCTTCCTGACGCATCTCGATACCGACCACTGGACGCGGTCGTGGGTACGCCAGCTCGAACGCGCGCCGGTGCCAGTCATCGTGCGCCGAGAGCACGCCGAACTCGCACTCGCTGCTGGCGTTCCTCACGCGTGCCTCCGCCCTGCCGACGCACCATTCCGGCTTGGAACAACCGCAGATGTCAGGCTCGTGTCCGTCCCGCACGACGAGATTGGATCGACCGCATTTCGCTTCGACTGCGAAGGGGCGCGAATCGGACACGCAACGGATCTTGGATCGGTTCACGACGACTTGCTTGAAGCCTTCGAAAGCCTCGACAGCCTCTCGATTGAAAGCAACTACGACGAAGAGATGCAGCGCAACTCCTCACGCCCCTCCTTTCTCAAGCAGCGGATCATGGGAGGCCGTGGTCACCTCTCGAACATGCAGGCGGTGGATGCCGTGCGCGCGGTGGCCCTGTCGGGTTCGATCCAGCACCTCGTCCTTCTGCATCTTTCGCAGGAGTGCAACTGCCCCAAGATCGCACGGTCGCTCTTCGATGCCCAACTTCCGGAGATGGCAGCGTCACTTGTGATCAGCCGACCCAACGAACCAACGCCAATTCTGCGGGTGACTCAATCCGCTAACCTTCTGCCCTCCCATGAGCGACACGCTCACACATGAGTGCGGTCTTGCGCTGGTTCGCCTGCGCAAGCCGCTCAGTTGGTATCAGGAGAAGTATGGCGATCCTGCATGGGGACTTCGCAAGCTCTACCTGCTGATGGAGAAGCAACACAATCGGGGGCAGGATGGCGCGGGCATCGCCAATGTCCGATTCAACATGCCTCCTGGCGAGTCCTTCATGGAGCGCACCAGGTCGGGAAAGCGAAACCCAATCGAGCGGATTTTCGACGAGGCCCTCACGCCGATCCGCAACATGAGTGAGGAATCACTGAGGACGATCTCGGAGTCCGACATCAAACGCAAGATGCCGCTGCTGGGTGAAGTCCTGCTTGGTCACCTGCGGTACGGGACGTTCGGGGGGCGCTCTGCAGATGCATGCCACCCATTCATTCGAAGGTCCATCATTGCGAGCCGCAACCTCGCGCTCGCGGGAAATTTCAACCTGACCAACTCGCCCGAACTCTTTGAGATGCTCATTGAATACGGGCTCTCACCCATCGGAGGCAGCGATACTGGCGTCGTGTTGGAAAAGATCGGATTCGCGATCGACTGCGAACATGACCATCTGATTTCGACAATCGGTCCAGGGTCATTCTCGAACCTCGATGGAAGAATGCTCGCTGCCGAAGTCTCTGCGCAACTGGACTACCAGCGCATCTTGGAGCGCGCGACCGAGAAGTTCGACGGCGGCTACACGCTCGGCGGGCTTGTCGGCAATGGGGACTGCTTTGCGTGCCGGGATCCCGCAGGAATCCGCCCCGCTTTCACCCTGATCACCGACGAAATCGTCGCCGTGGCCAGCGAACGACCTGCACTTGCAGCGGTTTTCGACATTGCGGTGTCAGAAATCCAACCGCTCGAACCCGGTCATGTGTTGAGCGTCAAGCGCGATGGGGCAATTTCAACGAGTCGATTTGCCGCTGCGCGGCCGATCCGAGAGTGCTCTTTCGAACGGATCTACTTCAGCCGCGGAAATGACCATGAGATCTACGCGGAGCGAAAGCGCCTCGGCGAAAACCTTGCGCCGCGAATCCTCGAGCGACTTGATGGATCCGTCGATCACGCGGTCTTCGCGTTCATTCCCAACACGTCGGAGAGTGCGTACCTCGGATTGATTCAGGAGACCGAACGCATCATGCGCGGTCGCGGCGCAGATGAAGTCTGCCGACTCATACTCGAGGGCAAGGCCACGCCTGAGCGGATCCATGCGCTGATGGACGTCCGCATCCGAGCGGAAAAAGTCGCGCACAAGGACCAGCGCCTTCGCACATTCATCACGCATGACTCGGCGCGACGCGACCTCGTCAGTCACGTCTATGACATCACACGAGGGACGATCGAACCTGGCGACACCTTGATTGCCGTCGACGACTCGATCGTCCGTGGCACCACCCTGCGCGACTCGATCATCACGATCCTGTCGCGTCTGAACCCTGCGCGCATCCTCGTCGCCAGCAGTGCACCGCCGATTCTCTATCCCGACTGCTACGGCATCGACATGAGCCAACTCGGACGGTTCATCGCCTTCGAGGCGGCCATCAATCTGCTCCGCCGCCGAGGCGACGAAGCCGTGCTCGATGAAGTCGAAGCGCTCTGCCGTGCGCAGGAAGCGCATCCAGCCGATCGGATGAAAAATCATGTCCGCCTGATCTACGACCGATTCACCCACGACGAGATCTCAGCCGAGGTCGCTCAACTCATTCGCCCCAAGAGCGGAGATTGGACGGGCGAAGTCGACGTCATTTACCAGACAGTTGAGGGGCTCCGGCGCGCGATGCCCAACCACACGGGCGACTGGTATTTCACTGGGGATTATCCGACCCCGGGCGGGTATCGAGTCCTGAACCGCGCATTTCTCAACTGGCGACGGCGCAGCGACTCCCGTTCGTACTAGTTGGGCCTCGGCGGGCGGATCTCTTGACATTTTCCGCCTGTTGCTGTTCAATGGTGGACTACCCATGGCACGCTATATCGGTCCCAAAGTCAAACTCTCCCGTCGCGTTGGTGTTCCGATCGCGGACATTCCAAAGCACACCGCCAAGCGACAGTTGACCCCACCCGGGATGCACGGCTTTCGCGGCAAGCGCGCCAAACCCTACGGGATTCGCAAGGACGAAAAGCAGAAGCTTCGCTACCACTACAGCGTGCTCGAGCGACAGTTTCGTCGCTACCTCGCTGAGGCAGGTCGCAGCAAGGGCAACACGGGCGAAGTGCTCCTTCAGAATCTCGAGCGTCGGCTTGACAATCTGATTCGCCGAGCCGGTTTCGCGCGAACAATCTGGGCCGCACGGCAATTGGTTGTGCATGGACATGTGAAGGTGGATGGTCACAAGGTGGATCGCCCATCCTTTGCATGCGCTCCTGGCATGACGATCACGTTGCGCGACAGTGCGCAGAAGTTGGCCCGAGAAAACATGGAGAGCCTCGCGGGTCACATCGTTCCAGGTTGGCTTGAGGTCAATCCAGCCGAACTGGTCGCCAAGGTGTTGGCAACCCCCTCCTCCGAACAGATTCCATTCGACGTGAACACCAATCTCATCGTCGAGTTCTACCGCTGATTGTGTGACGATTGCATTCATGAGCGCACGGACGACGACCGTCCGTGCGCCTTTTTTTTGAGTCGCTTGAGGAACTTGCCATGCTGAAATTCTTCCGTAAGAACGAGACGATGTCGCGCTGGATCCTGATCGTCGGCATGACGTTCTTGATGGTCTCGTGGCTGGTGTTTGACCAGAGCAGTTCGTTCATGAGCGAGTTGCTCACGGGGCGATCTACTTGGGCCACGACGATCGACGGCGAAGTTGTCACAGAATCTGACATGGCGCGTTTGCAGCAAGAAACGCGCGTGATCGGAATGATGGGCGATCCCATCGTTCAGGCGCTCGGACTCGATAAGGACCCAGTGCACTGGTATCTGCTCTTGCTGGAAGCTGAGAAGGCGGGACTGGTCGGCGGAGCAGCGAACGGTCAGGCGCGACTCGCTGAAATGGCGACCGCCAATAAGGTGCCAGAACGAAACCTCCTCGCTGCCCTCTGCCGCGAAGGTGGACAGACGCCGACCGAGGTCTACGAAACAATTGCGAAACTGAACGCAGTCGATCGATATGTCAATTTGGTCACGAGCGGTCCTGGACGAATTTCTGCGACGCGCTTGGAACAGTCGGCTGCATCACTCTTGGCAGCTGTGTCGGGAGAGATGGTTGTGCTCGATGGAGCAACGGCGACCGTCGAGGTCGCAGCACCGAGCGAGACCGCGCTGTCGGCGCAACTTGCGTCGTTCGGGGCGGTCAAAGTTGGCGAAGGAACAAACGGATTTGGATACCGAATCCCAGATCGCCTCAAGATGGAGTGGATCTCGATTCCGGCCGCATCGGTGACTGCGATCGTCGAACAGAGTTCTGCTCTTTCCAACATTGAACTTCGCAAGTACTGGATCGAGCACAAGGCCGAATTCACCCCCCTGCCGATTGCATCGACCCCGACGCCCGACGCCAACTTTGATTCATCGCGAGATGCGGTCAAAGCAAAGGTGCTCGCAGAAAACACGAAGGCGCGAGCTGCAGAAATCTCGAAGTTCATCTCCGATCGGATGCAGCTTTCGATGCGAGGCATTCCACAGGTCAACGGCTACTACACGCTTCCGGCCGACGCTGCATCGACACAGCTCGCGCTCGCGACGCTCGCCGCCGAAGTGGCAGCAAGATTCGCAATCGCACAGCCCACAGTTTCGACGAACGGCGATGGATGGGTCTCCCCCGCCGATGTTTCGGCACTGCCTGGGCTCGGAAGCGCGTCCACGACTCGCTTCGGCGCTCAACCGGTGACGACTGCGCAGCTCATCGGCGCCCTGCGAGAGTTCGGCGGTAAGTCCACACTCATCGCACAAGTCGGAGTCACCAGTCCCGTCCTGCAGACACCTGGGGGCGACCTCTATGCCTTCCGCGTGACTGCCGTCGAAGCATCGAGCGCGCCAGCCAGCGTCGATGCCGTGCGAGACGCGCTCGTCGCGGACTTGAATCGACTCAACCGCTTCGAAAAACTCAACGGTATGACGAGCGAGATTCTGCGAGAGGCGATTGATCAGGGTCTTGGGGCGGTCGCGACGACCTACGGATGCAAGGTCGACCAGTTCAGCGATCTTCGCCAAGGCGAAAAGCAGTTCCTGCAGTACGGGCTGAAGTTCCCAGGTCAACTCCCTGTCCTTGGATCTGCGCCTGACGTCGTCAAAGCCGTCGTCGAGCGTGCGATGAGCTTGCCAACGGGCGAGTCCATCTCCAGCTTGCCCGTTGGCGAACGCACGATTGTCATTCCAGCCCCATCGAAGTTGGCGATCGCCGTCGTGCGAATCGACAGCATCACGCAGATGAACCGCGGTGAAGTTCCCGCGCTCGTCACGAATCCGAGATTCAAGACAGTCGTTGCGACAGACGCAGCGGCGGGCGATCCACGGGCGCTCTTCACACTCGAAGCACTGACCGCTCGACACGGATTCACCCTTGCCAACCCACGCAAGGAAAAGGATTCGGATGCGCCGGCAGCTGCAGAGCCTGCGAAAGCCGGTCAATGAGCGATCCCCTTCCGACGATTGCTTACGACCTCTTCGCGAAGATTGACTTTCGTGTTGCGACGGTGCTCAGCGCGGAAGCGCACCCGAATGCGGACAAACTATTGAAAGTCAGGCTCGATGACGGAACACCCGAAGGTCGCCAAGTCTGCGCCGGGATCAAGGCGTGGTACGACCCGTCGACCCTCGTCGGAAAGCAAGTGATCGTGGTGGCGAATTTGGAGCCGCGCCAATTGCGCGGCGAGGTGAGCGCGGGAATGATTCTTGCTGCGAGCGACTTGAAGGGCGATCCAGCGCCGCCCGCCGAAGGGCAAAAGCCTGGTCCCGACGAGCGCGATGTCATCTTGCTCACGGTTGACAGGCCCGTGAAGGCTGGATCCAAGGTCAGCTGAGTTGGATCAACGACGAAGGCCTTGAAATGGTGGGATAGTGTCGAAAAACGACACAAACCCACCATTCCAAGGGGGTGGCCAGCGCGTCGAACTTGGGCACACAGTTAGTCGCGATTGACGCACACAGCGAGCTGCACGGCGCAGTGCAACCCCCAGGACTCAGACAGTCCTCGGCGACCGAACCCAATCACCAAGAGAAGTTCCAGCGCAAGCGCCGTCGGTCGCCTGCGGAACTCGCCTGGGGCTCGACTGCGCCGCACAGCAAGTCGGCTCTGAGCGACGAAGTCGAACCTCGCAAACCGTGTGGCCCTTCCGCGGTCCTCTTCGTTCGTTGAGCGCCTCACACGCCGACTGCCAGCGCATCACGGTCGCTGAGCATCCCGCCATCAGTTCGCGCGCGCACGCTGGAATCCCTACGCCACGATCGTTCGCATTTGGGTTGTGCACGAAGGTCGGTGACAGTGACAGCGCTTCCACTTGGCACAAGCGTCACACGCGAAACTCCGCAGAGGTCGGCAAGCTCTGGCAAGAATGCAGCGAGCGACCCATGCGCATCTGGGATCTCGACGGCCGCATCGAGTGGATTGTCGATACCAACGCTCTTCGCGACTTCGAGTGCCTTTGACACGCTCGCGCACGCCGCCATGACCTCAGTCCATCGACTGTCGCGCTTCGCGTGCAAGTCGAGGTGGCGCTGCGTGAACAAGAGCGGCGCCGCCTCGCCTCGAAGTGCCTTCCACGCCTCCTCCGAAGTGTGCGGAAGGATCGGCGCAAGCAGTCTGCACAGCACTTCCATCGCGACACGCATCGCTGCCTGTGTCGTCCGACGGCGCGCGCTCCCAGGGGGATCGCAGTAGAGCCGGTCCTTCGTCGCCGCGCAGAAAATCGCCGAGAGTGTCTCGTTGCAGAAATCAAAGATGCCAAGATGCGCCGAACGAAAGTCGTATCTCGCGTAGGCCGCACGAACCTGCGCCTCGAGTTCGCTCAGTTCGCCCATGAGCCAGCCGCAGAGTGACTCGGCAGGTGCGGCGAGCGCGAGTGCCCTGACTTCCGATTCGCCCCACGGCGGCGCGTCGTACAGGTTGGAAAGCAGAAAGCGCAGCGTGTTCCTGACCTTGCGGTAGGACTCCGATGCGGTCTTGAAGTAGTCGAGGTCGATTCGTATATCGCCGTCGTATGCGACCCCTGAAACCCACCAACGCGCAATCTCGGCGCCGTAATCCTTCAAGAGCGTGTCGACTTCAAGCGCATTGCCAAGCGACTTGCTCATCTTTCGCCCATCCTTGTCCACCAAGAATCCGTGGGTCACGATCGAATCGAATGGTGGCTTTCCCGTGACTCCGAGCGCGGGAAGGAGCGAAAGTTGAAACCAACCGCGATGCTGGTCAGACCCTTCTAAGTAGAGCGCGCTGGGGAAACCGAGGTCTCGCTGCTGCAACACCGAGTGCCACGACGAACCCGCCTCGAACCAGACATCGAAAATATCCTGCATCTTCTCAAGCGATGCGATGTCGAGTCCCTTTGGCGCCTTCTGGTCTTTCGCGATGTCGTATGCAGCGAGCAATTCCGCTGGAGTACGCGTAAACCATGCGTCGCTCCCCTGCTCTGCGATGCACGCGGCAACCGCTCGAACGCTCGACGGCGTCATGAACACCGTTCCATCTGGCATGCGAAATGCAGGAATCGGAAGCCCCCACGATCGCTGCCTGCTGATGCACCAGTCTGGGCGGTTCTCAAGCATGCCGCGCAAGCGGTTGCGCCCCCACTCGGGGACAAACTTGATCGAATCCTTGACTGCCTCGAGTGCCATCGCGCGAAGAGACTTCGCAGAATTCGCGCCGACCCGATCGACGCCGATGAACCATTGCTCAGTCGCTCGGAAGATGACTGGAGTTCGACTTCTCCAGTCGTGCGGATACGAATGGGTGAATTGCAGTGCGTGCACGAGGTGTCCACTCGCGCGCAGGTGCTCCACGACGAGCGTGTTCGCATCCCAAACGACCTTTCCGCGAAGCCACGCAGGAACCGTCTCATCGAAAGTGCCATCGTCGAGGACGGGGCAGTAGATCGGCAGGGCTTCGCGCAATCCCGTGCGGTAGTCATCATCGCCGTGGCCTGGCGCTGTATGCACCAGCCCAGTGCCATCGTCCATCGTCACATACTCCGCCGCCACAACCCGACCCTTTCGATCGCAGAACGGATGTGCGTACTCGAGTCCGACAAGTGCGCTGCCTTCGACAGAGGCCTTCTTGACGACATCAGTCGCACCGACCGTCTTGACTACTTTCTCGATCATCTCCTCCGCAACAATGGTCAATGACCCGTCCATCTCGACCAGCGCGTACTGCTTTCGCGGATGCACGGCAATCGCAAGGTTTGCGGGGAGAGTCCAAGGAGTCGTCGTCCAAATCATGAGGCAAGGGGTGCACTCGCAATCGCACCCAAACGCTGCGCCGACCTTCGCGGCATCAACCGCCTCGAAATCCACGAAGATTGATGGATCAACTCGATCTTCATACTCCAATTCCGCTTCCGCGAGCGCCGTCTTGTTGGCGATCGACCAGTGCACCGGCTTGAGTTGGCGAAAGACAAACCCCTTCTCGAGGAGTCCTGCGAAGACTTCGAGCGTTCCAGCCTCGTACTGGGGCTGCATCGTGAAGTACGGGTGGTCATAGTCCGCAAGGGTCAGCAACCGCTGCATCTGCGCTGCTTGGGTCTTGATGAACTTGGCCGCATACGCCGCGCACTCGCGGCGAATTGCCATGCGTCGATGCTCGTCGCTCAGCGTTTCCAGTTTCGCAGCCTTGCCGCTCTCGACGAGCGCAGTCATCACGCGGTGTTCGATCGGAAGCCCGTGGCAGTCCCAGCCTGGCACATACTGACAGGCTTTCCCTTCCATCAATGCGCTGCGCACAACAAGATCCTTGAGAACCTTGTTCAGCAAGTGACCGACATGAATCGACCCATTCGCATAGGGCGGACCATCATGAAAGACGAACTTCGGCGCGCTCTCGCGCGATGTGGCGATCGCCTGAAAGACTCCATCTTTCTGCCAGCGCGCGATCGTGGCAGGCTCAGCCTGCGCGAGATTGGCCTTCATCGCAAATGAAGTCTTCGGGAGATTCAGGGTTGCCTTGTAGTCGGGCTTTTGATCTGGCTTGTCTGGCATTTGAGAACGCGAGTGTAATGGGGTCAACAGTTCTTGCTTGGAATCGACGCAGGAATTGAAGCAGGGTTCGCGCCGCTTCACTGGCGCGGCGAGGCAACGACACTTCTCGGCGGCCGGACAAACGCGATGAGCGCAATCCCCGGAATCCCTGCGAGAATCGTGAAGAGAAAGAACATCGGATAGTCCAACTCCTTCGTCAACACTCCGCTGAGCGCCCCGCCGATTGCGCCGCTGAGCGCCATGAGTGCGGTCAGCAGCGCGTACTGCGTCGCCACATATCGAGGGTCACAAACGCTCATCAGGAAAGCCACGAATCCAGCCGCGATGAGTCCACCAGAGAAATTTTCGACCGCGATCACCGGCAAGAGCGCGAGCACTGGTGCGGGGGTCTCGGGCGCATTCGCTGTGGTCGCATGAAAGAAGTGCGCAAGCAGGAGGAATCCACCATTGCTGATTGCTTGCAGTGCTCCAAACACAAGTAGGCATCGCATCAACCCGAACCTTGCGACCATCCAACCTCCTGCGAGCGCGCCGACGATGGTCATGGTGAATCCAAAGCCTTGACGAACCCAGCCCAGTTGCGCCAGCGTGTAAGCGAGCCCCTTCAGCAAGAGCGGAGAAGTCATG